>NZ_JCAFSW010000004.1:0-357367 GCF_059369635.1 Stenotrophomonas sp. YJH_SMC_58
ACTAAACGGCGTCAAACGGGCATTTTTATGGTGGTTCATCCGGGCTCTTTGGGGACTGGATAGGTGTGGTAACCACCATTTTCCAAAGATGCCCCGGATGAACAACCTACCGAGAGATCACAACTAACAGTCGACTCTACCCCGCCGCTCCGCCGCTCCGCCGGTTGGTCCGGTGGCTATGCCGGCACCAGCTCGATGCAGTCCACCGGGCACGGCGGGATGCACAGCTCGCAGCCGGTGCACAGATCGGCGATCACCGTGTGCATGTACTTGGCGCCGCCGACGATGGCGTCCACCGGGCAGGCCTGGATGCACTTGGTGCAGCCGATGCAGTCGGCTTCCACGATCAACGCCACCTGCGGCGCCTTGTGCTCGCCGCGCGAACGATCAAAAGGAATCGCCGGTACGCGCAGAACCTGGGCCAGCGCGCGTGCACCGGCATCGCCACCGGGTGGGCAGCGGTCGATGCCTGCCTCGCCGCGCGCCATCGCCTGCGCGTACGGTCGGCAACCGTCGTAGCCGCATTGCCCGCATTGGGTCTGCGGCAGCAGGCGGTCGAGGCGTTCGGTCAGGGGCGGGATCAGGCTCATGCGTGGCGAAGGCTGCGCGTCGGGTTACTTCAGGGGTTTGCCGCGGAACCAGCGCTCGTGGGCCAGCGCCAGCATCGGCTTGTCTTCGGAACTGTCACCGTAGGCATGGATGCGCACGTAACGCGACAGATCGAACTGGCGACGGATGTGCTCGACCTTGCGCGGGCCACAGTCGCCACCGGCGTAACGGCCGGTCAGGCGTCCGTCCTGACATTCCAGCCGGTTGCAGATCAACTGCAGGCCCAGCTGCTCGCACCACGGCCGCAGGTACAGGTCCAGCGAGCCGGACACGATCACCACGGTGTGCTGCTGTTCCTTGTGCCAGCGGATCTGCTCCAGCATTTCCGGGCGCACCACGTCGGGCAGGAACTCACGCGAGAAGCCGGCGGCCAGGGTGGCGATGTCGTCACTGTGGCGGTCGCTGAAGGTCAGGCGGGTGACGCGCGCGCGGATGCGTTCGGCCGAGATCAGCTTCAGCTTGTACGCGAGCAGCCACGGGCCGACCTTCCACCACGCCTGCGCCAGCTGTTCGGCGGTGGCCACGCGGCGCAGGAAACGGCCATAGGTATCGCAGGTGGTCACGGTGTGGTCGAAGTCGAACAGCGCCAGTTCCATTCCGTTGCCTCCCATCGCGTTGCCTCCGCTGGCCAATGCTGCCGGCGGGCGCGGCCGAGGCCACGCCCGCTACGGGCATCAGCGGACCGGCATGCCCGGCTGCGCGCCGCTGTCGGCGTCCAGCAACGCCAGCGCACCGCCGTCGAAACCGGCCGACAGGATCATGCCTTCGCTCAGGCCGAAGCGCATCTTGCGCGGGGCCAGGTTGGCGATGAACACCACGCTGCGGCCGACCAGCTTCTCCGGCTCGCCGTAGCTGCCACGGATACCGGAGAAGATCTGGCGCTTGCCCAGTTCACCTGCATCCAGCTCGAAGCGCAGCAGCTTGTCCGATCCTTCCACGAACTCGCAGACCAGCACCTTGCCGATGCGCAGGTCGAGCTTGGCGAAATCGTCGATGCCGATGTAGGCCGGCGCGTCGGCGCTCTTTGCTTCGTCCTTGGCCGGGGCCGGGGCCGGGGCGGCCGGCTTGGCGGCGGGGGCAGCGGCAGCCGCCGGCTGCAGGGTGTCCTTGGAGGCGTCGATCATGGCGTCAATCTTCTTCGGGTCGATACGGGTGAACAGCGGGGTGTAGTCGGTGATGCGGTGGCCCAGCAGCGGCTGTGCCAGTTCGGTCCAGTCGTTCACCGGCGCGGCCAGGAAGGCTTCGGCCTGCGCGGCGGTGGCCGGCAGCACCGGCTTTAGGGCGGTGACCAGTACGCGGAACAGGTTCAGGCCCTGGCTGCACACGGCCTGCAGCTGCGCGTCGGCGCCTTCCTGCTTGGCGATGACCCACGGCTTGACGTCGTCGATGTAGCGGTTGGCTTCGTCGGCCAGGGCCATGGTCAGGCGGATCGCCGCGGCCGGGTCGTTGCGCTCGTAGGCTTCACGGATCGGCGCCAGGCCGTCGACGAAGCGCTGGTACTGCGCCGCATCGGGCAGCTGCGCGGCCAGCTGGCCGTCGAAACGCTTGCTGATGAAGCCGGCGCAGCGGCTGGCCAGGTTGACGAACTTGCCGACCAGGTCGGCGTTGACGCGGGCGATGAAGTCACCCAGGTTCAGGTCGAGATCGTCGACGCCACCGCCGGACTTGGCGGCGTAGTAGTAGCGCAGCGCTTCCGGTTCCAGGCCGGCATCGAGGAAGGTACGCGCCATCACGAAGGTGCCGCGCGACTTGCTCATCTTGGCGCCGTCCACGGTCAGGTAGCCGTTGACGTGCAGGCGGGTCGGCGCGCGGTGACCAGTGCCGTGCAGCACCGCCGGCCAGAACAGGCCGTGGAAGTTGACGATGTCCTTGCCGATGAAGTGGTGCAGCTCGGTGCTGGTACCGGCGCGCAGGTGCGCTTCGAAGTCCTCGCCGATCCTGCCGCACAGGGTCTGGAAGCTGGACAGGTAGCCGATCGGCGCGTCCAGCCAGACATAGAAGTACTTGCCCGGCTGGCCGGGAATCTGGAAGCCGAAGTACGGCGCATCGCGCGAGATGTCCCACGCGCGCAGGCCACCTTCGGCATTGAGCCACTCACCCAGCTTGGCCTTCACGCCCGGCAGGGCGACGTCGCCGGCCAGCCATTCGCGCAGGAACGCGTCGAAGTGACCCACCTCGAAGAAGAAGTGCTCCGAATCGCGCATTTCCGGCGTGGCACCGGAGATGACCGAACGCGGTTCCTTCAGGTCGGTCGGCGCATAGGTAGCGCCGCACACTTCGCAGTTGTCGCCGTACTGGTCGGGGCTGCCGCAGTTCGGGCAGATGCCCTTGACGTAGCGGTCGGGCAGGAACATGCCCTTGGCCGGGTCGTAGAACTGCGCCACCGAACGGCGGCTGATGTGGCCGGCCGCTTCCAGCTTCAGGTAGAACTGCTCGGTCAGCGCCTTGTTGGCTGCCGAATTGGTCGAGTCGTAGTGGTCGAAGGCCACGCCGAAGGCGGCGAAGTCACGTTCGTGGCTGGCCTGGATGTTGGCGATGAAGGTTTCCGGGGTGACCCCGGCCTTTTCCGCGGCCAGCATGATCGGCGTGCCATGGGTATCGTCGGCGCAGACAAACCAGGCCTTGCCGCCACTCATTCGCCGCGCACGCACCCAGATGTCGGCCTGGATGTAGCCGACCAGGTGGCCCAGGTGCAGCGGGCCGTTGGCGTAGGGCAGGGCGGTGGTGACGAGCGCGGTACGGGTCATGGTCGCGGGGTGAAGCCGAGGGGAACCGCAGAGTATCGCATGCCCGCAACGAGGTGACCCGGCCGGGGCCGGGTCACGGGGATGAAGCGGGGCCGTGGCGCTTATTCGCGCTGCCAGGTCTGCGCGCGGCAGATGAAGGCGATGCAGCCGGACACGTCCAGCCTGGTGCCGCCGGGCTGCAGTTCCATCTTCGACTTGTAGGTCTTGCCATTGGCCGGATCGAGGATGGTGCCACCGGACCACTTGTTGGCGCCGTCGGCCTTCAGGTTCCAGAGGATGGTCATGCCCTTCACCGGCTTGTTCCTGTTGGCGCCTTCACAGCCGTCACAGACCGGGTTGGGGCCCTTGTCCGAGTGCAGGATGTCGACCACCTTGCCGGTCAGGGTGCCGTTGGCGGCCTGGGTGATCTCGACGATCGACTTCACCTTGCCGGTCTTGTCGTCGATGGTCTTCCAGCGGCCGGCGGCGCCGTCGGCGGCCTGCGCCGAGAGCGCGGCCAGGCACAGCGGCAGTGCCAGCAGCAGGGTCTTGAAGGTCTTGCGCATGGTCCCCTCCCAGGGTTCATTCCGGCACGATGCCGGTACGGGTCGACTGTATACCCATTCGGCGGGGTATGGGGAAGGGGGGGGCTTTGCAGGGCTGCGCCCTGCACCTGCGGTAGTGCCGGCCGCTGGCCGGCAACCTCAAAAGCAAAGACGGCTATCCGTGGGATGGCGGGGTGGGTCCGGTTGCGGGGGGCGCTGCAAGTCCCCCTCCGGGGCCCGGCCCAGCCGCTGGCGGCTGTGCGTTCGGGCGCTTGCGAAGCAGTGCTTCGCAAGCAAAGCGCCCTCACCCATGTAAGCTCGGTCGCCGCTTGCTCGTGGGCGCAGTCCTGCGCACACGGCAAGACCGGGGTTGGGCGTCCTGCCCAACCCGCCCGAGGCATGCCTCGGGCCCATGCGGCTCACGCCCCCGCCACCGGACCCACCCCGCCTTCGACAGGTCTCCGCGATCTGTTGGAATGCCACGGCCTGCTCTTGGTGGGTGTCGACCTTGGTCGACACGTAGATCCATGCCATGCATGGATGAATCACGATTGAAAAACGCTCAACCGACTTCGTACAGCTCCAGCGGCAGGTCGTCGGGGTCGGCGAAGAAGGTGAAGCGTCGGCCGGTGTATTCGTCCACGCGGATCGGTTCGCAGGCGACACCATGCGCGGCCAGGCGCTGGATGAAGGGTTCCAGTGCAGCGACCCGGAACGCGAGGTGGCGCAGACCCTGGGCCTCCGGGCGGCTGGGACGGGGCGGCGGCGAGGGGAAGGAGAACAGTTCCAGCTGGCCGCCGTCGGGCAGGGCCAGATCGAGCTTCCAGGAATCGCGTGCGGCGCGGTGGTTCTCGGCCAGCACGCGCAGGCCGAGGATGCGCACGTAGAAGTCCTTCGAGCGGGCGTAGTCGCTGCAGATCAGTGCGGCGTGGTGGATGCCCAGCAGGGCGTCGGAACCGGGGGTCATTGCAGGGTGTCCAGCCAGCGCTGGGCGATCTTCTGCGCCAGCGGATAGGGTTCGGGGTCGTTGCGGTTGGTCAGCACGATCACGGTCAGGTGCTTCTCCGGGTGGCGCACGATCACGTTGCGGAAGCCGATGCTCTCGCCGCTGTGCCATTGCACCGGGCCGTTCAGGCGCCAGCCGAAGCCGTAGTGCGGCACATCCGGTTCGGGCGTCGGTGTGGCGGGGCTGAACATCGCCCGGCGCGAAGCCTTCGACAGCAGGCGGTCGTCGTACAGCGCCGCATCCCAGCGGGCCAGGTCGTCCAGCGAGGAGTAGATCCCGCCGTCTCCCAGTACAGCGCTGGTAGTGCTCTGGTCGGTGCGCTGCCAGCGGCCATCGATCCTGCTGTAGCCATAGGCGCGTGTGGCGACCGTGTCCACGCCGTCCTGGTGGGCCACGGTATGCGCCATGCCCAGCGGGCGGAAGATGCGTTGTTGCAGGAAGGCGGCGAAATCCTGGCCGGATGCGCGGCCCACGATCAGTGCCAGCAGTGCATAGCCGCTGTTGCTGTAGCGGTACTGCGTGCCCGGCGCGAAGTTCAGCCGGTCCTGGCGCGACAGCAGGGCCAGCACATCGGCATCGTGTACCTGCCGCGTGTCTGCCGGGTCCATCAGGTCTTCGTAGTCGAGCAGGCCGCTGGTATGCGAGAGCAGGTGGCGGAGGGTGATGCCCGCTGCAGCCGGTGGCAGCTCGGGCAGCCACTGCCGGGCCGGCTGGTCCAGCCCGAGCCGGCCGTCTTCCACCAGCAGCAGCACCGCCGCGGCGGTGAACTGCTTGCTGACCGAGGCCAGCCGGAAGTTGCTGGCGGCTGTGACCGGGGTGCCGTCTTCGACCACCGCAAGGCCGTAGCCACGGCGGAACACCGGCTGCCCGTCATGCAGCACCAGCACTGCGGCGCCGGGCACCTGGCCATCGTAGGCCTGCATCAGGCCGTCGATACCGGCATCCAGTGGGGTCAGCACCGGTGCGGCGGCGCCCGCCAGAGGCAGCAGGCCCAGCACGGCGGCGAACAGGGCGACGGCAGGGCGCATGGTGGCTCCGGAAGCGTCAGGGCGAAAGTGTGGGCGCAGCGCTGGCCGGCTGTGCCATCCAGCGCTCCATCTTGCGGTCCAGCACGTCCAGAGGCATCGAGCCGTCTTTCAGCAGTTCTGCATGGAAGCGGCGCAGATCGAAGGCTGCGCCCTGGCGTGCCTTGGCCTTGTCGCGCAGGGCAACGATGGTCGTCATGCCGGCGACGTTCGACAGTGCCTGGCCGGGCTGGGCCATGATCCGCTCGACTTCGGCGTTGGCGTCATCGCTGCTCATGTCCACCGTCTTCTGCAGGTAGGCCACGGCCTGCTGCTTGCTCCAGCCCTGTGCATTGACGCCGGTGTCGGCGACCACGCGCGCGGCGCGCAGCAGGCGCGAGTACAGGTAGCCGATGCGGTCGTAGGGATCGGTGTAGGCGCCGAGATCTTCGCCCAGCGTTTCGGCGTACAGGCCCCAGCCTTCGACGAAGGCGAGATCGCCACCGAGGCGGCGGAAGCGTGGCAGCTTGGCCAGCTCCTGCTGCAGGCCCAGTTGCACGTGATGGCCGGGAATCGCTTCATGCAGGTACTGCACCGGCACGCTCCAGCGCTTGCGGCTGGGCAGGTCGCGGGTG
This sequence comes from Stenotrophomonas sp. YJH_SMC_58, assembly GCF_059369635.1. NCBI lineage: Bacteria > Pseudomonadati > Pseudomonadota > Gammaproteobacteria > Lysobacterales > Lysobacteraceae > Stenotrophomonas > Stenotrophomonas sp. YJH_SMC_58. The sequence continues at coordinate 6,526 of NZ_JCAFSW010000004.1, forward strand.
TTGATGTACAGCACGCCGGGCTGCCCGGGCGGCGACGGCTGGTAGGCGGCAGCGGCGGCGGTCAGCGCCCGTTCCGGTTCCACTGCGCGTACCTCCAGCGCGGACTTCGGCAGCGTATCGAGCACCTGCGGCAGGCGCGCGTTGACCTGCTGCTGCACCTGGCGGTAGCGGCTGATCAGTGCATTGGCATCGCTGTACTGGAACTGGCGATCGTTGCGCATGCTGCGCAGCAGCTTTGCCGGCGTGCCACGCAGCTTGGCGTCCTTCATCACCGTGGCGATCTGTGCCTGCAGTTCCTGCACGCGTTGCTCGCCCAGCGCGTGCAGCTGCGCGGCGGTCTGGTCGCTGGCGGTGGTCTGCACGATCAGGTTGGCGTACCAGGCCTGGCCGTCGGGCAGCGCGCCCATGCCGCTGCTGGCGCGCGTGGCCGGCAGGTACTCGGTGGCGATGAAGCCGCGCAGGGCGCGGTAGGCGGGCATGATGCGCAGTTCGATCATGCGCTTGTACTCGGCACTGATGCGCGCCTTGTCTTCGGCCGCAATCGTGTTCGGCATGGTGCGGATCGGCGACCAGAAGATGCTCTCTTCAGCGGTCGGCTTGATCACTGCATCCAGCTGCGGCAGCACCTTCTCCATCAGGTCGCGCGGCTGCACCACGCCGGCCTTCATGCCCTGGCGCATGTTGTCGATGGCCTGGTCGAACAGTTCGGGAATGCCGAGCGAGCGGCGCGACCAGGTGTCATAGTCCTGCACGGTGTTGAACGGCTGCGCGCCCGCGCCGGAGCCGAGGATCGCCATGATGCTGCCGATGTTGTAGTACTGGCTGATCGGCATCATCCAGCTCGGGTAGCGCTCGGCAGCCAGCGAGGCGCGCGCGTCACGTACGAAGATCTCGTAACTGAGCAGGTCCTGGCCCTGCAGGCCATCGCTGCCGAGTTTTTCGACCTTGCCCAGCCACTGCGTGGTGAAGTCGTGCGACTGCTGGCGCCAGGCGGCGGACAGGATGTTGGGTAGCTGGTCGTTGTAGCGCGGTTCGCCCTGGAACGTGGCCTGCAGCGGGTTCAACCGCATCGAGGCATCCCAGTACTCGTCGTACAGCCGTTCCAGCTGCACCTGCTTGGGCACGGCACGGGCCGGTGCGACCGGACGCGGCGCAGCGCGGCGCGCCGAACTGCCACGGGCCGGTGCGGTGGCACGGGCGGGCCTGGCCTTGGGCTTGGCGGCCTGGCGGGTCTGCGCAGCGGCAGGGCGGCTGGCCTTCTTCTTCGCTGCTTCGGCCGACGGCACGGCACTGAACAGGAACAACGCGGCAATGGCAGCGGCCAGGACGCGGGGGGAATACGGCATCAAGAAGCTTCCGTGGAACACAGATCGTGGAGCTTGCACGATCCGCGCGCGTACGGCCAGCGTGAAGACGCAGTCAGCTTGGCGGCGCTGGGGCTTCAGTCAGCCGCAGCGGCGGCGCGCAGTGCCGCCGCGCGATCGGCGCCCAGATAGCGGGTGATGGCACGCCGCATCAGGTACAGCAACGGAATCAGGGCGACCGCAAAGCCCATCTTGTACACGTAGTTGACGCTGGCGACCGCAAGGAACAGCGAGGTCGGCCAGTGTTGCGGGCCCAGCACGAAGGCGATCCAGATCACCACGAAGCTGTCCACCACCTGCGAGATCGCGGTCGATCCGGTCGCACGCAGCCACACGTGGCGTTCGCCGGTGGCCTGGCGGATGCGGTGGAACACCGCCACGTCGATCAGCTGGCCGAGCAGGAAGGCCACCAGCGAACCGGCAATGGTCCACATGCCCTGGCCGAACACGGCTGCGAACGCGGCCTGGTAGTCGGGCACACCGTGGCCATCCATCGACGTGACCCACCAGCTGGCCGGCGCCAGCGAAATGGCCGCGAAGGCGAACAGGAAGCCGTAGCCGATCAGCACCACCGCCAGCCACGAGATGAAGCGCACGCCGCGCTTGCCGAAAAACTCGTTGATGGTGTCGGTCATGATGAACACCACCGGCCACAGCAGGGTACCGGCGGTGAAGCTGAGCGAGCCGGTCTGGCCGAACAGGTTCCAGTTCAGCGGGGCGATGCCCAGGGTGTCTTCCAGCGCGAAGATCTTCACCCCGATCAGCTCGGCCAGCACCGCATTGCCGCAGAAGAACGCGGCCAGCACGATGAACAGCAGGACCGCGCGGTCCTGCAGCGGGCGCTCGATCGGCGCCGGGGTCATTCGGTGCGTTCGCCGGTGCGTTCGCCGGCGCGGGTGAACGGCACGCTGGACGGTGCGACGGCGCCGCCGGAAATGATGAAGCTCATGGCCTGGTCGACGGTCCAGTCAGTCGGGGTCAGCAGTTCCACCGGCACGATTTCCAGGTAGCCCGAGGTCGGGTTCGGCGTGGTCGGTACATACACCGCGGCCAGCTCACGGTCGGTGCCGTGTTCCTTGATCACGCGGGTGACCAGTCCGACCGATTTCATGTCGCGGTGCGGGAAGTCGATCAGCACCACGCGCTGGGTGCTGCCCGGTTCGGTCTGCAGCATGTCCAGCAGCTTCTTTGCGCTGTCGTAGATGATGCTGGCCAGCGGAATGCGCTTGATGACCGCGCCCACCCAGCGCAGCAGGCGCTGGCCGAGCACGCGGCGGCTGGCCACGCCCACCGCCAGGATCACCAGCAGGGTGGCCAGCAGGGCGATGGTGTCCTGGATCCATTCGGCGCGGACCCAGCCGAGGTAGTGCGGGAAGCTTGTCGCGATCTGCTCGGACAGCGGTACCACCAGCGGGCTGGAAATGCCCGACAGCAATACGAACACGAACTTGACCACGACCCAGGTCAGCCAGATCGGCAGCAGGGTCAGCAGGCCGGTCAGGAACAGGCGCTGCAGGGAGGGGCGGGGGACCAAGGCGGGGGCTTCGAGCGACATGTGCGCATTGTAGCGGTCACTGCCGGTCGATTACGCTGGTGGATCGACTGCGGCAACGAGCCATGGAAGGGAAGCTGTGTTGAAGATTCTGCGCGGACTGGGCTGGACCCTGGCGGGCCTGCTGCTGTTGACCATCGTGGTGTGGTGCGCCTCACGCATGTGGCCGGTGCCGGAATCGCGGTTGCAGGCGCAGAAACGGCTGGAAGCGCGGCTGCCGGCGAGCGGGCGCAACGGTTATGCCCTGTTGTGGACGCTGCCGTTCGACGATCTGGATGCCCGCCAGCGCGAGCAGGCGTTGGCCGAGGACGTGCGCCGTTGGGAGGCCGACCTGCGGGGCAGCAGCGGCGGCCAGACACACCTGGTGGCCAACCATGCCGAGCTGCGCTCGCGGCCCGGTGCCAGTTGCGGGCCGGCCGCCCGCGGCTGCCTCGCCCAGGTCCGCGCGGACCCGCAACGCTTCGTGGAGGCCCATGCCGGGCACCAGCAGTTGCACGCGCGGCTGGATCAGCTCGCCGAAGCAGACTACTTCGTATCGCCGTTCCAGCCGAAGGGCGAGGGCATCCTGGTGCCGATGCCGACCTACGGGCTGGTGGTCGATGCCACCAGCGCACGCGCGCTGGCGTTCGTACAGGGTGACATCGACGGTGCCCTGCGCGGCAGCTGCCGGGGAGTGCAGCTGGGCCGGCGGCTGGTGCCCGGTGGCAGCTATCTGGTCGAAAGCATCATCGGCGCCAGCCTGGTGCAGGCCAACGCGCAGCTGCTGGCCGACATGCTGGTCGAACTGCCTGCCGATCGCCCGCTGCCGGCCGAATGCGAACAGGCCATGCAGCCGATGCGGGCCGACGAGCAGAGCCTGTGCCGTGCGATGCAGGGCGAGTATGCGATGAACCGGGTGGCGATCGAGACCTCGGCGCGGGAATTCGGCGGCGCGCTGGTACTGGACCGCAGCAGCACCCTGGCCCGTGCGGCCGGCAATCTCGGTTGGGCCTGTGGCGCGACGGCGACCGCTGCGCTGGAGGCGGACCGTCCGTTGCCGGTGCCGGCGCCGCCGCAGCGTGACTTTGGTTGCCTGTCGAACGTCATGGGTTGCCTGTTGACCGACATTGCGGGTCCGGTCTATCCGGCCTATTCGTCGCGCACCCAGGACGCTGCGGCGATGCTGCGCCTACTGGGTGCACAGCGCTGGCTGCGGCAGCAGCCGGGGGATCCGGTGGATGCCCTGCAGCGGTTGCCGGCGCAGTTCGCCTCGCCGGTGCGGGTGCCGCGCTTGTCGGCGGATGGCCGCCATCTACAGGTGCCGCGGCGCTCTCCAGCGCGCAGCGCTGATGAGAACCCGTGGCTGTCGGTACCGCTGCAGGCGGAGCCAGCTTCGACTGCATTGGCGCGCGATTGAGGCGCGCTCAGCGTGCGTGTGGCTTCAACCGCAGGTACACCTGCTTGCGGACCTGTGCGACCACCTCGCCGCTTTCATCGATCACGTCGTTGCTGAACCAGCGCAGCACCTTCTCGCCACTGGCCGCTTCGGCGCGCAGTTCATCCAGCAGCGCGTCGTCGATGCGGAACGACGTCCGCACGATGCCACGGCCCGGCTTGAGGAAGTCGATGGTGCCGGCGCGGTCCCACACGTAGTAGTCGCGGCCGAGGGTGTGCAGCAGGCCGAGCATCCAGAATGGATCGGTCATCGCGAACAGGCTGCCGCCGAAGTGGGTGCCGACGTAGTTGCGGTTCCATGGCCGCAGGCGCAGCTCGACATCGATCTGCCGGTAGTCGGGGGTGATGCGGGTGACGTGGATGCCGGTGAACAGGAAGGGCGGCCAGAGGTTGATGCCGAAGCGGAACAGACAGGCGTTCATGCGGATCCGGGGGCGCTGGGCGAGGTGTCCAGTCTAACCATTCGCATGCGTATGTTGCACCCTGGTGGTGCCGGTCACGCGCCGCCGTCGATCACATACCCGTCGCGCCCGTTGGCTTTGGCCTGGTACAGCGCGGTGTCGGCCCCTTCGACGAAATGATGCGGATGCAGCCCGCCTTCCGGTACCCGGGTGAACACGCCGATGGTAAGCGTCACCCGGTCGTCGCTGCCGTCACCGTGTACCGGCAATGCACGTACGCAGTCGATCAGGTCCTGGATGACAAGCCGCGCGCCTTCGGCCGGGGTATCGGGCAGTACCAGTGCGAATTCATCGCCACCGTAACGCGCGGCCATGTCGCGCGGCCGCCGCGCATGCGCGCCGATCAACCGGGCGACGTCCCGCAGCACGCGGTCGCCGACCTGGTGGCCATGGCGGTCGTTGTGGCGCTTGAAGTGGTCGACGTCGATCAGCGCCAGGCTCAGTGGCTTGCCGTTGCGTCGTGCGGCGTCGCATTCCTGCTGCAACGCCTGTTCGAAACGCAGGCGATTGCCAAGGCCGGTCAGTGCGTCGCGGTTGGCCTGCCGGTGCCAGGCCGAAATCCGCCAGATCGCCCAGGCCAGCAGGACCAGCAGGACGCCCAGCAGGGCGGTGGCTGGCGCCCACCAGAGGTTGATGGTGCGCAACAGCAACCAGCTCAGCAGAGGGGCAAGCGGCAGCGAACTCAGCGCCGCCAGCCACGGCAGGCGCAGGCCGAGCAGGATCACGCACAGCGCCACCAGCACCGCGCTGATGGTGTGCTGCCAGAAGCGGGGCAGCACCTCGATCTGCTTGTGCTGCAGCAGCATCGAGGCGATGTTGGCCTGGTACTCGCTGCCGCTCATCCAGAACTCGCGGGTGGTCGGGGTCAGCAGGCGCGGTGCGATGCCGCTGGCGGTCATGCCGACGATGATGCGGCGGCCATGCAGCATCGCCATGTCCACGTGGCCATCGAGTACGTCTGCGTAGGAAACCTGCGGCAACTGCTCGGGAGGTCCGGCATAGCGCACCCGCACGTAGTCGTTGCGCCGCCATTGATAAGGCGAGCCCACCTCGGGATCAGGGTCGGGCAGTCCGCGCACCGCGCCCGCGGGCAGGCCGGTCAGGGCCAGCCCGAGCGCCGGCCAATGCGCCTTGCCGATGCCCGCATGCAGGTAGATGCCGCGGGCGACGCCGTCGCTGTCCACCTCAACGTCGGTGTGGCCGATGGCGGCGGCACTGGCCGCGATCTGCGGAACCGGCAGCATTTCCTCGGCCATGCGATCACCGGCTGCCGGTGCGGCCAGCACCGGCAGCACCACCCGGCCATTGCGACGGATGGCCGCGGCCAGCGCCTCGTCCTGGCGGCTGTCGCGGCGGTCCGGCTCGGACAGCATCAGATCCAGCGCGACCCGTTCGGCACCGGCATCGGTCAGGCGATCCAGCAACCGGGCGTGGACCGAGCGCGGCCACGGCCATTGGCCGATGCGTTGCAGGCTGCCTTCGTCGATGGCCACGATCAGCACGCTAGGGTCGGGTCGATAGTCCCAGTTGCCGACCATCGCGTCGTAGGTGGCCTCGTCCTGCCGCCACAGCCATTGGCCCTGGCTGGCGACGAGGGTCAGTATCCCGGCCAGCATGGCCAGCAGGATCCGCTTCGACCACGGCAGCGGCGAGCGCCTCACAACAGCAGCCACAGCAGCAGGGCACCGCCGCCGGTGCCATAGCAGAGGCGACACGGCAGGGCGATCTTCTGGGCAGGCGAGAACTCGCCGGCATGGCCGTCATCGTCGATGTACTGCACGCGCACATGCAGGGTGCCGCGCCACGGACGCTTGAAGCTGACCTGCGGTTCGGCCACGGTTTCGTCGACCAGGGGTGCCTTGAAGTCGCCGCGGCGGTCGACCTGCACGCGATAGCGCTGGCCTTCGCTGCCGGCCTGCCAACGCAGGGTCAGTTCACCGTGCGCGGCCTCGGGCGGTTGCAGGGCAGGATCCACCGGCTCGTTGCTCAGCTGCAGTGGCAGGGCCTGGCCATAGCGCCCCTGGTGCCCATCGGCACTGCGGGAGGCGATCCGCCAGAAGTAGTGACCCGGCGGCAATGGCTGCGTCAGGCGCAGGTCGGTGCCGGTGCTGGTCTGTTCCTGCAGTGGCTGTACGAAGGTGGAATCAGCCGCGATCTGCAGCACGCTGCTGCGCGCACCGGGGGCCTGGCTCCAGCGGAACCGCGGGCGGTCGCTGTTGATTGTCTGTCCATGCAGCGGGGCCAGGGTCAGCGGCGGTGGGGGCTGGTCGCTGAGTTCGAAGTCGGCACTGGCGTCGATGCCTTCCACACCCTGCGCATCGACCGCGCGCAGCAGGATGCGCAGCTGGCCCGGCGGCAGATCGCCGATGGCCAGGCGGGTATCGGGGGTGGTGGCAGCGAACAGCAGGATCTCCGGCGTGGCTGCCTCTACCACTTCAACGCGGTAATGCGCGGCGCCGGTGACCGGAGTCCATGCGAGCAGCGTCGGCAACGGGGCCAGGCGCAGTTCATCGTTGCGCAGCTGCGGTGCCGGCAGCAGTTCGGAGACTGCGTCCGGTGCCGCGTCTGCGCTGGCGCTGCGGGTGGCCTGTCCGGGCTGGACCATGCGCTGGCCATGGGCGTTGCCGACCTGCACCTTGCCCTGCAGGACCTCGGTGGCCGCGGCATCACGACCGTCGCCGGCACTGACCCGGAAGACGGTGCCGCGCACGCTGCTGGTGGCGGTGGGCGCATCGATGATGTAACGCGATGCCGGGCCGCGCGCGGGCGTCACCCGATTGCTGGCGCGGCCTTGCTGCAGGCGCAGGCGGGTGTCGACCATGCCGGTGTGGCCGTAGCGGCTGAGCTGGTCCAGGCGCAGGCGCGAGTACTCACGCAGCTGCAGGCGCGACGCATCGGCAAATTCCAGCGTGACGCTGGATTCGCCCTCGGTCTGTACGGTGTCTCCGATATGCAGCTGCTCGCCGGCCTGGATGGCGCGGCTGGCGCTGCCGTCTCCACTGGACAGTTCGACCTTGCCGCGGACCGAGAGCACCCGCGCCGGTGCCGGTTCGATGCGCAGCCAGCTGATGGGGAAACGCAGCAGCTGGCCGGGCGGCAGCCGGTAGGGGTTGTCGATTCGGTTGTGCTGCTGGAGCTGTTGCCAGCGCACCGAGGGTTTCAGATACACGCCACCCAGATCCCACAGGGTGTCGCCGGGGCGGACCCGGTAGTTCCAGTCCTGCGCGGCGGCGATGGCCGGCAGCAGAAGCAGGGCACAGAGCAGGGCACAGAGCAGGGCGCCCTGGAAGCGCATGGCAAATAACAGCGAGCGGACGAAGGTCACAGTTTTGCAATCCCGGCAATGCGGGGGTGCAGCTGCAAGACCCCATGGCCCCGACCTCATCCCCCCGAACGGATCGTGGCGGCCCTACGGCCGCCATCGTGCGCATTATTGCCCGCGTCCAGTGCAGGGATTCTGAACGAACCCGGCTTCCGTTCAGAACAGCAGGGAGGCCATCCTGCGGCGGTACTGGCCGACCAGGTCCTCGTCGGAGATCACATTGAAGGCATCGATCAGCGCCTTGCGCGGCAGGCCTTCCTCGAAACTCCGGTCGATCCGCAGCATTTCCAGGAACTGCGCCAGCGCGGCTTCGTCATGGCCGCCGAGCAGCAGCTGCACGCCGCGCAGGTGGCGGGCCTTGAGGTCATTGCCGTTGGCGGCGATTCGCGCGTCCAGCACCTCGGCGGCCGGGGCGTCCTTCAGGGCAGCGGCAAAGGACAACCGGGCGCGGGCGCGCACGGCGCGGTCGTCGGTGGCCAGGTTGGCGGGCAGGCCGTCGATCAGCGTACCGGCTTCGTCCACGCCGCCGATCTGCAGCAGGGCCAGGGCCAGGTCGAGCTTCAGCTCGTCCTTGTCCGGCTCGGCGGCGATCTGCGCACGCAGTACGTCCACCTGTGCCTGCGGATCCAACGGCGCTTCGTCCTCGGCGGCAGTGTCGCCGACGTCGGCCGGCACGATGCCGTGCTGGGCGAGGAACTCACGCAGCTGGCCTTCCGGGATGGCGCCGGGGAAGCCGTCCACCAGCTGGCCGCCCTTGACCAGGAACACGGTCGGCACCGAGCGGATCTGGAAGGCGGCGGCGATCTGCTGTTCCTTGTCGACATCGACCTTGGCCAGCTCGAAGGCACCGTTGTATTCGGCGGCCAGTTTTTCCAGCATCGGGCCCAGGGTCTTGCAGGGGCCGCACCACGTGGCCCAGAAGTCGACCAGCACCGGCGTCTGCAGCGACTTCTGCAGGACTTCGGCCTCGAAGGTCGCAGTGGTGGCGTCGAATACGTAGGTCGTCTCGGTCATGGGGGAGGCATCGATTGGCATCTGGAGACCGATTCTATGGTGACGATCGATGCCAGTCTCAACCCGGACTGCGGCAAATGCCCGACAATGCGTCGTTCCCGCCGCCGTTGCTCCTGGAGCCCGCATGACCTCCCCGTCTTCCCTGTTGCGTCTGTCCGGCCCCGCCGCCGCACTGCTGTTCGTGCTGGCGGTGCTGGGCTTCGGCGCCGGCCTGGACGGCTATGCACAGGCCATTCACCCGGTGGCCCTGCTGGGCGCACACGGCGTGCCGCACGCGTTGGCCTTCAATCTGCTGGGCTTCGTACTGCCGGGCCTGTTGGCGGTGGTCGTGGCCGAGTGCCTGCGCCGACAGCTGCCGGCCAGTGCTGGCTGGGCGCCGCGGGTGGGCAGCCAGATGCTGTTGCTGGGCGGACTGGCCTTCACCGCGATGGGCTTGATGCCGCTGGATGTGGACGATCTGCACGGGCCGGCCAGCCAGCTGCACGCCAGTGCCTGGATGATCTGGGTGCTGGGCTTCGTCGCCGGCACCCTGTTGCTGGGCATCTCGCAGCTGCGCCAGACGCACGGCCGCGCCCTGGGCGGGGTGGCGCTCGCCTGTGGCGTGCTGGCGGCGCTGGCTGCCTTTGCGCTGCAGGGCGTGCTGCCGGCGCCGCTGGCACAACGGCTTGCATTCGCCTGCTGGGCGGTCTGGCTGGCGCTGGCCCTGCCTCTGTCGCGACCGCGCTGAGATCGGCTCCGGGCGCTGGCGACGCCGGCGGTCGGCGGGCAGGATTGGAGACGTTTGCCGCACTGCGGTACGCTGTACCGCTTTGCCGCCGCATCCGCGTGTTCCATGACCAGCGCTGAAACCAACGCCTACGACCCGCAGCAGGTTGAATCCGCCGCCCAGAAGTACTGGGACGCCACCCGTGCCTTCGAAGTCGACGAGACTTCGGACAAGCCGAAGTACTACTGCCTGTCGATGCTTCCGTACCCGTCCGGTGCGCTGCACATGGGCCACGTGCGCAATTACACCATCGGCGACGTGATCAGCCGCTACAAGCGCATGACCGGCCACAACGTGCTGCAGCCGATGGGCTGGGACGCGTTCGGTCTGCCTGCGGAGAACGCGGCAATCAAGAACAAGACCGCACCGGCGGCCTGGACCTACAAGAACATCGAGCACATGCGTGGCCAGTTCAAGGCCATGGGCTATGCGGTGGACTGGTCGCGCGAATTCGCCACCTGCCGCCCGGACTACTATGTCCACGAACAGCGCATGTTCACGCGCCTGATGCGCAAGGGCCTGGCCTACCGCCGCAATGCGGTGGTGAACTGGGATCCGGTCGACCAGACCGTGCTGGCCAACGAGCAGGTCATCGATGGCCGTGGTTGGCGTTCCGGTGCGCTGGTCGAGAAGCGCGAGATCCCGCAGTGGTTCCTGCGCATCACCGATTACGCCCAGGAACTGCTGGACGGCCTGGATGAACTGGACGGCTGGCCGGATTCGGTCAAGACCATGCAGCGCAACTGGATCGGCCGCTCCGAAGGCCTGGAAATCCAGTTCGACGTGCGTGATGTCGACGGCAGTGCGCTGGATCCGCTGCGCGTGTTCACCACCCGTCCGGATACCGTGATGGGCGTGACCTTCGTGTCGATCGCCGCCGAACATCCGCTGGCCCTGCATGCGGCGAAGAACAACCCGGAATTGGCTGCGCTGCTGTCGGAAATGAAGCAGGGTGGCGTGTCCGAGGCCGAGCTGGAAACCCAGGAAAAGCGCGGCATGGACACCGGCCTGCGTGCCATCCATCCGGTCACCGGCGAAAAGGTGCCGGTGTGGGTCGCCAACTTCGTGCTGATGGGCTACGGCACCGGTGCGGTGATGGCTGTTCCGGGCCACGACCAGCGCGACAATGAAGTGGCAAACAAGTACGGCCTGCCGATCAAGCAGGTGATCGCGCTGAAGGATCCGCGCAACGACGACGAGCGCACCTGGGATGGTGCCCGCTGGCAGGACTGGTACAGCGACAAGAACCGTGCCTTCGAACTGGTCAACTCGGCCGAATTCGATGGGCTGGATTTCCAGGGCGCCTTCGAAGCCCTGGCCGAACGCTTCGAGCGCAAGGCCCAGGGCCAGCGCCGCGTCAACTATCGCCTGCGCGACTGGGGCGTGAGCCGCCAGCGCTACTGGGGTTGCCCGATTCCGGTGATCTACTGCGACAAGTGCGGTGCGGTGCCGGTGCCGGAAGAGCAGCTGCCGGTGGTGCTGCCGGAGGACGTGGCGTTCTCGGGGACTGGTTCGCCGATCAAGACCGATCCGGAATGGCGCAAGACCACCTGCCCGGAATGCGGCGGCGCGGCCGAGCGCGAGACCGACACCTTCGACACCTTCATGGAGTCGAGCTGGTACTACGCCCGCTACACCTCGCCGGGTGCCCGTGATGCGGTCGACAAGCGCGGCAATTACTGGTTGCCGGTCGACCAGTACATCGGCGGCATCGAGCACGCGATCCTGCACCTGATGTATTTCCGCTTCTACCACAAGCTGCTGCGCGACGCGCGGATGGTGGACAGCAACGAACCGGCACGCAACCTGCTGTGCCAGGGCATGGTGATCGCCGAGACCTACTACCGCCCGAACCCGGACGGCTCGAAGGACTGGATCAATCCGGCCGATGTGGAAGTGCAGCGCGACGAGCGCGGCCGCATCACTGGCGCCACGCTGATCGCCGACGGCCAGCCGGTGGTGGTCGGTGGCACTGAAAAGATGTCCAAGTCGAAGAACAACGGCGTGGACCCGCAGGCGATGGTCGACAAGTACGGTGCCGACACCGTGCGCCTGTTCTCGATGTTCGCCGCCCCGCCGGAACAGTCGCTGGAGTGGAACGAAGCCGGCGTGGACGGCATGGCGCGCTTCCTGCGCCGCCTGTGGGCCCAGGTGCAGAAGCACGCCGCCGACGGTGCCGCCCCGGCGCTGGACGTGGCCGCGCTGGACGCCAACCAGAAGGCACTGCGCCGCAAGACCCACGAGACCATCGGCAAGGTCGGTGACGACTATGGCCGTCGCCACAGCTTCAATACCGCCATCGCGGCGGTGATGGAACTGATGAACGCGCTGGCCAAGTTCGAGGACGGCAGCGAGCAGGGCCGTGCGGTGCGCCAGGAAGCGCTGCAGGCCATCGTACTGCTGCTGAACCCGATCACCCCGCATGCCAGCCACGCCCTGTGGCAGGTGCTGGGCCATGGCGAGACGCTGCTGGAAGACCAGCCGTTCCCGCAGGCCGACGCCGGTGCGCTGGTGCGCGACGCGCTGACCCTGGCCGTGCAGGTCAACGGCAAGCTGCGTGGCACCATCGAGGTGGCCGCCGATGCTGCACGCGAGCAGGTCGAAGCACTGGCTCTGGCCGAGCCGAATGCGGCCAAGTTCATGGAAGGCCTGACCGTGCGCAAGATCATCATCGTGCCGGGCAAGATCGTGAACATCGTCGCTGCCTGATGCATCCTGGGCCGGTCACCCACGCGGTGGCCGGTACCTTCCCGGTGCGGGGCCATGCACTTGATGGCCCTGCATTCACGCGGCTTCGGGCAGGCTGTGTGTTGCCGTGATCGCCCGGCTCCGCCAGACTGTCTCCATGACCCGAATCCTGCTTGCCCTCGTTCTTGTCCTCGGCCTTGCCGGCTGCGGTTTCCATCTGCGCAACAAGCTGATGCTGCCGACCGACACGGCGCCGGTGAAGGTGGTCTCCACCGCGCCTTACAGCGAACTGGTCAAGCTGCTCAATCGCAGCCTGCTGGCATCCGGAGCCAAGCTGGCCGACGAGGACAGCAAGGGGCCCAGTACCCAGCTCCAGGTGCTCTCCGAACGCTGGGGCGACCTGCCGATCGCCATCGACTCGCAGGGCCGTGCGCAGGAGTACAGCCTGCGCTATGCGGTGATCTTCATCTTCCGTCGCGAGGATGGCAGCGAGCTGGTGCCGCAGCAGGTGATCGAACTGTCGCGCGACTACGTGTCGCCGCCGACCGACGCCACCGGTACCACCACCGAACGCGAAATCCTGGCCGATGAGCTGCGACGGGAAATGTCCGCGTCGATCATCCGCCGCATCGACAGCGTGGTGCGCGCCGAGATCGAGAAGGGCGGCAGCCTGACGGCGCCGAAGGCCAAGCCGATCGAAGGGGCGGAGCCGGCCGAGCCGGTTCCCGCAGCCAAGCACTGAGTCGCGACGATGGAACTGCGTCCGGAGCAGCTGGCCAGCCAGGGCGCTGACACCCCGCTGGCGCCGGTCTACCTGATTGCCGGCCCGGAAACCCTGCGCGTGCTTGAGGCGGCCGACGCCATCCGTGCACGCGCACGCGCCGCCGGCATTGCCGAGCGGGAAGTGTTCGACGCCGATGGGCGTGATTTCGACTGGAACCAGCTCGACGCCAGCTTCAACGCGCCCAGCCTGTTCAGTGCCCGCCGCCTGGTCGAGGCGCGCCTGCCCAGCGGCAAGCCGGGCAAGGACGGGGCCGAGGTGATCAGCCAGTTCTGCGCCAACCCGGCGCCGGACGTGGTGCTGATGATTACCGCCAACGAATGGAGCAAGGCCCACCAGGGCAAGTGGGCCGAGTCAGTCAATCGCATCGGCGTGCTGTCGGTGGCGTGGGCGATCAAGCCGCACGAACTGCCGGACTGGATCGAGCGCCGCCTGCGTGGCAAGGGCCTGCGTGCCGATCCGGCCGCCGTGCAGCGCCTGGCCGAGCGGGTCGAGGGCAACCTGCTGGCCGCTGCGCAGGAAATCGACAAGCTGGCGTTGCTGGCCGACGGCCAGCCGCTGGACGTGGAACGGATGGAATCGCTGGTGGCCGACGCCGCCCGCTATGACGTTTTCCGGCTGCTGGAAGCCACGTTCTCCGGCCAGCCGCCGGCGGTGCTGCGCATGCTGGCGGGCCTGCGTGGCGAAGGCGAGGCGGTGGCCGCACTGATGCCAATGGTGATCCGCGAGCTGTTGGCTGGTGCCGGCCTGGCCCGGGTACAGGCGCGTGGCGGCAATCTGGCCGCCGAAATGAAATCGCGCGGCATCTGGGAATCGCGGCAGGCGCCCTACAAGCGTGCTCTGCAGCGGCACCCCGAGGGCAAGCGCTGGGAGCGTTTCGTGGCCGAGGCCGGACTGGTCGACCGCATCGCCAAGGGGCGCGCCGACGGTGATGCCTGGCTGGCGCTGGAGCGCCTGCTGGTGGCCGTGGCCGAACCGCGTGCCGTGCGCCTGCTGGCGCGGGCCTGAGTGATGAGCCTGCGGATCTATTACGGGGGCACCTTCGATCCGGTGCACCTCGGGCACCTCGCCATCGCGCGTGCTGCCCGTGACGAACTGCAGGTCGCTGTACGCATGCTGCCGGCGGCTGATCCGCCGCATCGCGCGGTGCCGGGCGCAACCGCTGACCAGCGCTTCACCATGCTCTCGCTGGCCATCGGCGATGAGCCTGGCCTGCTGCTGGACCATCGTGAACTGGACCGCGCCATACGCTTTCCCGGCCGCCCGTCCTACACCGTCGACACCTTGCGCGAACTGCGCGGCGAGCTGGGCCCCAGCCGGCCATTGGCCTGGCTGGTCGGGGCCGACAGCCTGCTGGGCCTGACCCGCTGGCATGAATGGGAGGCACTGTTCGGGCTGGCCCATTTCGTGGTGGCCGAGCGCCCGGGCAGCCCCCTTCAGGCCTCGGTGGATGGCGAACTTGGCCGCGCCCTGGAAGGCCGCTGGGCCGACAACGAGCAGGCCCTGTTCGCCAGTCCGGCCGGGCGCATCCTGCGCCTGCATCATCCGCTGCGCGAGGAATCGGCCAGTGCCGTGCGTGCGCAGATCGCCGCCGGCGGCCCCTGGCGGGCGTTGCTGCCGCCGGCCGTGGCCGACTATGTGGCCGCCCATGGCCTGTACCGCTCCCCTACGCCGTGAATGCCGCCGCCCCGGCTTGCCCGTATAATCGCCCCCACGTTTATCGAGTCGATCCACTTTGAGCAACCAGACCCAGCCCCAGACCATCAAGGTCGATCTGCCCAGCCCGCCGCCGTCCGTGCCGGAACTGCTGGCCAGCGTCCGCCAAGCCACCGAAGACCTGAAGGCCAAGGACCTGGTCGAGATCGATGTGCGCGGCCGGTCCAGCGTTGCCGACTACATGATCGTCGTTTCGGGCACCTCGACCCGCCACGTCAAGTCGATCGCCGATGAAGTCGTGCGCTTTGCTAAGAATCTCGACGTGATGCCTCTGGGTGTTGAAGGCGAGCGCGAAGCCGAGTGGGTACTGGTCGACCTGGGCGACGTGATCGTGCATGTGATGCTGCCGCGCGTGCGTGAGTTCTATGCCCTGGAGCGCCTGTGGACCGTTGGCGACCAGCCGCCGTCCAGCGACGACGAAGTGGCCTGAGCCGCACGTTGATGCATCCCTTCGACGGCGCCGATGGCGCCGTCGACGTTTTGGAGGACCGTTGATGAAAGCCCGCCTGATTGCTACCGGCGAACGCGCACCCAGCTGGGTGGCGCAGGGCTTCGCCGAGTACCAGAAGCGGCTGTCGCACTGGCTGCCGTTCGATCTGGTGGAAATCGAGCCCGGCCTGCGCGGCAAGGGCCGCGATGCGCGCCGCGCCACCGAAGACGAAGGCAGGCGCGTGATCGCCGCACTGCCGAAGAATGCCTATGTGGTGGCGCTGGATGTGCCGGGCCGCCAGCTCAGTTCCGAACAGCTGGCGCAGCGGCTGGAGCATTGGCGTGGGCAGGGCAGGGACCTTGCCTTCCTGATCGGTGGCCCGGAAGGGCATTCGCCGGAAGTTTCCGCGCTGGCCGACGAAAAGTGGTCGATTGGACCATTGACGCTGCCGCACATGCTGGTGCGCCTGGTGGTGGCCGAGCAGTTGTACCGGGCCGCCGCAATGATTGCGAATCACCCCTACCATCGCGCGTGAAGAGTGGTTATACTAGTCGTCTGCCCGAATAGCTCAGCCGGTTAGAGCACTTGACTGTTAATCAGGGGGTCGTTGGTTCGAGTCCAACTTCGGGCGCCAGATACTGCAAAAGCCGCGAGAAATCGCGGCTTTTGTCGTTTTGGCCCGTCAGCAGGGAAGGGTGCGGTCGACACGCTCGCTGCGGATGCGGCCGCCGTTGTTGATGACCAACCTGCCATGCAGCCGGTCTCCTGCGCAGATGCGCAGCGTCAGATTGGCACCGGGACTGCGCCCGTCAGGCTGGAAGAACAGCAGCGGCCGTCCACCGCTGGCCTGGGCGACGATGGCGATGTCGGTCCGGCCTTGATGGTGGATCAGGATGTCCTGGGCGGATGCTGGTGTCCCCCGGTGCCTGCCGCTGCGATAGATGATCCACCCTGCGCTCCAGTCGCGGGAGCACTGCTCACCGTCGTCGCTGGCGCACAGCCCGATCAGTTCGCGGCGCTTCAGGGCCTCGCTTCTGGCGCTGGAAAGACTGGCATGCAGGGTCAGCTGCAGGGCGTCAGCGCGTTGCCGCAACAGCACCGGGCGCAGGGCCGGCCAGCCCACGGCCAGCAGAACGGAAAGGATGGCGATCACCACCAGCATCTCGACCAGATGCACGCCGCGTGATGCTGAACGACAGTGGGCGGGAGTGCGATGCATGGCATCAAGCCTCGCGCCGCAGCGGGACGCCCGCCATCAGGCACTGCCGCGCCCGCCTGCCCGGAAAGCCCTCAGCCGGCCGTCACCCCTTGCCCCGTATACTTGTCCTTCCCGGGAACTGGCAACACCATGAGCGACCGTTTCGAACTCGTCTCGCCGTATTCGCCGGCGGGCGACCAGCCTGATGCCATCGCGAAGCTGACCAGCAACTTCGAGGCGGGCATCGCCAAGCAGACCCTGCTGGGCGTCACCGGCTCGGGCAAGACCTACACCATCGCCAACGTCATCCAGAACGTGCAGAAACCGACGCTGATCATGGCGCCGAACAAGACGCTGGCGGCGCAGCTGTATGGTGAGTTCAAGGCGTTCTTCCCGCACAACGCGGTCGAGTATTTCGTCAGCTACTACGACTACTACCAGCCGGAGGCCTACGTGCCTTCGTCGGACACCTTCATCGAGAAGGACAGTTCGATCAACGAGCACATCGAGCAGATGCGGCTGGCCGCGACCAAGACCCTGCTGTCGCGCCCGGATGCGATCGTGGTGGCCACGGTGTCGGCGATCTATGGCCTGGGTGCGCCGGAGGACTACCTGTCGCTGCGCCTGATCCTGTCCAAGGGCGAGCGCATCGACCAGCGCGACCTGATCAATCACCTGACCCAGCTGCAGTACACGCGCAATGAGTACGAGCTTCAGCGCGGCACGTTCCGCGTGCGTGGCGAAGTGATCGACGTGTTCCCGGCCGAGTCGGACAGCGAAGCGCTGCGCATCGAGCTGTTCGACGGCGAGGTCGAGAAGATCACCCTGTTCGACCCGCTCACCGGTGAGACGATGCGCAACATGCAGCGTTTCACCGTCTACCCCAAGACCCACTACGCCACCACCCGCGAGCGCGTGCTGGCCGCGGTGGAAACGATCAAGGTGGAGTTGAAGGAGCGGCTTGAGCAGCTGTACGCGGAAAACAAGCTGGTGGAGGCGCAGCGCCTGGCACAGCGCACGCAGTTCGACATCGAGATGATGGCCGAGGTCGGGTTCTGCAACGGTATCGAGAACTACTCGCGGCACCTGACCGGCAAGAACGCCGGCGAGCCGCCACCGACCCTGTTCGACTACCTGCCGCCGGACGCGCTGCTGGTCATCGACGAATCGCATGTGACCATTCCGCAGATCGGCGCCATGTTCAAGGGTGACCGCTCGCGCAAGGAAACCCTGGTTGAGTTCGGTTTCCGCCTGCCGTCGGCGCTGGACAACCGCCCGCTGCGCTTCGAGGAATGGGAGGAGCGCTGCCCGCGCAGCATCTACGTGTCGGCCACGCCCGGGCCCTATGAACTGCGTGAAGCCGGTGACGAGATCACCGAACTGGTGGTGCGCCCAACCGGCCTGATCGACCCGGTGGTGGAGATCCGGCCGGTCGGTACCCAGGTCGACGATCTGATGAGCGAGGCCAACGCGCGCATCAAGGCGGGCGACCGCGTGCTGGTCACCACGCTGACCAAGCGCATGGCTGAAAACCTCACCGAGTACCTCACCGAACACGGTATCCGCGTGCGCTACCTGCACTCGGACGTGGATACGGTCGAGCGCGTGGAGATCATCCGCGACCTGCGCCTGGGCAAGTTCGACGTGCTGGTCGGCATCAACCTGCTGCGCGAAGGCCTGGACATGCCCGAGGTGTCGCTGGTGGCGATCCTCGACGCCGACAAGGAAGGCTTCCTGCGCTCCACCGGTTCGCTGATCCAGACCATCGGCCGCGCCGCCCGCAATGTGCGCGGCAAGGCGATCCTGTATGCGGACAAGGTGACCCGCTCGATGCAGGCAGCGATCGACGAGACCGACCGCCGCCGCGCCAAGCAGGTCGAGTACAACGAAGAACACGGCATCGTGCCGCGCTCGGTGGCGCGCCCGATCGTCGACGTCCTCGAAGGTGCGCGTTCGGATGCGGCGGAGAAGGAAGCCAAGAAGGGCAAGGGCAAGGGCAGGGCGGGTGTTGCCGAGGACGGAGCCGATTACCGTTCGCTCGGTCCGGCCCAGCTGGCGGCGCGTCTCAAGGCGCTCGAACAGCAGATGTACCAGCACGCCAAGGACCTGGAATTCGAGGATGCCGCACGGGTGCGTGACCAGATCCGGCAGCTGAAGGAAGCGAGTCTGGGCTGAACGCGGCGGTGCAGCATCTTCTTCACAAAAGTGTTGCGCTTCACGGCCGGCATCCGTAATATACGCGGCCTGCACCGACGCAATCGCGGACGTTCAGAAGCAAAAACGGGCGGTTAGCTCAGCGGTAGAGCACTACCTTGACATGGTAGGGGTCACAGGTTCGAACCCTGTACCGCCCACCACGAAGTCTCCGGAAGGAGGCTGTCGTGAACTGAAGAGCCCGGCCCTGGCGCCGGGTTTTTACGTAGCAAGGCCAGCTTTCGGGCGGCAGGAACAAGATGGGCGGTTAGCTCAGCGGTAGAGCACTACCTTGACATGGTAGGGGTCACAGGTTCGAACCCTGTACCGCCCACCACCTGGCTCCCGGCATTGCCGGTGCAGCGGTGGATCACGATGAAAGCCGGCCCTGGGCCGGCTTTCTCGTTTACGACGGTTGCCGGTGCCGAGCGTCAGCGCTGGGCAACCCATTCGTCGATGCTGATCATGCGCTGCAGCCGCCAGTGGCCGTCCACGCGTTCCCAGACCTGCGCGAAGCGCGCCGAGCCGGCTTGCCGCTGCGGGGCGTCGGCCTGCAGCGGCTGATTGCCCACGCGCAATACGCGATCCTGGCGTAGCCGGTACAGCTGCAGGGTGGCCGGGGCCGCTTTCCGATCCGGCACCGAGGATGTTTCTGCCTGACCGGCGTCGGCCTGCAGGATCTGGCTGCGCAGGGAGGCATCCCCGGCGTCGGCATCGCGGCCGAACAGGCCAGCGCACAACAGCAGCAGGGCAAGCATCGGCATGGCACGGTGCTCCGGAGAAGGGAGTCCAGCGTGGCACTGCCCCCTGCGCTGTGAAACCGGTATGCGACGAAAGCCGGAAAAGCGCCCGCCAAGTCGCTGCGGGAAGGATGAATCCGGGCCAGGAAGTGCCGGGCCGCGCTTCAAGGCGGCCCGGCGTGGTGGGCCACTGCGGGGTGGCCCGGTCATGGCCGCGGCGCTGGCTCAGCTCCGCGGCGGGTGTGGCAGGTCAGCGATGCCGACCCCATGCACGGATCCGGTTACAACGGATCGCAGCACAGCAGCTGGCCGTGCTTGCCCGCGTTGCCGAACGGGCACTGCGGGTGTGGTTCGCAGCCCGGTGCATATCCGGTCTTGGGCGAGACGGCGAAGGCCTGGCTGGCGCCGAAGGCCATGGCCGCGACAACGACGATACCGGCGACGGACGAAAGCACTTTCTTTCCGATCATGTGTATCTCCTTGGTTGGCGTTGTGGAGTTGCAGTTGCCGAAGGCACGGGAGTGCCGGTTGTGGCGCGAATGCGGTAACAGGGGGCCGCGACGCGATGCGCGGCACGCGGGATCAGGGCAGCGCCGGCCTCGGTGCGAGCGAGGCGACGGCAGCCTGCACGACCTGGGCGTCGAGCTGGCCGACATGCTTGTAGGCAACGCGGCCATCGGCAGCCAGCACCATCAGCATCGGCGTGACGGTGGCGCGATAGCGCGTGGACGCGGCGGCTTCGTTGTCGATGGCGATCGGGAAGCGCAGTGCATGTTTGCCGGCGTAGTCCCCCAGCTGGTCGTATGGCGGCATGCCGACACCGACCAGTTCGCTGTTGCCGCGGGCCGCGGCGATCTGTTGCAGCTGCGGTACCGAGGCCAGGCAGTAGCGGCATGCGGTGGAGAAGAAATAGAGGATCTGCGGAACCTCGCGCGCGCCGCCGATATCGACGAAGGTCTGCTGCGTGGTGCGCAGCGCCAGCGCATCCGGGCGACTGCCCAGTTCGAGGCCATGTGCTGCAAGACGCATGTCCTGCAGCTGCGTGGCCATCTGCTCATTGATCTGCCGCAGCTGGCGGTTCTGCCATCCGAGCGCGATGACCAGCACGGACAGCAGCAGGGCGACAACGGGGAACAGGACGCGCTTGAGCATCGATCATCCTTGAACACAGCGTTGGGTCGAACATACCCGAACTGGCGCGCAGGTTGTTAAGCGGATGTTCCCGGCGCATCCTCCGACGGAGCACATGTACTAGAGTTGTGCCCGCGCAGGCTTGCGTGCATGCCCTCCACCCATCCCCAGGATCTTTCAACGATGAGCGATCATGTGCCGGTTTCCAGGCCCAATCCGTTCTTTGAAGTGCTGTTCGGCGGCAACATGCTGGAAGGTACGTTCAAGGCAGTGATCTGGGTCGCCCTGTTGTCCGCTGTGCTGGCCTGGACCACGTTCCGCTGAGCGGCTGCGCGGCACTGCGGCAGCGTTGCGGCTGGCCGGTGCTCAGGCGCTGAAGGCCTGGCGCAGGCTGCGCAGGGTGGCCTGCCGGTGCTCTTTCGCGCTGGCCTCGCCCATCTCCAGTTCCTGCAGGCGCAGCCCGACCAGGGTCATCGAAAGCGCGTATCCCCGGGCCGCGTCGGCAACGCGCGACTGGCCGAGCGCGCGACGTGCAAGCGCGCTTACGTGCTCAAGGTCGGGCATCAGGCCAAGGTAGACGCGTTCGGCGCTGTCCAGATCGGGGGCTCGCAGGATCGCGTGTGCTTCGGAAGTGGGGGAGACGGAGGCCATGGGGAGTCCTTGTCCGTAGCGGGTGCTCGTTCAGAACGAGCGCATCAGGGAAATGAAGGCCGACGACTGTGTGCCGCGTCGTGCCATCGGGCTGTCCTTCACCGCATCGCCAAACCACTGGTTGGCGACGACGCCGGTCGCGCGCCACTTCGTGCCCAGCGGCGTGCTGACGGCGATCTGCAGGCTTGGCGATGTCGTGCTGCCCGGCCGGTAGGCGGCCAGTCCGGAGCGCAGCGCTTCCTCATCGCTGATGCCGTAGTAGTAATCCAGCAAGCGTGCGCTGGAGCGCACCACGCCCACCTTGGGGACCCAGGTGAAGCGGCCGGCCTGGATCGGATAGCTGTAGTGCAGGCGCGATTCGAAACCGCCGCCGTGGCCGGTGATCTCACGCATCACCCCAGCTTCGATGATGCCCCAGTCGGCGCTGTATTCGCCGTTGATGCCGGCCATGGCCGACATCTGCCGGCTGTGCAGGCGGCGCAGCTGCGGATCATTCACGTCATCGGTCTTGAAGCGCAGCGTGTAGGGCGTGAGCGCCGTCGAAAGGCGCAGGCCCTGGCCCTTGTACAGGTACATCCCCAGCGAGCCGGGGCTGGCGAAGAAGCGCTGGCCCTGCCAGGCAATGGACGGAACCACCAGTGGTTTGACGTCGTAGTGCGCATACGCGCCCGAGGTTGCGCCAGCGCTGATGCCGGCCTGCACGCCCGGGTTGCGGTCGGCGGCCTGCGCGAACACCGGCAGGCCGAATGCAGCGGAGAACAGCAGCGGGCGCAGCAGGGTCGAGGACAGTGACGGCATCGATCAGCGACTTTGCGGGGGATGGCTGCGCATGATGGCGGGGCAACATTGTCAGAACATTGCGTCGGCGCATCCGCCAGGCCGAAGCGGAAAAAGTGGGCGCCAGGCACTATGATCGGCACCGTTTCCGGTAGCCGAGCCCCCGATGCGCATCCTCCTGGTCGAAGACGATCCTGATCTGTCCCGAGCCCTGCAATCGGGACTGGAGCGGCAGGGCGTGGTCGCCGATGTGGTTGGTTGCCTGGCCGAAGCGGCCATCGCGCTGCGCGAACCCGTGCACCAGCTGATGCTGCTCGACCGCCAGTTGCCTGATGGCGACGGCGCTGGCTTCGTTGCCGTTGCGCGGGCCCTGCGCCCGAACCTGGCGGTGATCATGCTGACTGCCAAGGGCACGCTGTCGGACAAGGTCGAGGGCCTGGATGTCGGCGCCGATGACTATCTGGTCAAGCCGGTGGCGATCGAGGAGCTGATGGCGCGCATCCGTGCGGTGTCGCGGCGGCCGTCTGCGATGGTGACACCCAGCCTGCGACTGGGCCGGCTGGAATTCGATTTCGAATCGCTGCAGGCGCAGGTCGATGGCCAGCTGCTGGCGCTGCCGCGCCGGCAGGTGCTGGTGCTGCAGGCGCTGGCGATGCGGCAGGGACGCACCGTCACCCGCAGTGCCTTGGAGGCGGCAGTGTACGGCTTCGATGACGAGATCCAGTCCAATGCACTGGACGCGCATATCTCCAAGCTGCGCAAGGCGCTGCAACAGGCGGGGGCCGGCGTGGAGATCCATGTGATCCGCGGTGTCGGCTACCTGCTGGCGGAGGCCTGAGATGGCACGTCCGATCCGTTCCATCACCCTGGGCCTGGCCTGGCGCCTGTTCCTTGCACAGGCCTTCACCGTGCTGTTCGCGGTGGTCGCGTTGATCCTGACCTGGGGTGACAAGGACACCTGGGGCATGGACATGTTCATGGCCGAGGCAGTGGCCAAGGCAGTGCACAGCGAGGGTGGCCGACTGGTGCTGGACCAGGCGCGCTGGGAAAAGCTCGATGCCAGTGCAGGCGGCAACCTCTGGTTCGCGGCAGTCGACGACAAGGGTGTCTGGTTGGAGCGCGGCACGATTCCGGCGATCCACGCGCCGCTGCTGGCGCGGTTGCCGACGCTGGGCGCGACCGAACTTGGTTCGCTGGTGCCGCCGTACCTGGATGTGGCGCGGGTGATGATCCGCAACGAAGAGGGGCGCCGCATCACGGTGATGGTCGGTGGCGCTCCAAAGGGCGGGTTGCTGGATGGCGCGCTGATGGTGCTGCGCCTGATCGGCCTGTGGTTCTTCCTGCCGTTGATCGTGGTCACGCTGCTGGTGATGCCGACGGTGATCCATCGCGCGATGCGCGGCGTGCGCCGCTCCGCGCAGCAGGCCAAGGAACTGGACATCGGCCAGCCGGGCGCGCGCCTGGATGCGCAGCTGGTGTCCACCGAGGTCGCACCACTGGTGGAAGCGTTCAACGATGCGATCGACAAGGTGCAGCAGGGCTATGCAGCGCGCGACAAGTTCCTCGCCGATGCCGCGCATGAGCTGCGCGTACCGATCGCGGTGGTGCAGGCGCGCCTGTCGCAGCTGCCGCAGGGTGAACTGAAATCGCAGTTGCTGACCGACGTCGCCCGCCTCGGCAACGTGGCTGAGCACCTGCTCGACCTGCAGCGTCTCGATCGCAATGTCGGCGCGCTGCAGCGGCTGGACCTGGCGTTGCTGGTGCGCGAGGCGGCCGCCGATCTGGCGCCGCTGGTGGTCGGCGCCGGTTATGGCTTCGAGGTGGATGCGCCGGAGTCGCCCGTGTGGATCCATGGCGACAGCCTGGCGCTGGGGCGGGTGATCGCCAACCTGGTGCACAACGCCATCGTCCATGGCGGCGGGCGCGGCACGATCTGCGTGCGCCTCGATGCACGCGGCCTGCTAGAGGTCAGCGACCAGGGCGCCGGCATTCCGGTCGGCGACCGCGAAGCGATCTTCGAGCCCTTCCACCGCCTGCGTGCAGCCGGCAGCGGCAGTGGCCTGGGCCTGCACCTGGTGAAGGAAATCGTGCAGCACCACGGTGGCTCGGTCAGCGTTGGCGAAGCGGCTGGCGGCGGCGCCAGCTTCAGAGTCAATTTCCACCGCGGTACCGTACGGCGCTGACAGGCGCACGGGGAAAGGCCCGATAGGCAGCCTGCGACCTCCAGCGGCAGGCTGGGGAAATGGTTCCCGATCGATCCGCCCCGGCCCTGTTTGGCTTTGGCTGCGCTGCAGGCCTGGTGCTGGGGGCGCTGGCCTGCGTGCAGATGCCGATGTTGCTGCCGCTGTGGCTGAGTGTGCCGATGGTGATCGCCGGCGCCGGCGGCTGGCTGTTGCCCTGGCGCGGCCGTGCCTGGGCCGCGGCCCTGCTCGGCCTGGCCTGGGCAACGGTGCACGGGCACTGGGTCCTGCATGGCCAGCTGCCACCCGGCGCGCCAGCGCAGGATGTGCAGGTGCGGGGCCGGGTTGCCGACCTTCCCCAGCAGGGGCCCGGCTACACGCGTTTCGTGCTGCATGTCGAAGATGCCGGCGCGCTGCCATCGCTGCGTGGCAAGCGCCTGCAGGTGACCTGGAACGATCCGTGGCGCGGATCGCCAGCGCACGAGGCGGAGGGCGGGCGCCATGCGGTTCGCGCAGGATCGCATTGGCAGTTGTCGTTGCGCGTGCGCGCGCCACGCTCGCGGATCAATCCCGGCGGCTTCGATGGCGAGCGCCACGCCGTGCTGCGGGGCATCTCCGGTAATGCCTCGGTGCGTGATCCGGCCCGTGCGCGGGAGTGGCTGCCGGCGCAGGGCCTGCAGGCCTGGCGGGAACGCAGCAGTGAGGCGATCGCCATGCAGGTGGCACATCCTGCCGCGCGGTTCGTGCAGGCGCTGGCACTGGGCGATACCCGCGGCCTGTCCGATGCCGACTGGGAACACCTGCGCGCGCTGGGCCTGACCCATCTGGTCGCCATCTCCGGTTTCCACGTGGGCGTGGTGGCTGGCTTCGGTGTACTGCTGTGCCGCTTGTGGTGGTGGCTGTGCCCGCTGCTGGGACGGTACTGGCCACGGCCGCAGGCCGCCGCATGGGGAGCGGCGCTGGCCGCAGCCACCTATGCCGTGGCGGCGGGTGGTGCGCTGCCGACGGTGCGCGCGGCGCTGATGATCGGGCTGGTCGCACTGGCCAGGGCCGGGCGTCGCCCGGTGGGCGCAGGGCAGGGGCTGGCGTTGGCCGCGATGGTGATGCTGTTGCCTGCGCCGCTGTCGGTGCTCTCGGCTGGATTCTGGCTGAGCTTCGGTGGCGTGCTGTGGCTGCTCTGGTGCCTGCCGAGGACGGGGCCGGAGGGAATCGGTGGCGGGCTGCGCGGGTTCCTTGCCGCGCAGGGTGTTGCCAGCCTTGGGCTGCTGCCGCTGTGCATCGCCTTGTTCGGCGGGACCGCGCGGCTGGGGCCGCTGGTCAACCTGCCGATCATCCCGTGGTGGACAATGCTGGTTGTTCCGCTGTCGCTGCTCGGTACCGGCCTGCACGTGCTGCATGACGGCGCGGGGCGTTGGGCCTGGCGTGCCGCGGCCTGGCTGTTCGAGCTCAGCTGGGGGGCCCTGCAGCCGTTGGCGCTGCATCCGCAGGCGATGTGGTGGCTGGCCGAGGCGCCGCGCTGGGCGCTACCCGTGGCCTTGCTGGGCGTGTTCTGGTGGCTGCTGCCGCGCGGCGCCGGCGGTGGCCTGGCGGGCCTGCTGCTGTGCCTGCCGCTGCTGTGGCCGGCCCGGCATGCACCGGCCGCGGGGGAGCTGGAGCTGCTGGTGCACGATGTCGGCCAGGGCACGGCGGTGCTGGTGCGCACGGCGCGGCACGCGCTCTGGTACGACGTGGGGCCGCCGACTGGCGGCGAGGGCAACGAACGCATCCTGGTCCCGGCCCTGCGCGCGCTCGGCCAGGGGCCGCCCCGGCAGGTGATGCTCAGCCATGACCACCTGGATCACACCGGCAGCCTGCCCAGCCTGCGACGGCAGTTGCCCGGGCTGCAGCTGCTGGCGCCACCGGGCAGCACCATCGGCGGCGCCACGCCCTGCCAGCAGGGGATGCGCTGGGAGTGGGGCGGGGTTGATTTCCAGGTCCTGCACCCGGCGCCGGGCAGCCGGCAAGCCGAAAACGAGGACAGCTGCGTGCTGCGCATCGCCAGCCGTCACGGCGTGGTCCTGCTGCCGGGTGACATCGGTCGACCGGCCGAGGGGGCGCTGCTGCAGGCGTACCCGCACGCGCTGAGGGCGGACGTGGTACTGGTGCCGCACCATGGCAGCGGCGGCAGCTCCAGTGCGCCGTGGGTTGCGGCGGTGGCGCCGCGGTTGGCGGTGGTCTCGGCCGGGCACCGGAACCGCTTCGGCCACCCGCGCCAGGATGTGGTCCAGCGCTGGCAGGCGCAAGGCGCGGAGGTGCTGGCCACGGCCGACTCCGGGGCGATCCGCGTATGGCTTGGCGCACAAGGCCTGCAGCTGCGTGAACAGCGCATCCATGCATCCCGGTGGTGGGATGCCGCTGGGCGGGCGCGGTCGGCTGCTATCCTATCGCCGATCGAACAAGCGGCCGTTGGGCCGGAGGGTTGAAACGTGTGGGAACTGGTCAAGGCCGGTGGCTGGCCGATGGTGCCGCTGCTGCTGCTGGGCGTACTGGCTTTGGCGATCATCCTGGAGCGTTTCTGGTCCCTTCGGCGGACTGAAGTGCTGCCGCCCGGCCTCGGCAAGGAAGTGCGCAACTGGGCCGCCCGCGGCAAGCTCGACCCGGCCCACCTGCAGACCCTGCGGGCGAACTCGCCGCTGGGCGCGCTGCTGGCTGCCGCACTGGAAGCCCGCAACCGCCCGCGCGACCAGATCCGCGAGCGCATCGAAGACACCGGCCGCCACCTGGTGCACCGCATGGAGCGATTCCTGAACGCACTGGGCACCATTGCCTCGGCCGGCCCGCTGCTGGGCCTGCTCGGCACGGTGATCGGCATGATCCAGATGTTCCTGGGCATCCTCGACCACGGCGTGGGCGACGTGAACCAGCTGGCCGGCGGCATCGGCAAGGCGCTGGTGTGCACCGCCACCGGCATGATCGTGGCGATTCCGGCGCTGATGTTCCATCGCTACTTCAAGGGCCGCATCCACGGCTACGTGGTGGAGATGGAGCAGGAAGCCAGCGCCCTGCTGGATACGCTCGACGGCCGCCCCGGGGTGATGAACCCGGCCCCGGCCGCGCGCCAGTCCGGCGCCGCCACGGCGAAGGCCTGATCGATGCGTATCGGCAACGACCGATCCCAGGATGAGCCGCATATCGACCTGGTGCCGCTGATCGACGTCATCCTGGTGCTGATCATCTTCTTCGTGGTCACCACCACCTTCGACGCGCGTTCGACGCTGCAGGTGCAGTTGCCGACCGCCAGCCAGCAGCAGACCAACGAGCCGCCGCGCTCGCTCAGCGTGCTGATCAACGCCGAAGGCCGTTACTTCATCAACGACCAGGAAGTGCTGCGCAGCGACGTGGAGTCGGTCAAGCAGACCATCGCCGCCGTGGCCGGCAGCGATCGCGAGCAGATCGTGCTGCTGCGTGCAGACGCACGCACTCCCTACCAGGCCGTGGTGACCGCGCAGGACGCGCTGGGTCAGCTCGGCTTCCGCCGTATTGCCATTGCAACAGCACCCGAGGTGCGTCCATGAGTTCCAAACACGCGCCGGTGTGGCCGATCTACAAACGTCTGCTGGGATACACCCGTGCCTACTGGGGCATGATGGTCGCCGCCGTCATCGCCATGGCGGTGGAGTCGGTGGCCGGCTACCACTTCACCAAGCTGATGGAGCCGCTCGTCAACCGTGGCTTCGTTAATCCCGAACCGAAAATGGCGGTGATCCTGCCGCTGACCATCCTCGGCCTGTTCCTGATGCGCAGCGCTGCCACCTGGGTGAGCGACTACGCGCTGGCCAAGACCGGCCGCAGCGTGGTGCGCGACCTGCGTGAGCAGGTGCTGGCCAAGTACCTGCACCTGCCGTCCTCGCATTTTGATACCGAATCGACGCCGGTGATGGTCAGCCGCCTCAACTTCGATACCGAGCAGGTCACCCAGGCCAGTGCCGATGCGCTCAAGACCGTGGTTGCCGACACCCTGACCATCATCGCCATGCTGGCGGTGATGCTGCAGATGAGTGTCAAGGTGACCGTGGCGATGCTGGTGGTGGTGCCGATGATCGGCGTGATCGTGTCCTATGTTGGCAAGCGCTACCGCCGTATCAGCCGCGGCATCCAGGACGGCATGGGCACGATGGCGCAGACCGCCGAACAGTCGCTGGCGGCCCAGCAGGAAGTGAAGGTGCACGGCACCCAGCAACACGAAATGTCGCGCTATTCGCGCCTGGCCAACCGCATGCTGGCGCTGAACATGAAGGTGGAAATCACCCGTGCCGGTGCATCCAGCGTGGTCCAGTTCCTGGCCGCGCTGGCGCTGGCGGTGATCGTCTGGGTATCGACCCGTGAAGCACTGGCAGGCCGCCTCAATGCCGGCCAGTTCATGGGCCTGATGATCTCCATGACAGCGATCATCCCGTCGCTGCGCCGCCTGACCAGCGTGCAGTCCTCGATCTCCCGCGGTGTGTCCGCCGCCGAACGCCTGTTCGGCATCCTCGACATGCAGGTCGAGCGTGACGAGGGCCGCAACAACGTGCAGCGCGTACGCGGCGAACTGGCCTTCGACCACGTCATGCTGCGCTACCGCGAGGACAGCGGCATTGCCCTGGACGACATCAGTTTCGTTGCCAAGCCCGGCACGGTCACCGCCATCGTGGGTCGTTCCGGCAGTGGCAAGACCAGCCTGATCCGGCTGGTGCCGCGCTTCTACGAGCCCAGCGGTGGTGTGATCACCCTCGATGGCGTCGCGCTGGATGACTATCCGTTGGCCGACCTGCGTCGGCAGGTGGCGATGGTCGGACAGAAGGTCATGCTGTTCGATGACACCATCGCGGCCAACATCGCCTATGGCATGGAAGCGAGCGAGGAGCAGATCCGTGCGGCGGCCGAAGCAGCCAATGCGTGGGAGTTCATCGCGCGCATGCCGCAGCAGCTGCAGACCCCTGTCGGCGAGAACGGCGCGCTGCTGTCCGGTGGCCAGCGCCAGCGACTGGCGATCGCCCGCGCGATCCTGCGTGACGCCCCGATCCTGATCCTCGACGAAGCCACTGCCGCGCTGGACAACGAATCCGAGCGACTGGTGCAGGATGCGCTGCAGCGCCTGATGCCCGAACGCACCACGCTGGTCATCGCGCACCGCCTGTCGACCATCGAGCATGCCGATCAGGTGCTGGTGATGGACCACGGCCGCATCGTTGAACGGGGTACCCACAGGGAGCTGCTTGCCATGGGTGGCCTGTACCAGCATCTGCACAGCATGCAGTTCCGCGAAAGGCAGGACTGATGGCTGGCAAGGGTACCCAGACCCCGCCGTACTGGTACGACGGCAGCCCGGTTCCGTGGGCGATGCGCCTGCTGGCGCCGCTGTATGCCGGCGTCACCGCGCTGCGCCGCCGTGCCTACCGGCGTGGATGGCGCAAGCGCTACGCGCTGCCGGTGCCGGTCATCGTGGTTGGCAACATCACCGCCGGCGGCACCGGCAAGACGCCGCTGACCATCGCCCTGGTCGAGCGCTTGCGTGCGGCCGGCTGGAAGCCGGGCGTCGCCAGCCGTGGCTATGGCCGTGAAGACGCTGACAAGCCGCTGTGGGTGCAGGCCGACACGCCGACCGCCAAGGGCGGTGACGAACCGGTGCTGATCGCCTGGAAGACCGGCGTACCGGTGCGCGTGGACGCTGACCGCGTGGCCGCAGGCAGGGCACTGGTCCAGGCCGGCTGCGATGTGATCGTCTGCGATGACGGCCTGCAGCACTACCGGCTGGCGCGCGACATCGAGATCGAAGTGGTCGATGCCCAGCGGCGCTACGGCAACGGCCGGATGATTCCCGCCGGACCGCTGCGCGAGCCGGTTAGCCGTGCCGGCGAATGCGATTTCCGCGTGGTCAACCTTGGCCAGGCCGATGAGGAAAGCGCGGCACAGGCCTGCGGTTTCGGCCAGTGGCCGATGGCCCTGCACATCGACAGTGCACAGCCGCTGGCCGGTGGCCGCGCGCGCCCGTTGTCGTACTTCAAGGGTCAGCGTGTTCATGCGGTGGCCGGCATCGCCCATCCGCAGCGCTTCTTCGACATGCTGCGCGCGCGTGGCATCGGCGTGGTGCCGCACGCCTTTGCCGACCACCAGGCCTACCAGCCGCAGGACCTGTCGTTCGGCAGCCAGCTGCCGGTGCTGATGACCGAGAAGGATGCGGTGAAATGCCGCGCGTTCGGCAACGATTGGCATTACGCGGTGCCGTTGCGTGCCGAGCTGCCTGCCGCGTTCTGGGTGGCGCTGACCGACCGCCTGGACAAGCTGCGACCGAACTGAGCGGCGCGGCGGCGCTTGCATTCACGTGCCGCCGGCCGCATCCCCGTTGTAACGAGCCTGCCGAGTATTGCCCCATGACCGAATTCGTCGTCGCCATTCCGGCCCGCTATGCCGCCTCGCGGCTGCCGGGCAAGCCGCTGCGCCTGCTGGGCGGTGAGCCGCTGGTGCTGCACGTGGCGCGCCGCGCGCTGCGGGCCGGCGCTGGCGAGGTCTGGGTCGCTACCGACGATCAACGCATTGCCGACGCGCTGTCCGGGCTGGCCGAGGTGAAGGTGGCCATGACCGCCACCTCGCATGCCTCCGGTACCGACCGCCTGGCCGAGTGCGCGCGCATCGCCGGCTGGGCCGACGACACCGTAGTGGTCAACCTGCAGGGTGATGAACCGTTCGCGCCGGCTGCGGGAATCCGTGCGGTGGCCCAGGCGCTGGTTGAAGGCAATGCGCCGATGTCGACGCTGGCGACCGCCGTGGAGGATGCAGAAACCCTGTTCGATCCGAACGTGGTCAAGCTGGTGCGCAACGTGCGCAACGAGGCGATGTACTTCAGCCGCGCGCCGATTGCCTGGCACCGCGATGGCTTCGCGCGCAGCCGCGACGTGCTGCCGGAAGGGCATGCCTGGCTGCGCCACATCGGCATCTACGGCTACCGCGCCGGTTTCCTGCAGCAGTTCGCGGCGATGCCCCCGGGCCGGCTGGAGCAGGTCGAATCGCTGGAGCAGCTGCGCGTGCTCGAGGCCGGCTACCCGATCAGCGTGGCGATCTCGCCTGAACCGTTCCCGGCGGGCATCGACACGCCCGAGGACCTGGAGCGCGCCGAAGCACTGCTGCAGACGCTGGCTGCCCGATGAAGCTGCTGGTCGTCTGCCTCGGCAACATCTGCCGTTCGCCGATGGCCGAAGGCGCGCTCCGCGCACGCCTGGACGCTTCGCCACTGGCGGGGCGCGTGCAGGTGGATTCGGCCGGCACCGGTGACTGGCATGTGGGCGAGCCGCCGGACCGGCGTGCGATCGCCTGCGCGGCCGGGCACGGCGTGGACATCGGCGGCCTGCGTGCGCGCCAGCTGCACGCCGCTGATTTCGACCGCTTCGACTGGATCCTGTGCGCCGACGAGGCGAACCTGCGGGACGCGGGACGCTTGGTGGCACCCGCCCAGCGTGAGCGGCTGGCGCTGTACCTGCCCTGGTCGGGCGGGGAGGGGCAGGCGGCCATCCCGGATCCCTACACCGGCGGCAGCGATCACTTTGAACAGGTCTGGACGCTGGTCGACAATGCTGCAAAACGTGCAGTGGCACGACTGTTGCATGACGCCGACTCCGGCATAATCGGGCCATGAACGTCCAGCCCGTCCCGGACCTGCCCGAGTTCGCCACCTGGCTCAATGCCGCTCCCTGTACCCTGACCGAACTGCGCGGTCGGCCGGTGGCCCTGTTGTTCGTCAACGCCGCTTCTGCCTGGAGCGCGCAGCGCCTGGCCGAATTCAGTCAATGGCTGTCGCGTCACCCTGGCATGCTGCAGCCGCTGGTCCTGCAGGTACCCCGCTTCGATTTCGAGCGTGACGCCGGCGCCGCACTCAAACTGCTGCGCCGCCAAGGGCTGTCAATGCCGGTCCTGCTCGATGCCGACTGGGATGGCTGGCGTCGCTTCGGCATCACATCGTGGCCGACCGTGGTGCTGCTGGACGCGCAGGGTCGCGAGCAGCAGCGGCTGGTCGGGCTGGGGGCTCCGGGAGAGCTTGAGCGTGCGTTGAATGCGCTGTGCCACGGTGCGCCGTCGGCACCGCCGCGCGGCGGTACCGAGCTGCATCCGGAGCCGCGGCAGGCCCTGCGTTTTCCGCTGGGCCTGGCGGTCAGCACCGAACGCCTGTACGTCGCCGACAGTGGCCATCACCGCATCCTCGAATGCAGCCACGGCGGCCGCATCCTGCGCCAGTTCGGGTTGGGGACGGCCGATTTCATGGACGGCAACCTCGCCGAAGCGGCGTTCCATCGCCCGCAGGCGCTGGTGCTTGAGCGCGACGCGCTGTACGTGGCCGACACCGGCAACCATGCCGTGCGCCGCATCAACCTGCTGACCGGCATCGTCGACACGCTGTGCGGCAATGGCCGCCCCGGTGCGCCGGTGGAGGGCCCGGTAGCACAGGCGCGGCAGGTCTCGCTGGACCACCCGGTCGGCCTCGCCATCGCCGATAACCAGCTGCACATCGCCATGGCCGGCGACAACCGCATCTGGAGCTACCACCTGGGTCAGCGCAGCCTGCAGTGGCGCGCCGGCAGCGGTGCCATCGACGAGCGTGACGGCAGCGGCCATCTGGCTGCCTTTGCCCAACCGACCGCGCTGGCCGTGGTGCAGCAGGTGCTGTACGTGGCCGATGCGCTGGGCTCCTCGATCCGTGCACTGCAGCTGCGCGGGGATCTGGTGCAGACGCTGGTCGGGCAGGGCCCCTGGCGTTTCGGTGACGAAGATGGCCCGCGCGCGCAGGCCAGCCTGCAGTTCCCACAGGCGATCGCGCTGAGTCCGGATGCGCCGCTGCTATGGATTGCCGATACCGGCAATGGCCGCCTGCGCACGCTGCGCCTGGGCGGTGGCGAACTGACCACCCAGCCGCTGCCGCGCCGCCTGCACGGCCCGGCCGGGTTGGCCGTGGGTGCCGGTGCGGTGTGGATCGCCGAGACCGACGCCCACGCCATACTGCGATTCGACCCCGAAAGCGGCGTGCTCAGCGAAGTGCCGATCAGCGAATGACCGACGTTCCCGCCCCGGCCTTCGACGGCAAGGCCTTCGCGGCCCAGCTCAGTACCGCCCCCGGTGTGTACCGCATGTACGCGGCCGACGACACCCTGCTGTATGTCGGCAAGGCGCGTGCGCTGCGCAACCGAGTCGGCAGCTATTTCAACGGCAGTCCGAAGAATGCGCGGATCATGTCGATGATCTCGCAGATCGTGCGCATGGACGTGACGGTGACGCGCTCGGAAGCCGAGGCGCTGCTGCTGGAAAACCAGCTGATCAAGTCGCTGTCGCCGCGTTACAACGTCTCACTGCGCGACGACAAGACCTATCCGCATGTGCTGCTGACCCGCGAGGACTGGCCGCGCATCGCCCTGCACCGCGGCCCGCGCGCCATTCCCGGCCGCTACTTCGGGCCGTATCCCGGCGTCACTGCGGTGCGCGAAACGCTGAACCTGATGCACAAGCTGTTCAAGCTGCGCAGCTGCGAGGACAGCGTGTTCCGCAACCGTTCGCGACCGTGCCTGCAGTACCAGATCGGGCGTTGCAGCGCGCCCTGCGTGGAGCTGGTGGCGCCTGCCGAGTACGCCGAATCGGTGCGTCGCGCTGCATTGTTCCTGGAAGGCAAGAGCGACGAACTGACCCGCGAGCTGGGCGAGCAGATGCAGGCCGCCAGCGAGGCACTGGAATTCGAGCAGGCCGCGCGCCTGCGTGACCTGATTTCCTCGCTGCGCAGCATGCAGACCCGCCAGTACGTGGATGGCCGTGCTGCCGACCTGGACGTGCTGGCGGTGGCCATGCAGGGCTCGCAGGCCTGCGTACTGCTGCTGGCCTTCCGTGATGGCCGCAACCTCGGCACCCGCCCGTTCTTTCCGCGCACCAATGGTGAAGAAAGCCCGGAGGAAGTGCTGGCCGCGTTTGTCTCGCAGTACTACATCGAATTCGAGCCACCGCGCGAGATCCTGCTGGACCGCGAGATCCCCGATGCCGACCTGCTGGTCGCCGCGTTGTCGGCCTCGGCCGAGCGCAAGGTGCAGCTGAAGTGGAACGTGCGCGGCGAGCGCGCCGGCTACGTGGAACTGGCCAGCCGCAACGCGCAGCTGACCCTGACCACCGAACTCAACAGCCGCAATGCGCAGCACGCGCGCAGCGATGCACTGCGCGAGATGCTGGGCCTGGCCGAGCCGGTCAAGCGGGTCGAGTGCTTCGATATCAGCCATACGCTTGGCGAGGCTACCGTGGCCTCGTGCGTGGTGTTCGACGCCGCCGGTCCGGTACGCGCGCAGTACCGCCGCTTCAACATCAGCGGCATCGAGCCGGGCGACGACTACGCTGCGATGCGCCAGGCCATCGATCGGCGCTTCCGCCGTGCGGTGGATGAGCAGGGCGTGCTGCCGGACGTACTGCTGATCGACGGTGGTGCCGGTCAGCTGGCGCAGGCGCAGGCCGCGCTGGCCGACCTGGGCGTGGAAGGCGTGCTGCTGGTGGGCGTGGCCAAAGGCGTGGAGCGCCGCGCCGGCCACGAAGCGCTGGTGATGCCCGATGGCCGCGAGCTGCGCCCGGGCGCGGCCAACCCGGCGCTGCAGTTCATCCAGCAGGTGCGCGACGAGGCGCATCGCTTTGCCATCACCGGCCACAGGGGGCGCCGCCAGAAGGCGCGGATGACCAGCAAGCTGGAGGATATCCCCGGCATCGGGCCGCGCCGCCGCGCCAGCCTGCTCAAGCATTTCGGCGGCCTGGTGGGCCTGAAAGCCGCTGGCGAAGCGGAAATCGCCAAGGTGGAAGGCATCAATGACGCCCTCGCGGCACGTATCTACGCTAACCTGCACGGGTTGGCCACGCCTGATGCGGCCGAGTAGAGAGAGAAGCACGCAAGCATGAAGTTGACCCTGCCCACCTGGCTGACGTTGTTGCGGATCGTGATGATCCCGGTGCTGGTGCTGGTGTTCTACCTGCCCTACACCTGGACCAACTTCGCTTCGGCGGCGATCTTCGGCCTGGCCGCGATCACCGACTGGCTCGATGGCTGGATCGCACGCCGTTACCAGCTGGAGTCGGCCTTCGGTGCCTTCCTCGACCCGGTCGCGGACAAGCTGATGGTGGCAGTGGCACTGTTCCTGATCGTGCAGGGCCATCCGACGCCGTGGATGGCGTTCTGGGCGGCGGTCATCGTCGGCCGTGAGATCGCGGTATCGGCGCTGCGCGAATGGATGGCCGAGCTGGGCCAGCGTGCGAAGGTGCGCGTGGCGATGATCGGCAAGATCAAGACCACCGCGCAGATGGTCGCGTTGCTGTGCCTGCTGTACTCGGTGGCCCCGAACGTGCCGGTGGAAGACATCTGGATGGGCTGGCCGGTGTTCCATATCGGCGACTGGACCCTGGCCATTGCCGCGGTGCTGACCCTGTGGTCGGGCCTGCAGTACCTGCACGCCGCCTGGCCGAGCCTGCGCGATGACGAGCGCGCTGCGCGCGAGCGTGCGCGGCAGAAGAAGCTGGGCAACTGAGCCCGGGGTCGGATCCCTTTCCGCAGGAAAGGGCTCTGACCCCACGGTTGCTGCCATCCACGCATGGCGTGGATCTACTGGAAATGCCGCATCCAAGGAGGGGGCGGATCCATCAGTTTGCGGAGACGCTGCAGTAGATCCACGCCATGCGTGGATACGCGGTGCCAGGTGCCTCGGCAGACCCTGAAAAAAGCGCTTGACGCCATCCTTGGAATAGGTAAAATTTCGCCTCCCAAGCGGGAATAGCTCAGTTGGTAGAGCGCAACCTTGCCAAGGTTGAGGTCGCGAGTTCGAGTCTCGTTTCCCGCTCCAGATTCAAGAAAAACGCTCCCGCAAGGGGGCGTTTTTCGTTTGCGTGTTCCACGCTTCATCCTCACTTCACCGCCACTCCTTCGCCTCACCACGCGGCAGTTCGAAGCTGCATCTCCGACGCTCCACGGCGATGCCGCAATGCCTCACACTTCCCCCGCCTACGACCACGACGTGGTCATCGTCGGCGCCAGTTTCGCCGGTGCCGCCTGCGCATTGGCTGCCGCCCAGTACGGTCTGCGCGTCTGCGTGCTGGAACGCAAGGCCGACCCCGGCGAGCGCCTGCACACCACCGGCATCGTGGTGAAAGAAGCGATGGAGCAGACCTGGTTGGGGCGCATGCCCGAGCATCTGGTGCAGCGCGTCGCCAACGTGCGCCTGTATGCGCCGAACCTGCGCAACGTGTTGCTGGCCGCGCCGGGCTATTACTTCCTCACCACCGATACGCCGAACCTGATGCGCTGGCTGGCCAGCGAGCTGCGCGCGAATAGTGTCGACCTGCGCCTGCAACGGTCTTTCACCGATGCCCATCGCAGTGGTGACGGCTGGCAGGTGGATGGGGCAGGGCGATGCGCCTATCTGGTTGGTGCTGATGGCGCACGCTCACGCGTGGCACATCGCACCGGACTTGGCCAGGTGCGTGACAACCTCTACGGCGTCGAGCGTGAGTTCGCCGGCCTGCATTTGCCGCAGGGCGACGCGCTGCATTGCTTCGTCAGCAAGCACTACGCACCGGGCTACATCGGCTGGGTCGCACAGAATCCGACCGGGCTGCAGGTGGGATTGGCGCTGCGTCATGACCCGCAACAGGTGCGGCCGCCGGATATCGATGGCTTCCTCGACCACGTGCGCGATGTGGTCGACATTCCGCCTTCGGCGCGTTCCTCGGCCACCCGCGCCGGCTTGGTCCCCTGCGGCCGGCCGGATGGGCCGATCACCGGCCAGCGGCTGATCCTGACCGGCGACGCGGCGGGCATCGTCTCGCCGCTGTCCGCCGGGGGCATCCACTCCTCGTGGCGGCACGGCTGGGCGGTCGGCGAGGCGATTGCCCGCCATCTGCGTGGGCAAGGGCCGGAAGCGGAACGGGTGGCGCGGCGGGTGGCGCCGGCATTCCATGGCAAGCGCCTGCTGCGCTGGGCGATGGACCATCTGCAGGCGGACTGGCCGCTCAATGCACTGCTGCACACGGCGGCCACGCGGCGCATCGCCGAGCAGGTCTACTTCCACCGCCGTGGCCTGCGAACCTGAGGTATCGGTCCTGGGGGCCTGAACGCCTCCCCGCAATGCAGGCGAAAATTCCTGTTGACGCTGTGCAGCAATATCGACACAATAGCGCTCCTTCGACGCAGGTCGAACGAAATCTGCGGGAATAGCTCAGTTGGTAGAGCGCAACCTTGCCAAGGTTGAGGTCGCGAGTTCGAGTCTCGTTTCCCGCTCCAGATTCAAGAAGAACGCTCCCGAAAGGGGGCGTTTTTCGTTTGTCATGACGTTGGCGGCACGGGGCGCTACAGTCGCGCCATGGCATCGTCATGGCGGGCGTGATATCGACGGCCTGGCGGGACGATTCCAGCGTTAGTGTTGCAATCGGAATGGCGGGGCGTATCGGTCGTGGGGATGACCGCAGGGGCGGGGCTCGGGGAAGTTGGCAAGAAGACGCAATGGCCCGGATGTCGCACCAGCGTTCCGTGCGTCGCATGCAGTGAAAGGCTGGCGAAAGGCCAACGCCATCGTTGCCTGAACCGCACGCGTGCTGTGACCTTTTTCGGACCATTTCTCCATGTTCGCTCCACAATCGCACGGTAGCCTTCATGCTCCTTCTACACGTTGGCGGGCTGGTGGTCAGGCGTATCACTTCAGTGGCAGTGCCCAGGACAGGGCGCGGACTCTCCCTGCAGGCAGTGCTGCGCCCCGGTGCGTTTTTGGCAACCCTGGCCTTGGCCGGCTGCATGTCGGTGCCCGTCCCGGACCTGCCTGATCGCACACCCAGCGCCTGGACCCAGGTACCGCAGGGCCAGGGCGTGGCGGTGGACGCCAGGCAGTGGTGGAAGGTGCTGGCCGACCCGGCGCTGGATGGCCTGGTCGATCAGGCGGTCGCCGGCAATCTCGACCTGCAGCAGGCCACCTTGCGCCTGCAGGCCGTTCGGATCGTCGCTGGCACGTCCGACTCGCGTTTCCTGCCGGAAATCTCCGCCAGCGCCAAGCAGGTGCAGGACGCCGCCGCTGTCGATACCTACTTCCATGCCGGCATTGAAGCGATCTGGGACCTGGGCCTGTTCGGCGCCGCCGAGAGTGCGCAGCTGAGCGCGCAGGCCTCGGCCGGCAATGCCGAGGCGCTACGCAATGCCGCGCAGGTAGCGGTGATTGCCGACGTGGTGCGCAGCTATCTGGACCTGACCGTGGCGCAGGCCCAGCAGGATCTGCTGATGCGCCAGCAGGCCGTGGACGACCGCGGCGAACAACTGGCGCGGGTCCGCCAGCGACTTCGCCTGGATGAGCCGGGCGAACTGGATCGCCTGCGTGCACGCCAGGCCGCCACCCGCGCCGCCACGGCACAGGCCCGGGAAAACGCCGACAACGCGGCCCGCGCCCTGGCATTGCTGCTGGGTCGCGATGGCCCGGATCCGACCTGGCGTGCGTACCGAACGCCGCCGACGCTGGGCACGTTCTCGTTGCAGCAGGTCCCAGCGGACCTGTTGCGCCATCGTCCGCAGATCCTGCTGGCCGAATCGGAGGTGATGCAGGCCGCCGCCAGCAAGGGCTCGGCGCGCGCCGCGATGTACCCGCGGATCAGCCTCGGCGGCTCCATTCTGTATGCCTACAACCTCACCCAGAACGCGCGCTCCAATTCCGACTCCAGTCCGTCGATCGGTCCATACGTCGATATTCCGCTGTGGGACTGGGGCCAACGCCGTGCGCGTTTCCATGCCGATGAGAAGCAACTGGACGCCGCGCTGCTCGGGTATCGCAAGGCCGTGCTGGAAGGCGTGAGCGAAGTGGAAGGCGCGCTGGGCAGCCTGGCGCGCCAGGACAGCAGCATCCAATCGCTGCGTGCGGCCAATGATGCCGCCAACCAGCAGGTCAAGCGCCAGGTGCGGCAGGTGCAGCTGGGCCTGTCCAGCGAGTTCGATGGGCTGGACACGCAACGTGCCGCGCTCGCTTCGCAGGCGGATCTGATCGCTGCGCAGGGCGCGCGCGTGCTGGCTTTTGCGTCGCTGTACCGCGCCCTTGGTGGCGCACCGCTGCCGGTCGAGGCTGAGGGCGAACCGCAATGATCGCGCTGGCCCGCAAGACCCTGGCCTATGAGTGGCGCCGGTTCCTGCCGGTGGTGCTGGCGATGTGCTTCGCCGGCGTGCTGCTGATCGTGCAGGCGGCGCTGGTGCTGGGCATCTTCGGTACCGCCGCGATCTATGTGAAGGCATCTTCGGCCGATATCTGGGCCGGTTTCCCCGGCACCCAGAGCGTCAACTACGGCCACGCGATCAGCGCCGATGTGGAAAGCCACCTGCGCATGGATCCGGATGTCACCCGCGTCGAACCTTACGAGTGGGTGGATGGCGAATGGCGCTCCAGCGCGCAGGGTACCGGCAACGTGTCGGTGTATCTGTCCGGCATCTCCACCCGCGACGATGCAATGATGTTCGCGCGCATCCTGCCTGCCGACCTGCGTGCACAGCTGCGCGAACCGGGTGCGGTGATCGTCGACAGCGCCGACCTGGATACGCTGGGCGTGGACCTGCAGAACAACCGCGCCTGGATCAATGGCAAGGCCGTGCGCGTGGTTGCCGCGCAGCCGGGCCTGCGTGGCCTTGGTGGTGTCAACGTACTGGCTTCGCTGGATACCGCGCGCGCCATCGCCGGTACCGACCCACACGAGGGCAGTACCTACTTCGTGGCGGGCCTGCGCTCGCCGGACCTGGCCGATCGTGTGCGTGACCGCTTGTCCGCGTCGATGGGCCGGGCCACGCCGGTCGAGTTCTGGACCGCGCCGGAGTTCGCCAGCCGCTCGCAGCAGTATTGGCTGTTCGATACCGGCGCCGGCATCGCGGTGTTGTTCATGGCCGTCATCGTCTGCTTCGTCGGCGCGGTGATCACCAACCAGTCGTTCGCGTCGGTGGTGGCTGGCTCGGTTCGCGAGTACGCCACGCTCAATGCACTCGGTGCAGGCCGCTATGCGCTGGCACGGGTGGTGTTCGAGCAGGCGTTGCTGATCGGTGGCGTGGGCATGTTGCTGGCGGCGGCCTTCAGCACCGTGGTGCTGTTGATCGCGCAGACCCAGCGCGTGCCGGTGCAGCTGACACCGATGGTGATCCTCGGCTGCGTGGCGCTGGTTGCGGTGATGGCCATGCTCTCCAGCATCATGGCGGTGCGCAGTGTCGTCCGCTCCGATCCATCGTTGCTGCTGCGTTGAGGACCGGCCGATGACTTCCACACGCGCCGTCGCCCCGACCCTGCGGGCCGATGCACTTGAAAAGGGCTTCCTGTCCGGCGACGTGCAGGTGCCGGTGCTACGTGGCCTGTCGCTGGACATCTATCCTGGCGAGCTGACCCTGGTATCGGGCCCGTCGGGTTGCGGCAAGAGCACGCTGTTGTCGCTGCTGTCCGGCCTGTCCGCGCCCGATGGTGGCCGCGTGCACGCACTTGGCCAGGACGTGGGGCACATGACCCGAAGCGAGGTGGAGCGCTTCCGCCTGCACCATGTCGGTTTCGTGTTCCAGGGCTTCAATCTGTTCCCGGCACTGACTGCGCTGGAGCAGGTGCAGCTGCCGCTGGGCTACCGCGGCATGCGCAATCGCGAAAGCGAACCGCTGGCGCGCAAGGCGCTGGAAGAAGTGGGCCTCAGCCACCGCAGCCACATGCGCCCGGCGCAGCTGTCCGGCGGCGAGAAGCAGCGTGTGGCCGTTGCCCGCGCCTTCGCCAAGTCGCCGACGCTGATCTTCGCAGACGAACCCACCAGCGCGCTGGACGCCGAGAACGGCCAGCGCGTGATCGACATCCTGCATCGCTACGCACGTGCGCATGGCGCCACCGTGCTGTGCGTGAGCCACGATCCGCGCCTGATCCGGCATGCCGATCGGGTGATCGCCATGGAAGACGGCATGGTCCGTGATGACCGCCGCCAGAACGAAACTGTAGAGTCCGCCCCATGACCAAGACGTCGCACCTGCTCCCCCTCAGCCTGGCCCTGTCCGCGGCACTGCTGCTCGGCGCCTGTTCCAGGGACGCGCCTGCGCCTGCACAGTCGCCTTCGGGCAAGGCCGGTGCAACCGCCGCCGGCAAGGTTGCGGTGGCACGCGGCATCATCGATGTCGAGGGTGGCCTGATCGCGCTGGCACCGCCGGTGGACGGCTCGATCACTGCCGCGCCGGTGAAGGAAGGCGCCACGGTGAAGAAGGGGCAGCTGCTGCTGTCGCTGGATGGTGCCTTGCTGCAGCAGGAGGTGGCGATGGCCAGCGCCGATCTCGCCCTGGCCAATGATCGCCTGAAGGGCAGCCAGGCGCAGCTGCGCGAACTGGAGCGCAACGTTACCCGCCTGTCCACGGGCGCCAGCGAGGGCGTGTCGTCCAATCAGCAGGCCGATGCGGCCAAGCAGCAGCTGGCGGGTGTGCGCGCCGATGTCGACGTGGCCAGTGCGCAGGTCGACCTGGCCCAGCACAAGCTGGAACACGCCAGGCTGAAACTGCAGCAGATGTCGCTGAGCGCGCCGGAAGCTGGCACCGTGGTCGGCCAGGTGCCGGGCGTTGGCGCATTCGTGCAGGCCGGCAAGCCGGCAATCTCCCTGCTGCCCGCGCGCCCGCTGCAGGTACGTGCCGAACTCAGCGCGGCCTACGCCGATGCCGTGCAGGTCGGCATGAAGGCTACCGTCGTTCCGGACAGCGATGGCGCCGAAAACACCAGCACGCTGCCGCCCGCACGCGTGGTACGCATCAGCCCGGTGTTCGCACAGGCACGCCTGCCTGAAGACGCTGGGCGTGGCGTGGCCAAGGTGGTGGAGTGCGTGCTGGAGT
The DNA here is from genome assembly GCF_059369635.1 of Stenotrophomonas sp. YJH_SMC_58. NCBI lineage: Bacteria > Pseudomonadati > Pseudomonadota > Gammaproteobacteria > Lysobacterales > Lysobacteraceae > Stenotrophomonas > Stenotrophomonas sp. YJH_SMC_58. The sequence goes on from NZ_JCAFSW010000004.1 coordinate 48,784, forward strand.
TCGATGGCGAGGCCAAGGCGCGCTTCGGCCAGCATGTGCGGGTGGAGTTCCGGAAGTAAGCCTAGTGCTGCGGCGGGGGCGCATCCGCGCGCCCTCGACGCCTGAGCGCCCGCCATGCGCTCACCGCCGACACCATGCACAGCGCCAGCAGCAGTCCCACGTCCAGCAGCAACAACCACAGCAGATGCATGCCGTGTACCGGCGGCTGGTGCATGGCTGACAGCATCCACGGCACCGACCATGCCAGCAGCAGGGCGAAGGCGATCAGCAGGCGCAGCCACAGTCGTTTCAGTCGCCACGGCCGCACGATCAAGGCGGCCACCACCAGTTCGACGGTGCCCAGCAACGCGAACACGATGACAGTGCTGGTCGGGTAGGGCGACTCGGCGCCTTCCAGGTGATGCAGCAGCCAGTAGTCTGGGGTGAAGCCGGCATTGACCAGTGCGGCGATCAGCGCCAGCCAGGTCAACGCAACCAGCAACCAGAATAGGCGGACGTAGCGTCTAGGCATCGGCGGTGTCCGTGGCGGCAGGCAGGCGGTTGCGTGATGCATACCACGCGGAAATGGCGATCGCGGCCAGTGCCAGCAGGCCGGGCCCGAGGGTGAAGTACAGCAGGCGCAGCGGATGGTTGTGCATCAGTGTCCAACTCGCGAACGCCAGGGGAATCGCCAGCACCAGCAGCTTGGCAAACAGTGGCCGCAGCACCGCGATCAGCGGCTGGGCGCCAATGAACATCCAGAACAGATAGAACTGGGCGATGCCCAGGCCGATGTCACGATGTGAAGCAAAGCCGAAATGGTCGCGATACCAGTTCATTCCCATCGGCATCAGCGCCCAGTACAGCAGGGCCACCAGCAGATGCAGCAGCAGGGCGATCAACAGAGGCGTGCCGCGAAGGAGCATGGGCGAACGGGGCCGGGCGGGGCAGCGTACCCCACTGCGGACGTCCGTGACCGCATGATGTGAAGACTGTTGACGGCGTGAAGGAATTTGGACACAATAGCGCTCCTTCGACGCAGGTCGAACGGAATCTGCGGGAATAGCTCAGTTGGTAGAGCGCAACCTTGCCAAGGTTGAGGTCGCGAGTTCGAGTCTCGTTTCCCGCTCCAGATTCTACAGGGCCCCGGCAGGGGCCTTGTTTTTCTCCCGCCACGGCAAGGCGGGGCACGTTGGGCCACAAGGCTTTGCGCGCAGTCAGAAAGGTGAAATCGCTGGTGTGTTTTCCGGATTTCCGGTAGCATGTCGGCTTACGCGGGAATAGCTCAGTTGGTAGAGCGCAACCTTGCCAAGGTTGAGGTCGCGAGTTCGAGTCTCGTTTCCCGCTCCATGTTCCGACAGGCCCCATCATGGGGTTTTGTCTTGTCAGGGCCCAGTTCCTGGCGCGCAGTACGTTGGCCTCATGGCAGAGTGGCTATGCACCGGATTGCAAATCCGTTTACAGCGGTTCGATTCCGCTTGAGGCCTCCAATTGAAAAGCCCTGACTTCGGTCAGGGCTTTTTTGTTTGGCTGGATGCCGGCCCGCGCCCGGATCGATACCCGCTACAACCGGGCCAGCGCCTGCACCGTGGCCTGGGTCAGCGGCTGGGGCAGAGCATCCCGCGCGAACCAGCCCAGCCCGGTCTGCACGCCCGGCTCCTGGATGGAAGCCTCGGCACCCGCAAGTGCCCGTGCCTCGTAGATGGGCGCGACCCAGTGCTGCACAAGCGCCGGCTCGAAATGATCGGCCACGCACAGCAGGCGCAGCAGCTGCACTTCCAAGGCGGTCTCCTCGCGGACTTCGCGGACCACGGCAGCCTCCACCGTTTCCATCCAGTCGACTTTGCCGCCAGGCAGGCCCCAATACCCGCGCTCCGGATCGCGTCCGCGCTGGATCAGCAGGATGCGGCCGTCGGCATCACGGACGACGGCGCCGCATCCAACGCGGGGAATCTGCAGTTCAGTCATGGCGGTGAATGAAGGAGGGACGGTTTTCATTCTTGCATGCACGCCGCATCAGGCGAACCCGCGCTAGGCTGGGCACCTGTGCATCAACAACCTCGCGGGTGTGTCGCATGGTCATCCGGCAACTTGGTGCTGACGACGCCGACATTCTCTGGCAGGCGCGGGTGCAGGCGCTTCGCGAGTCGCCCGCTGCGTTCCTGTCCACGCTGGCCGAGGCGCAGAATGAGACAGCAGACGTGATGCGCGCCCAGCTTGCTGATCCCGGGACGCGTTACTTCGGCGCTTTCATCGACGGCAAGCTTGCGGGCTTCCTGCGCTACGTACGCCCGATGCGGATGGCGCGACGGCATACGGCGGAAGTGCACAGTGTCCATGTGGGCACCGGCCACCGTGGCCAGGGTATCGCCCGCCAGCTTCTTCTTGCTGCGTTTGCATCTGCGCGCGCTGAGGGCATTGAATCGCTCACCCTCACGGTGCTGGAGGACAATGCTGCTGCGCGCGGGCTGTATGAATCGCTGGGTTTCAGCGTACTCGGCAGGGAGCCGCGCGCAGTCAAGCGCGAGGGCATCTACACGGATATCGTCTCGTACTGGATCACATTGCACTGACAGTGAAACGTTACTGCGAGCCCGGTCATGTTTCCGTGGCACGATGGGCCTGGACACACATTCATTCGACGAAGATGGGGCAATGCACGTTCAGGTATGCCGCTGGCAAAGCGTAGCGCCGCAACACCGTCAGCAGGCGGTGGATCTGCTTCGCCAGGCTTTCCCGGACATGCAGGGCGAGGGCTACGCCATCCCGGGGCCGGTCGCTCTGGTCCTGGCGATGGGAGGTGATCACGTTGTCGCACATCTCGCGCTGTACGAACGCAACGTACTGCTGGACGGCGAGCCGGAACGCATGGGCTTGATTGGCGGCGTGGTGGTGCGTGCCGACGTTCGCCGGCAGGGCGTTGCCTCGCGGTTGATCGAAGCGGCCCATGCAGAGCTGTGCCGGCACGGTATCGATTTCGCCGTGCTGTTCGCCCTGGATCATCGGCACTATGCCTCTGTGGGCTATGTGCCGATGCAGAACGAGACCTGCTTCATTGAAGACGGCCACGTACGCAGGTTCGTCTACCGCGGCGGCATGGTGGCCACGCTGGGAGCGCGCCGCTGGACCACGGCCTTGCTCGATCTGCAGGGCGAAACGGTCTGAACGGCGCCAGCGTGCAGTCACCACCAAACCACCGTATCGTGGCGGTTGTCCAATGAACCAGGGAGCGGTGCAGGATGAAGGGGAAGGTAGTGATGGCGATGATGCTGCTGGGGTGTTTCCCGCTGGCATCGGCCCAGGTCTACAAGTGCAAGGGCGCTTCCGGTGAAACGGTATACAGCCAGAATCCCTGTGCTGCCGGCGCTGAACCCATGAAGCTGCGTTCCAGCCGTTCCTCCACGGAAACGGCGGGGGAGGCATCGAACCGCGCGGCGGTGTACCAGAACACCGAACTGGCCGACGCCGGTATCGCCGAGCGCAACTGCGTGCAGGGCGAGCGCTCGCGCATCTACGGTCCGCTGGAGTCGCGCAGCCAGCAGATCGGTCGGCAGATCGCCGAGTTGAACCGGCAGATGGCCGCGTCGAGCAACAACCTGGCCGGCGCAACCCGTGACTCGGGCATCCGTACGCAGATTGCCAGCCTGCAGCAATCGTTGAGTGCCGAGCGGATGGCGGCGGATACACAGATGGCGAGTGCGCGCGAACGGTGCGCCTCGACCCGGCGTGAACGCGAGCGCTCGGTGCGCGACAAGTTCAGCAACGTACCCGCGGGTACGCCATGAGTCGTTCCCGCTAGGCGGGAAGGCGCATGGGTGTCTCCGCACGGAAGTTCCGCCCAACCGGCGCGCTCACGCCCAGGTAGTGCCGGAACAGGTAGATCAGCGGTTTCCAGCGCGTCACATCGATGTGCTGGGTGCCGTGCACGGTGATGTCTTCGTGCGCATGCACGCAGCGGATGCGGCCTTCGACGATCACGAAGCCCTGGCCATCATCCTCGCCGGGTGGATGCATCGCCATGACGGTGGCCTCCACCTGCAGCGGGCACTCGGCAATGGCCATCGGAGCAACATGCGTCGACACGGCGGCAGTGAATCCGCCCAGTGCGAACTTGTCGCGCACGTGCACGTAGCCCATCGCCTGCTTGGCGGTCGGCACCGGGTTACAGCCGGTTGCCCGCGCGATCGCCTCGACCTGTGCGGCCTGCGCGGATGAGGGGAAGTTCAGCACGCACTCGTTGCGCAGTTGCAGGTTGCGATAGCCCTGGCCCTGCGTACCGAGACCCAGCACTACCCGGTTGCCCAGCGCCCAGAACGAAGAAAGCGGGCTGATGTTGCTGCTGCCATCGTCATTCAACGTGGTCATCAGCAGCACGGGCGTACCTGGGTACAGGACCGAAGGGGTGATGCGGCGGCGATGGATCGAAGCGGTCTTCACGGCAGGTCTCGCGGTTGCGGGCGAGCACTGTGCCGCGCAGTCGGCTGCTGACGCTTCGGCCTGCATCGAACTGTTGGCAGATGACGGCATGCCACAATGGGGCATGGTCCACACCTCCGGTTCCCTTGTCAGTGTCGGTGCCCTGGTCGGGGACCAGGCGCGTGCCGCCATGCTGCTGCAGTTGATGGATGGACGGGCTTACACCGCGATGGAGCTGGCGCGCGTGGCCGGGGTAACGCCGCAGACGGCGAGCACGCACCTGCGCAGGCTGGTCGAGGGTGACCTGCTGGTGGCGGTGGCGCAGGGGCGTCATCGCTACCACCGGCTGGCATCAAGCGAGGTGGCAGAGATGCTCGAAGGCATCCTGCGCGTGGCCGACCGTACCCCTTCCTGTACCGCTGCGGCCGCGCGCAGCATGCCTGCACTGCGCGAGGCGCGTTCCTGCTATCGGCACCTGGCCGGCGTGCACGCGGTCGCCATCACCGATCGCCTGCTGCAGGCGGGGCATGTACTGCCATGCGAAGGGCATTGGCAGATCAGCGCTGGAGGCGCCGCATTCCTTGCCGGACTGGGCCTGCCGTTGCGCGAGCTCCTGCAGCAGCCGGTGGCGGCCAAGCCGGCGCGCTACTGCCGTGGCTGCCTGGACTGCACCGAACGGCGGCCACACCTGGCAGGGCTGGTCGGTGAGGCGATGCTGGACAGTTTCGTGAACAACGATTGGCTGCGGCGCGTCGAGGGCCGGCGCGAACTGCGGCTGACGCCACCCGGGCGCGAGGCGTTGTGGCGGCTCTTCAACCTGGCGACCTGAGCGGCGCGGCCAGTCTCAGCCACCCGCGACATGGCAAGGCGTTATGGTCGAGTTCCACGTCTCAGGGAGCTGCAATGGCGAGCAAGGACATCACGGGTCGCTTCGGGCACGGAGCGAATCGGAAATGAGCAAAATCATGGCAGATGTGCGTTGGCTGACCTTTCGGTTGAAGAACGGGCAATCCATCGGGCCGGAGCGGCTGAAGGACGGATGGGTGATAGCCTCGGAAACCGCCCGCTGCGAGGTCCGCCGCGAGCATATCGAGGGATCGGGCCTGGTGTACGCCCTGTATGCGCCGGCCAACCTGGCCTCACCGCGGCGCGCGGAAATGCGCATGCGCGAATTCCTGATGAGCTCGGGCTACACCTTCACGATGGGCACGCTGGGCGGCTGATCCCCGCCTGCTGCGGCTACGGGCGCACGGCCAAGACCTGGCCGAGCGCGCCGATCTGACCGCGCGCATCGAACGGCACTGTGCTGGTCGGCCGACACCGGGGTGGCCAAACGGCACCGACATGTCGAAGCCCAGCCACTCGCCTTCGGGCATGCCGAACAGGTGCGCGGTCGGATCGAGGGGAGGCGACACATGCTGCGCGGGTCCCTGCACCGTAAGCGTTGCCAGCCTGGCGGACACGTTTCGCTACGCGATGGACTCAGCGTTGCACTGTCTTCAAGGCATCGACAACCTGTGCTTCAGAGAAGCCACAATGTCCTTCGCCCACCGATGGCAGTACCCGTGGCGCTGGCCGCGCACCGGCGTGTGCGGCCAACTGCGGATACACCGTCTGCATGTGCGGCACGATGGTCGGGTCGTTGTGGTTGAACTGGATCACCAGCGGGCGCTGCAGTGCGCCGGTCAGCGCCAGCGTCGCGCGCACCCTGGCCTGCGCGGCAGGTACAGCATCGATGCGCCGCACCCCGGCGTTGAATGCGGCGTCATCGCCGAAGCCGCTGTAGACCGTGCCCCTGTTGCCGACCGGCATGCCACCGCTGCGTGTGGCCAGCTCGTGCAGGACCAGGGCGTGCAGGCTGATCGTGCCGGCCACTTCATCGGGGGAAACCTGCAGCCGCTGCGCCAGCAACGCGGCATGCGCCGGGTCGCGTTGCAGCGCGGTGGCGATGCCCTGGTAAAGCTCGCTCTGGGCCAGCATGGCTGCTTCGCGCGACGCCAACCCGGTGACCGGCAGCCCCTCAGCCTTGGGGAAGAAATAATCGAACGCGACCAGTGTGGTCAGCAGGTCGGCCGCGATCTGTTCGCCACTGAGATTGGCGCCGCACAGCGACACACCACCGGCATAGTGCTGCGGGAAACGCTCGAGGCTGCCAATGGTTACGGCACCACCCATCGAGAAGCCCAGCATCCAGGTGTGTCGCACGCGCTTGAGTTCACCCAGGGCATGCTGTCGCAGGTGTTCCATGTCGGTGATCGCCTCGGCCACCGCCCAGCCTTGGCTGGAATACGCGCTCTGCGCGACGGCGTAGCCCGCGCCCAGCAGTGCTGCGGTGCTGTCACCGGCGGCCATTGGCGTGGTGCGTGGCACGCCCACGGGCTCATAGCCATGGGCAAGCATCACCAGGTCGCCGTTCCAGTCTGCCGGTATATCCAGCCGCCAGGGGGCGCCCTGCAGCTCGCCGCTGAGCGTGCGTGGTGCCGTGGTTGGTGCTGCCAGCGATGCCGTCGAAGCATGCAGCAGGCCAAGGGCGAGGGCACATCGAAGCAAGGGGCGCATCGTGGTCATTCCATGCGGGAATGGCGCCGAGCATAGATGCCAGCGGAATGTTGCGCGCGCTGCACTGCCGCAGGGGATTGCGGGCCGTACAGGCGGCGCTCTACGCTGGTGGCATGGCTCCGCACGTCACCGCGTCGATTATCCGCATTCCCCAAGGGAAGGCGGGGTAGCGCGCGGTCGTCACGGCCCTGCAACCCGCCCGGGAAGGCGGATTGCATGCAGCGCTCTCCCGGGAACTGGAATCCACCGAGGAGATCGCAGATGCAACACCCTTCATCCGCCGATGGCGGCGCAACCCTGCACCTGCTGTGCGGCAAGATCGGCGCAGGAAAATCGACGTTGTCGCAACAGCTGGCGGCCAAGCCTCGCCACGTATTGATCAGCGAAGATGCCTGGTTGGCTACGCTGCACCCGGGCGAAATCCACTCCGTCGCCGATTATCTGCAGCGCGCAACCACGCTGCGCAGCGTGCTGACCGATCATCTGCGTGCGCTGCTGCAGGCCGGCGTCTCGGTGGTGCTCGATTTCCCCTTCAACACGCCCGCAACCCGCGGGTGGGCACGTGAGGTGTTCTCGCCAGTGGGCGCCGCGCATCAACTGCACTTCCTCGATATCGCCGACGAGGTCTGCAAGGCGCGGCTGCGTGCACGCAATGCATGTGGCGAGCATCCCTTCCAGGCCAGCGATGAGGAATTCGAGCAGATCACCCGCCACTTCGTTGCACCGGCCGCAGAAGAGGGTTTCATGGTGATGCGCTACACCGAGGCAGGCCCGGCATAGCGCGGTCGGCTCAGTCGCCGAATGCCGGCTTGCCTTCGGTGGCGGTGCGCACGAGCGTCCTGCGGAAGGTCTCGACCAGGGGGCGCAGGTTGATGCGGTGCCAGGCCGCCCACAGCGGTGTGCGGTAGCTGAACCACGGCAGCTCGCGCAGCACCACGCCGTCCGGCGCCTGGTGATCCAGGCTCTGCTGGACGGTGGCCAGGCCCAGGCCGGCGGCAACCAGGCCAAGCGCGGCCAGTGGCTCGGTCGCTTCCATGGCGATGGTTGGGGTGAACCCGGCTTTCGCACACGCGGCGATGAAGGTGTCGTGGCGCAGTGCGTTTTCCCTGTGCATCACGCCGATCCACTGCTGGCTGGCCAGATCCGCGGGCGTGATGAGTTCTGCGCTGGCCAGTGCGTGCGCTGCCGGCACGGCCAGCAGCATCGGGTCGTTCAGCACCTGCGTGGCCTCCAGGTCCGGATCGTCGAACGCCGGTGGTTCGCAGACCAGGGCGATGTCCAGGCTGCGTTGCCGCAGGCCTTCCAGCTGCACGTCCGACTGCTGGTTGTAGAGCGCGATATGCACCGCCGGGCGATCGCCGCGCAGTTCGCGCAGGGCGGTGGGCAATACGCCGGAGTGCATCGCGTACTCCAGATAGCCGATGCACAGGCCGCCTTCGTCGCCGCGGCCGAGCCGGCGCGCCAGCGATTCCAGCCGGTTGGCATGGGTCAGCAGGGCCCGCGCCTCGGCCAGGAAGGTACGGCCATCGGCGGTCAGCCGGATGCGCTGCTGCGAGCGTTCGAACAGCTGCAGTTCCAGCCGTTCCTCCAGCTGGGCGATCTGCCGGCTGAGCGGGGATTGGGAGATGTGAAGGCGCTCGGCAGCGCGGCCGACGTGTTCATCTTCGGCGACGGCCACGAAGTAGCGCAGTTGGCGGAGATCGAGCATAAGACCTTGCGGGACTCAAGATAATTAAATTATGTCTTGGACAGTCTTATCGGGCAAGCCTAGCCTGTGCCTCAACTTCAACAACCTCCCCAAGGGGGAACCCATGAGCATCAACACGCTGCTGGCTGGCAAGACCCTCGGCTTCGGTACCGCGCCGCTGGGCAACATGTTCCGTGACATCCCGGAAGCCGAGGCCCAGGCCACGGTGGACGCGGCCTGGGAACAGGGCACCCGCTACTTCGATACCGCCCCGTTCTATGGCGCAGGCCTGGCCGAGATCCGCCTTGGCGACGCGCTGGCCAAGCGCAACCGCGATGACTTCGTGTTCAGCACCAAGGTCGGCCGCCTGATCCTGGACGAAGTGGAAGACACCAGCGCCCGCGACCTTGGCGAGAAGGGCGGCCTGTTCGTCGCCGGCCGCCCCAACAAGCTGGTCAACGATTACTCGGCCGATGCCACCCTGCGTTCGATCGACGACAGCCTCAAGCGCCTGAAGACCGATCGCCTGGATATCGTCTGGGTGCACGACATCGCACAGGACTTCTACGGCGATGAGTGGCTGTCGTACTTCGAGACCGCACGCCGCGGCGCCTTCAAGGTGCTGACCCGCCTGCGCGAGGAGGGCGTGATCAAGGCCTGGGGCCTGGGCGTCAACCGTGTCGAGCCGATCGAGCTGACCCTGGACCTGGACGAAGCCCGTCCGGATGGCTTCCTGCTGGCAGGCCGCTACTCGCTGCTCGACCACGAGCGTGCGCTGCAGCGGGTGATGCCCAAGGCGGCCGAGCGCAACACCGGCGTCGTGGTCGGCGGTCCGTACAGCTCCGGCGTGCTGGCCGGTGGCAGCCACTTCGAGTACCAGAAGGCGTCGCCGGAGATCCTGGCCAAGGTCGAGCGCATCAAGGCCATCGCGGACGAGTACGGCATCAGCATCAAGGCGGCCGCGTTGCAGTTCTCGCTGGCCAACCCGGCAGTGGCTGCGGTGATCCCGGGCGCCAGCCGTCCCGAGCGCATCGCCGAAGACTACGCCGCACTGAAGGAAATCATCCCGGCCGGGTTCTGGCAGGCGCTGCGCGCCCAGGGCCTGGTCGCGGCCAACGCCCCGCTGCCGATCGACAACATCTGAGTCCCGAAGGAGACATTCCCATGGTAACTGCTTCTGTATCCATCACCGTGCCGACCCCGGCCGACCAGGTCTGGAACCTCATCGGCGGCTTCGATTCATTGCCCGACTGGTTTCCGTACATTCCCCAGAGCACGCTCAGTGAAGGCGGTCGCGTGCGCCATCTGGCCAATCCCGATGGCGATGCCATCGTCGAGCGCCTGGAAGCCTTCGACCAGGCCGATCGCAGCTACACCTACTCGATCCTGCAGGCCCCGTTCCCGATCAGCGGCTATCGATCCACCCTGCGTGTGGTCGAGCAGGGCGACGGTTCGCGGATCGACTGGTCCGGTGAGTTCACTCCGGTGGGCGTCAGCAACGAAGAAGCGTCCGCGCTGTTCGAGGGCATCTATCGCGATGGCCTGAAGGCCCTGGAAACCACGCTGGCCGGGTGAATGCCCGTGTGGCGTTGACCGCATGCAGGCGCCCCGGCCGGTCCGGGGCGTCTGCGTGTCAGGGTGCGGGCGTCGGTGCACCGCAGGCGACGCGATGCATGGGAAAGTCCATTGCCTGCTTCGGATTGTCCTGCGCGATCTCGATGCGCGCATGTGCGCGCTGGTCGTCGAGGCGCCGGTAGCGGATACGTTGTGGGAAGTCGTTGGCAGGATTCTCGAAGACCGCCTCGTTGGCATCGACCCGGGTGGCAACGAAGTCCGTGGCGTTCTGGCCAGAGGGCAGGGTAGTCAGCACCAGGCGCCCATCATCGTGCTGACGCAGTTGCATGAACTCAAAGCCGACGGTTCGCCCGTCACGCAGGCTGCGGCTGCTGCCGAACAGGGTGTTTCCAGCCAGGCTGGTCCATTGCTCGCCGGCACCGGGTGGCTGCCCATCAAGCTGCCAGCAACCGGCCAGCCAGGCCAGGTGTTCGATCTTCGAGGGTGAGGCGGATAGCGCGTGCGGGGTCGCGAGCAGCAGCGGCAACAGGGCCAGGGCGATGCGGAGTGACATCGGTGCCTCCATGCGCGGGAATGTGCGGCCTGTATAGCGCCCGCCAGATCACGCGGCCAGTGCCGTCCTTTCAAGTGCTGATTCCGATACGATCTGTCACATTGAGCTTATCTCGCTTGACCCGGAGTCCCGTCATGGTCGACCGTCTCGCCATTCTGCTTGAACGCTTCGCGGTCACTGCCTCGGTGTTCCATGCCGGTGCGCTGTGCGGCATCAACACGCTGGAGGGTGAGGATGAAGCCGGGCAGCTGCACCTGGTGCGACGTGGCCCGCTGCAGGTCAGTCATGCCCAGCAGACCGTACAGGTGGATGTGCCCAGCCTGCTGCTGTATCCGCGGCCGATGCCGCACCGCTTCAGTACCGACCCACAGCAGGGCGCCGACATGGCCTGCGCGAACCTGCATTTCGAAGGCGGCCGGCTCAATCCGATCAGCGCCGCGTTGCCGGATTTCATCTGCCTGCCGCTGGCTGGGCTGTATGGCGGCAACGCAGCGCTGGAGTTGCTGTTCGAAGAAGCGTTCGAGCAGCGTTGCGGGCGCGCGGCGATGGTCAACCGCCTGTTCGAGGTGGTGATGATCCAGGTGCTGCGCCAGCTGATGGAAGGTGGCGAAATGCGCGGCGGTCTGTTCGCTGGGCTTGGCCACCCGCGATTGCGGTTGGCGCTGGTGGCGATGCACGAAGCCCCGGCGCAGGGGTGGACGCTGGAAGATCTGGCCGAGGTGGCTGGCATGTCACGCAGCGTGTTCGCCGCCAGCTTCCGCGAGGCGATGGGGACCACCCCGGGCCAGTACCTGCAAGGCTGGCGGGTCGGGCTGGCACAGCAGGCGCTGCGCCAGGGCCGGCCGCTGAAGCGGATTGCCGACGAGGTGGGCTACGGCAGCGAGGCGGCACTCTCGCGCGCGTTCAAGGCGCACACGGGGCAGTCACCACGCGAATGGCGCGGACAGGCGCGTGCTGGCGCGGCCTGAGCCTCAGCCCAGCACCAGCCGGGCCAGCTTCATGCCACCGAACAGGCCGGCCAGGCCCAGCGCCACCGAGCCACCGGCATACAGCGCGGCCAGTCCGTGCTGCCCGCGCTGCAGCAGCAGGCCGATCTCCAGCGCATAGGTAGAGAACGTGGTGTAGCCGCCAAGGATGCCGGTGGCGAGCAACAGGCGAAGCTGCGGCGAGGCACCATTGCGCATCGCGAAGACCTCGACCACCACGCCCATCAGCAGGGCGCCGCTGATGTTGATCAGGAAGGTCGACCACGGCCAGGGGCTGCCGACGGCCACTCGGGCGCCGATCAGGTTGCAGGCGTGGCGCAGGCAGGCACCGATGCCGCCGCCGACGAAGACCAGGAAATAGTTGTTCAATGCTTGCATGGCGTGCCTCGAATGCGGGTTCGCAGGGTCAATGGCGAACGCCGAGGGCAGGCACGACCTGCCGTCGACGAACACCGGGTTCGTCCTGGCAGGAGCCATCAGCCTTCTCAGGCGGTTATCGGGGGAGCCCCATCCCCATCGCGGTCCATGCTACCAGCGGCGGTGCATTCACGTCATCGAGGTGGTCAGCACGCGGGCCACCTTGCTGCGGCTGAAGCCATCCATCAGCAGTTCGAACGCGAGCAGGTCCAGCGCCGCGTGGCGGCGGTGGTCGATCTCCAGGCCATTCTCGGCCACCAGGTGACTGACCAGCTCATAGGCGTCCTGCCAGACGTCAAGGTGGGCCTGACTGGGAATGTAGGCGTTACCCGGCTCCCCGACGCCGCGCCCGTTCACTCCATACAGCAGCTCGCGTGCGTCCAGCTTGGCCGCATCGGCGATGCGGAACAGCTGCTCGGCTTTCACATGGGACGCACTGACATGGTCGTTGAGCCAGTTGCTGATGGTTGCCGTGGTGGATTTGGCGGCGCGGGCCAGATCGGCCGGGCGGGGGTGCCCGGCTTTCTTCATGGCGGCGGCGAGTCGTTGGCCGAGAGTATTCATCTATGCAAGCCAGCTTAACGCGTGGAATGCGAAGAATCCTTGCCGCAAGAATAAGTCTGGTTAACAAAAGGGCAGACCATGACCGAATTCTGGAACAAGCGGCAGGTGCGCACGCGGCTGGGGTTCCAGACCGATGCGGAGCTGGCGCGCTTCTTCGGCATCAGCCGTTCCGCGGTATCGCAATGGCCGAAAGACTTCCCGATTCCCGCTCTGCGGCAGTACATCCTGCATCAGCGCTACCCGAACCTGTTCCCCGCAACGGGCGCCGCCGAAGTCGAATCCGCCTGAATTACGCCGCCTTTTGTCGCATTTAGCGTGCTAAGCGCATTCTGTTAAGTACACTTAGCAAAATAGGAAAAACTGATCGTTCTGGCAGTACCTATTGTCGAGGCCTACCAGCTGCCGGACAGGTGGCTGGGTCGCGTTGTCGGCTTCACCCCATCCGGGAGGGGCGGGGTCCCGTATGTGGTTTCGTGAACGATTAATAATTTCAATCGCGAAAGTCGCTGCATGTAATTGACCTGTCGTGAAATCTGTGACTAATTTGGATCAACCGGGCGTGAAGCCTGGGAGTCTTTCAGTAGCACGCAAGTGAGTCGGTAGACCGTCAACGATGCAGAACAAGTCCAACGGAGGTCGTATGGAATACGGCATGCATGGCTTGGCTGAACGGGTACGCCGCGAACTGGAAGCCAGCTATCACAAACACGGGTGCGGTCCGGCGTTCTGGGATACCTACCAGCAGGTGCTGGACCGGCTCGTCCCGCAGGGGACCGAGCGTACCGAGTTCACCAACGAAATGGCGCTGATCATCGAGCAGCTGGGCATTGTCCGACGCGCGCAGCTGGTACCACCGCACGCCGACGGGCCGCGTTGATTCAGAGCAGGCGCCAGGCGCCGCAGGCAAGCAGCGCAAGCAGCAAAGACAGCAGGGCCAGGGTCCGGGGTCGCCACCAGCGCTTCGGTTGTCCGGCCATCGCCTGCGGACTGCAGTAGCGCACCAGCCCCGGACCGAACCCGGCCCGGTGCTGTTGCCGTGCGCAGGCTTCCAGACAGGCGCCGCAGGCCAGGCAGTCGGCCTGCGGCCCCTGGCGGATGTCCAGCTGCATCGGGCAGGCGCTGATGCAGGCCGCGCAATCGGTGCAATCGCCAAGACGGTCGGCGCTGAAGGTCGGCATCGGTCCGGCCAGCAGCGGATGCGCGGCGCGGAACACGTAGTCCTGTGCAGTGGTCGGGTCGAGCAGGCCGCGGCCACGGCCCAGCACGCCGCCCAGGCCGGATGGGCGAGGCCCGCGTGGTTCGCCGCGGCGGGCGTCGTACAGCATGCGCGGCGTATGTGGATCGGTCAGCAGCGGCTGCATGCGTGCGAACGGGCACAGCGAACGGCAGACCTGCTCGCGCAGGAAGCCGGCGTTTGCCCAGGTGGCGGCGGCATAGAACAGCACCCAGAACGTTTCCCAGCCGCTCCAGCCGGCGCGCGGCGCTGCGATCACCAGCTCGGCGATCGGGCTGAACAGGCCCACGAAGGTGATGCCGGTCCACAGCGAGAGCAGCCCCCAGGCCAGCTGTGTGGCTGCGCGCGCAACGCGTGCCGGAAGCGTGCGGGCCATGCCGTCGGCGATCCAGTCGAAGGCACGGCGCCACAGTGTCTGCGGGCAGGCGTGGCCGCACCAGATGCGCCCGGTGAGGTGGGTGAGCAGTGCCAGCCCCACCGCGAGCACCGCCAGCAGGCCGACCAGCACCCCGACGTCTCCCGGCCACAGCGTCCAGCCGAACAGATCGAAGCGGCGGGCGTTGATGTCCAGCAGCAAGGCCTGGCGGCCATCCCAGCGCAGCCATGGCAATGCGTAGAACAGCACCAGCAAGGCGGCGCTGAGCGTGCCGCGCCAGTGCCGTGGTCTCGGTGTGCAGGTCGTACTCATCCCAGCGGCAACTCGTCGTCGTCGCCGCTGGGCATCGGTCGCTGCAGGTACCAGGTGATCGCGCTGGACAGCGCCGTCACCGTCCAGAACATGAAGAAGCCGGCCGTGTAGCCCATTTCACGGCTGATCTGCGTGCCCGGGAAACTGATGGCCTGCAACCGCAGCGGGTCGACGAAGGCGAAGAACACCACGCTGGCCAGGCCGGCAGCGATGAAGCTGGGCCAGAGGATCGCGCCCCATTGCTGGATCAACTGCTGGCGACGGTTGGGAGAGGGTCTGTTCATGCTGTCCCGGATCGAAAAGTGGGCGGCGCGTATACTCGCCTGGGTTGGCGCGGCATCCGCAGGGCATGCTTCCTGCAAGCGTGCCAGCCTAGGTGCAGCGGACTGCGCCGACATTGATCTGGATCAACGGTGGTGCCGGCCGGCTGCGGCACACTGCCGGCACGCTTTGGGTACCCCGATGAACGCAACGCCGCCTGTCCTTCCTGTCGCCTCGCCCGAGCTGTGCACCGAGCAGGAAGTGACCCGCCTGGTCCACGACTTCTACGCCCGCGTGCGCGGGGAGGAGCGATTGGGGCCGGTGTTCGAGGCCCACGTCCACGACTGGCCGGAGCATCTGGCCCAGCTGGTCGACTTCTGGTCGGCGATGCTGCGCGGCACCCGGCGCTTCAAGGGTTCGCCGATGTCCAAGCACATGGCCATCCAGCTGGACAAGGATCTGTTCGACCGCTGGCTGGTGCTGTTCCGGATCACCACCGCCGAATGCGACAACCCGCCGATGGAGGAGCTGGCCAACGACGTGGCTGCGCGCATCGGTGACACCTTCTGGAAGCGCTACCAGATGCTGCGATGGCCGCAGGTCGGCCTGCCGGTGCTGGCGATGCCCGCCAAGGATTGATCTGGGTCAAGGCGGCGCAGGCCGCCCGGCGCGATGCTGGCGCCATGGACACGTTCTCTCCCGCCGCTGGTGGCCTGGCCTGGACCTTCGACCCCGACCTTCTGCGCCGGCACGACCGGCCGGGCCCGCGCTACACCTCGTACCCGACCGCGCCGCATTTCCATGATGGGTTCGACGCGCCGGCGCTGCGCCAGGCGATCGCCGACAGCAACCAGCTGGCCCGCGCGCTGTCGCTGTACGTGCATGTGCCGTTCTGTTCCAGCCCGTGCTTCTACTGCGGCTGCAACCGGGTGATCACCCGCGATCGCGGCCGTGGCCACAGCTATGTGTCGCGCGTGCTGGCCGAGGCCGATCTGCTGGCACCACAGTTCGAGGACGGTCGCGAGGTCATCCAGCTGCATCTGGGCGGTGGTACGCCGAACTTCCTCGATGCCGAGGCGATGACCACACTGGTGGAAGGGTTGCGCAGGCGCTTCGATTTCAGCGATTCACCGCAGCGCGATTTCTCGATCGAACTCGATCCACGCTTCATCGACACCCGTGACGTCGCCATGCTGGCGCGCCTGGGCTTCAACCGGGCCAGCCTGGGCGTGCAGGATTTCGACCCGCAGGTGCAGGAATCGATCAACCGCATACAGGGCGTGCAGCAGACACTGGACATCCTGCGCGCCTGCCGCGACAGCGGCATGCGTTCGGTCAACGTCGACCTGATCTACGGCCTGCCCGGGCAGAGCCTGGAAGGATTCGGCCGCACCCTCGAACGGGTGCTGGCGCTGCGCCCGGACCGCCTGGCGGTGTATGGCTATGCGCACCTGCCGCATCTTTTCCGGGCGCAGAAGCAGATCGACGAAAGCCGGTTGCCGTCGCCGGAAGACAAGCTGGCGCTGCTGGGCCTGGCGGTGGAGAAGCTCTCTGCGGCTGGCTACCAGTACATCGGCATGGATCATTTCGCATTGCCGGAAGAGGATCTGTCACGCGCGCAGCGTGCTGGCCAGCTGCATCGCAACTTCATGGGTTACACCACCCACGCCGATACCGATCTGCTCGGCCTGGGCGTAAGTGCGATCAGCCATATCGGCGCCACCTACAGCCAGAATCCACGTGACCTGGCGTCCTGGGAGGACGCGGTGGACCAGGGGCAGTTGCCGGTCTGGCGCGGTGTCGCGCTGAGTGCCGACGACCAGCTGCGCGCGGAGCTGATCCAGCAGCTGATGTGCCAGGGCGAGGTGGATGGTGCGGTGCTGGGGCAGCGCCACGGCGTGGATTTCCAGCAGTACTTCGCCGAGGACCTGCGTTCGGTACAGCGGCTGCAGGAAGATGGCCTGGCCGAATACCGCGATGGCGTGGTGCGTGCGAGCGAACCCGGGCGACCGTTGCTGCGGTTGCTGGCAATGTGCTTCGACCCGTATCTGCGTGCCGCACATGAGCAGCCACGTTACTCGCGGGCGATCTGAAAGCGGGATGTGCTGCATGCGTGTGGTGCCCGGAGCCGGAATCGAACCGGCATGGGGTTGCCCCCGGCGGATTTTAAGTCCGATGCGTCTACCAGTTTCGCCATCCGGGCCTGCAGCGCGGCGCCGATTGTAGCCTACCCGTGTCGCTGCAGCCGGATTGCGCGTGAGCGACGTGCTTAACTGTTATCCCTGTTCATGTCATAGTCCCAGCCACCGTTCCCAGGGGGGGAGCCACCCGATGTCGCTGCACGCGATTGCCTATGCCAGTGAGGCCCGCGCCGATCTGCGGACAACCGATCTTGATCGCCTGCTGGCCGACGCCACGGCATTCAATCGTGTAGCCGGTGTCACCGGTGTCCTGATGTTCGACGGCAGCCGCTTCCTGCAGTATCTGGAAGGCCCCGAAGATGGCATCGATTCGGTGTTCCAGCGCATCTTCAATGCACGCAGCCACGCGCAGATGAGGCTGTTGTGCCGCGCGCCGGTGGTGCAGCGTGCGTTCCCGCGCTGGTCGATGGGGACGCGGCGGATCGATGCGGACCTGCTGAC
Organism: Stenotrophomonas sp. YJH_SMC_58; assembly: GCF_059369635.1. Lineage (NCBI taxonomy): Bacteria > Pseudomonadati > Pseudomonadota > Gammaproteobacteria > Lysobacterales > Lysobacteraceae > Stenotrophomonas > Stenotrophomonas sp. YJH_SMC_58. The sequence goes on from NZ_JCAFSW010000004.1 coordinate 66,345, forward strand.
CCAGATCGTTGACGCGGCGTGGCCGGGTTTCCTGCTTGGCAGCGGTGGTTTCGAGCGCCTGCTGCAGGCCTGGACCGGTGCCGACGGCGAGCTGGAACCCGCCGCGGTCGCGCTGGGTTCCTGAGCCCGCCTTGGCGGCGGGGTACCGGGGCCGGTAGGCTGTAGCCTTTCTGGTGCGGGTTTTCCGGAGTGGTACAGCGAATGAGTGGGTTGGCCCAAGCCATGGCGGCACGCATCCGGTTTCGCCCGGTGCACGGGACATGCCGATGAGCGTGCCCGTTGCGGCGGCGGTGACGCCGCGTTTCGCCGTGATCGGCCTGGGTTACGTCGGCCTGCCATTGGCGGTGGCGTTTGGCCGGCACTGGCCGACACTGGGCTTTGACATCGATGCCGGCCGCATCGCAGAGCTGCGCGGTGGCCGCGATCACACGCTGGAGATGGAGGCCGACGAGCTGGCCGAAGCCACGCATCTGCAGTACGGCAGCGATCCTTCGCTGCTCGATGCCTGCAACGTCTATATCGTCACCGTGCCGACCCCGATCGATGCATACGAGCAGCCCGACCTGGAGCCCCTGCGTTCGGCGACACGGCTGATTGCCAGTCATCTTCGCGCCGGCGATCTGGTGATCTACGAGTCCACGGTGTACCCCGGCACCACCGAGGAAGTGTGCGTGCCGCTGCTGGAACAGGGTTCGGGCCTGGGCTTCAACGAAGACTTCTATTGCGGCTACAGCCCGGAGCGGGTCAGTCCCGGTGACCGCCAGCGGCGCCTGGCCGACATCCGCAAGATCACGTCTGGTTCGACCCCGGAAGTCGCTGCGGTGATTGATGGTCTCTACCAGCGCATCATCGATGCCGGTACGTTCCCGGCGCCGTCGATGCGCGTGGCCGAAGCAGCCAAGGTGGTCGAGAACATCCAGCGCGACGTCAACATCGCGCTGGTCAACGAGCTGGCGCTGATCTTCGACCGGCTCGGCATCGATACCCAGGACGTACTGGACGCCGCTGGCAGCAAGTGGAATTTCCTGCCGTTCCGACCAGGCCTGGTTGGCGGTCACTGCATCGGCGTCGATCCGTACTATCTGCTGCACAAGTCCGAAAGCGTGGGCTACCACCCGGACCTGATCCACACCGCGCGGCAGGTCAACAACCGCGTCGGCGAGCACGTGGCGGCGCGCGTGCTGGCGATGCTGGCCGAGCGTGGCCGTGCACCGGCGGAGGCACGCATCCTGGTGCTGGGCGTGACCTTCAAGGAGGATTGCCCGGACCTGCGCAACAGCCGCGCGCTGGAACTGGCCCAGCGCCTGCGCGATGCGGGGGCGCAGGTGGAGGTGAGCGACCCGTGGGTCGGCCCGGCGGCATTGACCGGCGAGGGCCTGGATTGGCTGGCCGAACCCGGGGCGGGGCGCTATGACGCGGTGGTACTGGCGGTGGCCCACGCCCGTTTCAAGGCAATGGATGAAGACGCAATCCGGGCGCTGCTGGCGCCAGGCGGCCTGGTCTACGACGTCAAATCGGCCTGGCCGCGTAACGTGGTTGACGATCGTTTGTAAGCCTTGGCAGCGAGCGGCGCGGTAGACTCGGGAACAGTTGCAACCGAGGAAAGCCATGCACCGGTACATCGTCTACCTGCTCGCCATCCTGATGTTCCCGATATGCCTGTGGCTGGCCACGATCTGGCCGGCCTGGTACTGGGGCGTCGGCCTGACTGCCGCGATGGTGGCATTGGGGACCTGGGACCTGCTGCAGAAGCGCAGCACGCTGCGCCGCAACTATCCGGTGATGGCGCACTTCCGCTACGGGCTGGAATCGATCGGCCCGGAGATCCGCCAGTACTTCGTGCAGAGTGACCTGGAGGACGTGCCGTTCTCGCGCCAGCAACGTGCACTGATCTACCAGCGCGCCAAGAACGAGATGGACACGGTACCGTTCGGCACCCTGCGCAGCACCTATGCGGTGGACTACGAATGGATCAACCATTCACTGGCGCCGACTGCCATCGCCAAGCATGACTTCCGCGTGCTGGTCGGTCCGAACTGTGCCAAGCCCTATTCGGCCAGCGTGTTCAACATCTCGGCGATGAGCTTCGGTTCACTGTCGGCCAATGCCATCCGCGCACTGAACGAAGGCGCACGGCGTGGTGGTTTCTACCACGACACCGGCGAAGGTTCGATCTCGCCCTATCACCGTGAGATGGGCGGCGATCTGGTCTGGGAAATCGGCTCGGGCTACTTCGGTTGCCGCGACGAGAAGGGTGGTTTCAGCGAGGAACGCTTCGTTGCCAATGCCACCCATGACCAGGTCAGGATGATCGAGATCAAGCTGTCGCAGGGTGCCAAGCCGGGTCATGGCGGCGTGCTGCCAGCGCCGAAGGTGACTGCCGAGATCTCGGTGACCCGTGGCGTGCCGATGGGCGTGGACTGCGTGTCGCCGTCGCGTCACTCGGCGTTCTCGACACCGGTCGAGCTGCTGCAGTTCGTCGCCCGCCTGCGCGAGCTGTCCGGTGGCAAGCCGGTCGGTTTCAAGCTGGCGATCGGCCACCCGTGGGAGTGGTTCGGCATTGCCAAGGCGATGCAGGAAACCGGGTTGCTGCCGGATTTCATCGTGGTGGACGGTGCCGAAGGGGGCACCGGCGCGGCGCCGGCCGAGTTCGTCGATCATGTCGGCGTGCCGATGCACGAAGCGCTGCTGCTGGTGCACAACACCCTGGTCGGCCTCGATCTGCGCGAGCGCATCCGCATCGGTGCAGCCGGCAAGATCACCAGTGCGTTCGACATCGCGCGCACCATCGCGCTGGGTGCCGACTGGTGCAATGCCGGCCGCGGCTTCATGTTCGCGCTGGGCTGCATCCAGTCGTTGAGCTGCCATACCGACAAGTGCCCCACCGGCATCGCGACCCAGGACCCGGCGCGCTGGAAGCATCTGGATGCACCGGACAAGGCCACCCGTGTGTACAGCTACCACGAGCACACGCTGCATGCCTTGAAGGAACTGCTGTGTGCCGCGGGCCTGAACGACCCGGCGGAACTGGGTCCGGAGCATATCCTGCGTCGGGTTTCGCCTGTTGAGATCCGTTCGCTGGCCTCGCTGTACCGCTACCTGGAACCGGGCGAGCTGCTGCACAAGGTGCCGGACCACGCCGTGTTCCATGCGTTCTGGGCCGATGCGCGCAGCGATTCCTTCCAGCCGCCGCCGAAGATCCAGGCGCTGCGGGCCAGCAAGTCGCGATAACGTGTTGCTGTAGAACCGAGCCCATGCTCGGCTGCTTCTCTCATCGCGATGTTGGAACGAAGAACCGTCGAGCATGGCTCGACGCTGCAAGGAGATGCCATGCGGTTCCGGATCGGCACCACGGATGACGTGGCCACGCTGTGGGCGTTGCGCACGCGTTGCGTGCGCGAGACCTGCAGCAGCCATTATCCGCCCGAAGTGATTGCGCCCTGGTCGGCCTCGCCGCCGCCGTCGCAGTACGCGCGGTTGCTGGGGCAGGGCGGCTGCGTGGTGGCCGAGGATGGGCAGGGCGGCCTTCTTGGCTTCGGTGTGTTCGATGCCGATGCCAATGAAGTCGACGCGTTGTTCGTTGATCCTGATCGTGGCGGCCAGGGAATCGGCCAGGCGCTGATGCAGCGCCTGCTGGCAATGGCCGATCGTGAGCGTGAGGTGGTGCTGTCGGCCTCGCTCAACGCGGTGCCGTTCTACCAACGGCAGGGATTCATCAGCGTGCGCGAAGAGGTCTATCCGCATCCCAGCGGCGTGGCGCTGGCTTCGGTGAGCATGCGCAGGCCATGGTGAGCGCCCGGGGACTGTAAGGCAGTCGAGGATGGCTCGACTCTACAATGCAGGCGTCACCGCCCGGCCAGCCACCTGATTACGCCCTCGGCGGCACGCAGGCCACTGGCGTAGCACGCGGTCAACAGGTAGCCACCTGTCGGCGCCTCCCAGTCCAGCATCTCGCCGGCGCAGAACACGCCGGGCACGGCCCGCAGCATCAGGCCATCATCCAGCGCATCCAGGCGCACGCCGCCGGCGGTGCTGATCACCTCGGCCATCGGCCGGGGACGCAGCAGGCGCAGCGGCAGGCGCTTGAGCGTAGCCGCCACGGCAGGCAGGTCGTTGCCGGCTTCCTTACCCAGAATCTCGAACACCAGTGCGGCCTTCACCGCATCAAGGCCCGCCTGGCGACGCAGGTGCTCGCCGAAGCTGCGGCCCTTGCGCGGGCGTGACAGATCGGCCAGCAGGCGCGCCTCGTCGCGGCCCGGCACCAGATCCAGCCACAGCATCGCGTGGCCATCGCGGTTGATGGTCTCGCGCAGGTCCGCCGCCAACGCATAGATCAGGCTGCCTTCGATGCCGTACTCGCTGGCCACGCATTCGCCCTGCAGCGACTGTGGCTGTCCGGCCAGGTCGATCCAGTGCGCGACCACCGGCTTCAGCGGTGCACCGGCATTGCGCTGGGCGAAGAACGGGGTCCAGTCCACGTCGAAGCCGCAGTTGGCTGACTGCAGTGGCGCGATGTCCACGCCACGGGCCTGCAGTGGTGCAACCCAGGCGCCGTCGCTGCCCAGCTGCGGCCAGCTGCCGCCGCCCATCGCCAACACGGTGGCATCGGCGTGGACATCGATCTCGCCGGCTTCGGTGGCGAAGCGCAGCGCGCCGTCGTTGCTCCAGCCGATCCAACGGTGGTTGGCATGCAGGCGCACGCCCTGTTCCTTCAGCCGGCGCACCCAGCCACGCAGCAGCGGCGCGGCCTTGCGGTCGACCGGGAACACGCGGCCGGAGCTGCCCACATAGGTCTCCACGCCAAAACCGCCGGCCCAGTCGCGCAATGCCTGCGCATCGAAGCCATCCAGCCAGCGGCCCACGGTCGTGGACTGCTCGCGGTAGCGGCTGTCGAACAGCGGACGCGGATCGGAATGGGTAAGGTTGAGCCCGCCCTTGCCGGCGATCAGGAACTTGCGGCCGGGCGAACCTTTGGCCTCGTACAGGTCCACCTCCAGACCGGCGGCGCGCAGGCGCTCGGCGGCGAACAGGCCGGCCGGGCCGCCGCCGATGACGGCGACCCGCGGAAGCGGTGCGGCATTACGGTTTGACATCGAGCAGCTCGACATCGAACACCAGCGACGAGCCGGCCGGAATCGGGCCAACCCGGCGGTCGCCGTAGCCGTAATCCGGCGGGATCATCAGGGTGCGCTTGCCGCCGACCTTCATGCCGGCCACGCCCTCATCCCAGCCGCGGATGACCTGGCCGGCGCCGAGTGCGAAGGTGAACGGTTCGCCGTGCTTGAAGGAGCTGTCGAAGGTCTTGCCGTGCTTGGTTTCGGTGCGGTTGTCGTAGATCCAGCCGGTGTAGTGCACGGTGACCTTGCTGCCGGCAACGGCTTCGGTGCCGGTGCCGGGCACGGTATCGATGCGCTCGAAGGTGGTCAGGGTGCCGCCGGGCGGTGGGCCGGACGGTTCGGTTGTGCAGCCAGCGGCGGCGAGGGACAGCAGCAGGGGAAGCAGCAGGCGGCGCATCGGGCGTCTCCGGAAGGGCGCAGGGCGAGGGCGGCAAGGGTAGCGCATCGGCGCCGGGTATCATGGGGGCATGGCAAAACTCCTGCTCAATCTGCGCAATGTCGGCGACGACGAATATGCCGATGTCTGCACGCTGCTCGACCAGCACGACATCGCCTGGTATCGCACCGAACCCAGCCCCTGGGGCATCTCCAATGGTGGCCTGTGGCTGCGCGAGGACGCTGATCATCCACGAGCGAAGGCGCTGATGGCGGAATACCAGGCCGAACGCGGGCCGCGCATCCGTGCCGAGCGTGAGCAGGCATTGCGTGATGGCACGGCGGAGACCTTCGGCAGCCTGTTCCGGCGGCGGCCGGTCTACGTGGTGCTGGTGCTGCTGGGGATGGCCGGTGCGGCGGCGCTGGTGCTGCTGCCGTTCGTGCTGTTGCGGGGGTAATGGGGCTTCTGGCCGGGTTGCACCCGGCACCCGCAGACGCAACGGCAACAGCAACGTCAAAAGCCGGGCTTCAGTGGGAGGGCGGGGCGGTGTGGACAGGCGGGGGACGGCAAAAGCTGCTCCTGCGTGCCTCGTAGAGCGCCATCCATGGCGCTCTGCGCCCCCGCCTGCCCACACCGCCCCACCCATGACAGATTCCGGTTGTTTGCCGGGCTTGGGGTCGGGTCCCTCTGCTGCGCAGAGGGCTCTGACCCCTGAATCTGCCCGGAGGGGCGGGAGGCGCTAAAATGCCAGGATGATCGCCAATACCGCTGCCTATCATTTCGCCGTCATCGACGCTCCCCAGGCCCTGTGCGACCAGTTGCTGGCGCGTGCCGAGGCGGCGCAGTTGCGGGGCACGATCCTGGTGGCGGGCGAGGGGCTGAACCTGTTCCTGGCGGGTGCGCCGGAGGCGGTCGAGGGTTTCTACGCGGCGCTGCGTTCTGACGCGCGGTTTGCCGATATGCGGGTCAAGACCAGCTTCAGTGAACATCAGCCGTTCGCGCGGCTGAAGGCCAAGGTGAAGGACGAGATCATCAGCTTCCGCCGTGACGACGGTCAGCCGCTGGACTATCCGCGCGCGCCGGCGGTCGATCCGGCCACGCTGCAGCGCTGGTTGCGGCAGGGGCATGACGACGCCGGCAAGCCGGTGGTGATGCTCGATACCCGCAACCTGCAGGAAGTGGAGTACGGCACCTTCAAGGATGCGCTGGTGCTGCCGATTCACAAGTTCACCGACCTGCCCGAGGCGCTGGCGCCGCACCGCGAGGCGCTGAAAGACAGCACCGTGGTCAGTTTCTGCACCGGCGGCATCCGCTGCGAGAAGGCGGCGCTGTGGATGGTCAACGACGGCATGGACAACGTGCTGCAGCTGGACGGTGGCATCCTCGGCTACTTCGAGGAGGTGGGCGGCGAAGGCTACGAAGGCCGCTGCTTCGTGTTCGATGAGCGCGTGGCGCTGGATGCCGAGCTGAAGCCGATGGTCGACCAGCCGCTGCCGGAGCCGCGCCCCAGCGCGTTCTGACGCTTCCGCGGTAGAGCCGGCCGCTGGCCGGCTGCGAAGCCATCTACCTGTATGCCGGCCAGCGGCCGGCACTACCAATCGCGCTTGGCGCGCATCAGGGCACCCCGGATCGGCCCGGTCAGCCCTGAACCCGCCACACGGGAATCAGCATCCCGCCACCGTCACTGGCCGCGGCGCCTGGCCGACCCCATGCATGGGGGATCCTGTGACGGAAAAACGCCTGATGATCCCGTTGTCGATCCTTGACCTGGCCCCGGTCTGCGAGGGCAGTGACACCACCGCCGCTTTCGCCAACATGCTGGAACTGGCCCAGCACGCCGATGCGCTGGGCTACCGCCGCTACTGGTTGGCCGAACACCACAACATGCCGGGCATCGCCAGTGCGGCCACCGCCGTGCTGATCGGCCACGTCGCCGGTGGCACAAAGCGCATCCGCGTCGGTGCCGGCGGCATCATGCTGCCCAACCATGCCCCGCTGCAGGTGGCCGAGCAGTTCGGCACGCTGGCTTCGCTGTATCCGGACCGCATCGACCTCGGCCTGGGCCGTGCACCCGGTACCGACCAGCCGACCGCGCGTGCGCTGCGCCGCTACTTCGACAGCGCCGACCAGTTCCCGCAGGACGTGCGCGAGCTGCTGCATTACTTCGAGCCGGTACAACCCGGGCAGGCGGTGCAGGCGGTTCCGGGTGGCGGCCTGCGGGTGCCGACCTGGATCCTCGGTTCGAGCCTGTTCGGTGCGCGCATGGCCGCCTCGATGGGCCTGCCGTATGCGTTCGCCTCGCACTTCGCACCCGACGCGATGGATGAAGCCGTTGCTGTGTACCGCCGCGAGTTCCGCCCCTCGGCCACGCTGAAGCAGCCGCACGCGATGCTGGCCCTGAACGTCGTTGCCAGCGACAGCGAAACCGAATCGCGGCGCCTGTTCACCAGCCAGCAGCAGAGTTTCGTGAACCTGCGTCGCGGCCGACCGGGCAAGATTCCGGCACCGATCGACGACATCGAGTCCTTCTGGGAGCCGCACGAAAAACTGGGCGTGGAGCGGGCGCTGGCCTGCACCGTGCTGGGCGATCCGCAGCAGGTGGCGGAGGGCATTGCCGCGTTCGTCGAACGGCACAAGCCCGACGAGCTGATGCTCACCGCCAACCTGTACGACCCCCGCGCGCGCCTGCGCTCGTTCGAACTCACCATGCAGGCCTGGCACGCCCGCCACGCGGGCTGAACAATTGCGTCACGGCCCATTGCGGCCGAACCGCGTCTGATGGGGGCTCATATCGAAGGAGCCCCCACATGGCCGACACCCGTGCCGAACACATCGCCCAGCTGGCCGAACTGATCAAGGACGTGGAGGTGGCGATGTTCACCACCACCGGCGTCGACGGCCGCCTCTACAGCCGGCCGTTGGCCACCCAGCAGGTCGCCTTCGACGGTGACCTGTGGTTCGTGATCACCGGCGACAGCCCCAAGGTGGCCGAGATCGCGCTCGACCCGCGGGTCAACGTGGCGTATGCCTCGCCCTCGAAGAACACCTATGTGTCGGTGGCGGGGCGGGCACGCGTGGTCGACGATCGCGCGAAGATCGAGGCGCTGTGGTCACCGGCGATGAAGCTGTTCTTCCCCGGTGGCAAGGATGACCCCAACCTTCGCCTGATCCATGTGCGCGCCGACAGTGCCGAGTACTGGGACGGTCCGGGCACGCTGCTGGGCAAGGCGTTGACCTTCGTGCTGTCGGCGGTGCAGGACGAACCGGCGGCGCTGGCCGACAACGGTTTCATTGATCTTCGGTGATGACCGACGTCCGGTATTGGTAGTGCCGGCCGCTGGCCGGCAAACCTGGAAACGTGGCAGCCGGCCAGCGGCCGGCTCTACCGGATTCCGGCTCAGAACCAGCGCTGGAACAGCTCCACCGTATAACCCACCAGCTGCCCCGAACTGAAACCGAAGAACGCGATCGCTGCCACGGCGGCGATCCAGTTGAACAGCATCAGGGCGCCATCGCGTTCCAGCAGCGCCAGCGAGAACAGCAGCAGCTGGAAGCCGAACAGGAAATTGGTGAAGGGAATAGGCAACGACAGCAGCAGGCCCAGCAACACCAGCAGCAGGCCACTGAAGGCGTGGGCAGGCAGCGGTGTCAGCAGTTGCGGCAGGCGGGGTTTCAGCATCTTGTCCAGGCGCCGCAGCGGTCGATCGATGCGGTCCAGGAAACGATGCATGGTGCCGCGCTTTGGCCCGCGGCGGGCGATGAAGCCGGGCAGCCAGGGCCGGCGCAGGCAGCACAGCATCTGCAGGCCGATCAGGACCACCAGTGGGCCGCTGACCGCGCCGCCCATGCCCGGGATCGGGATGAACGACGGCAGGATCGCCACGAACAGGAACACGCCGAACGCGCTCTGCTGCAGGTTGCCGAGGATCTGGCCCAGCGGCATGTGCTCGGCGGGATCGCCAGAGGCAAACATCTCCAGCAGGGTACGGATGCCCTCGTTGCGGTAGGTCGGGCGCTCGGCGCCCGGACCCTGGCCGGCCTCAGGCGGTGAGCTCATCGGCCTGCTCGTCGGACAACGTGCGCAGCAGCAGCTTGTCCACGCGCGCACCGTCGAGGTCGACCACTTCGAAGCGCCAGCCCGCCCAGTCGAAGTACTCGCCCGCGTGCGGAATGCGGCCGAAGTAATGGATGCACATGCCGGCCAGCGTGTAGTAGTCGCCGTCCTCGGCGTCGGGCAGGTCGTTGCTGCCGATCAGTTCGCGCACGTCTTCGATCGGCAGCGATCCGTCCACCAGCAGCGAGCCGTCTTCGCGGGTCACCACCAGCGCGTCCTCGTCGGCGTTCTCCACCGCCTGCAGGCGGCCAACCACTGCGCCCATCAGGTCGCTGATGGTCACCAGGCCCTGGATCTCGCCGTACTCGTCCACCACCAGTGCCATCGACTGCTGTTCCTCGCGGAAGATTTCCAGCAGCTTCATCGCGTGGGTCGATTCGGAGACGTACAGGGGTTCGCGCAGGGTCTGGAACAGCGCGTTGTCGCCGCGCGCCATGCGCGTGGCCAGCGATTTCAGTTCGAGCACGCCGACCACGTCCATGTCGTTGTCGCGGTACACCGGGTACCGGGAGAACTCGTGTTCGGCCATGATTTCCAGGTTGCGCTCCAGCCCGGCCTGGGTATCCAGCCACGCGATGCGGTTGCGTGGGGTCATCAGGCTGTCGGCGGTGCGGTCGCCCAGGCGCATGACGCGGTTCATCATGTCGCGCTCGTGGGTATCGATCACGCCGGCCTCGTGGCTTTCGGCGACCAGCATGCGGATCTCTTCTTCGGTCACCGAGGCGACTTCATCCTTGCCCAGGCCGAACAGGCGCAGCACCAGCTGGGTGGTCCTGGACAGCAGCCAGACGAAGGGCAGGGCGAGCTTGGCCAGCCAGCTCATCGGCATCGCGACCAGGCCGGCAATGGCCTCCGAACGGGTCAGCGCCAGGCGCTTGGGCACCAGTTCGCCGAAGATCAGCGTAATGAAGGTGATCAGACTGACCGCCAGCGCGGTACCGATGTTGCCGGCATAGGCGAAGCCCGGCATCAGGCCCTGGATCCAGCCGGCGAAGGCTTCGCCCAGCGCTTCACCGCCGAGGTAGCCGGTCAGCACGCCGATCACGGTGATGCCGATCTGCACGGTGGACAGGAAGCTCTCCGGCTTCTCGGACAGCTCCAGCGCCTTGGCCGCGCGCTTGGAGGTGGCGGCCATCTGCTTCAGGCGGCTCTTGCGCGAGGTCATGACCGACATCTCGGACATGGCGAAGAAGCCGTTCAGCAGAACAAGCGCGAAGACAATCAGGATCATTTCAAACACGGGCGTCGTCCCCGGTTGGTGGCAGGGAGGGCGGGTGCTTGCGATGGCGGCAGGCGCTCAGGAACGGGGTCCGGCGCGGCGCTGGGGGATAAGGGTCGTCGTCCATAGGATGCGCCCGAAGGCGCGCTGGCATCTTAGCAAAGGGGCATGGCAGGGTGGCAACCGCCTGTTCAGGTTCAGGGTTCCGAGCCCCGGAAAGGGGGCGGGGATACCCGTGATGGTCATCTAGCCGTCATAATTCCGTCTGGTGCCGTCCTTCCCGCGACGGCTGACAGGTTTCTCAATGTTCTCTCTGCAGACCATTTTCGGTTCCGGCAAACAGTTCTACACCCTGCTCGATGAGGCCGCCGTCGCGGCCTCCGACGCCGCCAAGGCGCTGCATTCCATGCTGCGCGAGGCCGACCGCCAGCCCGCGCTGGACGCCTTCAAGCTGGCCCGCCTGCGCGAGCGCGCGGCCTCCGACAAGATCAGCCAGGCGCTGGTGGACAGCTTCATGACCCCGATCGAGCGCGAAGACATCGAAGCGTTGGGCTCGGCCCTGTACAAGATCCCCAAGCAGATCGAGAAGTTCGCCGATCGCTATTCGCTGGCCACGACCCACCTGGAGCACATCGACTTCGCGCCGCGCGCGGCGATGCTGGAACAGGCCGCCGGCGTGGTGGTGGAGATGGTGGCCGACCTGCGCCACATGAACCTGGACCGGATGACCGCGCTGAACGAGAAGCTGCGCTCGCTGGAAAACGAGGCCGACCGCCTGATGCTCGAGCTGTACCGCGACATCTATTCCGGCCGCCTGGACAACCTGCAGATGTTCCTGCTGAAGGAATTCTTCGAGATCCTGGAAAAGGCCATCGACCGTTGCCGCGAGGCCGGCGTGGTGGCGTACCAGATCGTGTTGAAGAACAGCTGACGGACGCCGCCGCATGTTGACCCTTGTCCTGGTGGTGATCCTGGCCGCACTCGTCTTCGAGTTCATCAACGGCTTCCACGACACCGCCAATTCCATTGCCACCGTGGTCGCGACCAAGGTGCTCTCGCCTGGCTGGGCGGTGATGCTGGCCGCCTTCATGAATCTCATCGGTGCGCTGACCGGCACCGCGGTGGCGCTGACCATCGCTTCGGGCCTGCTCAACACCAACGTGGTCGAGGTCACCCCGCAGGTGATCCTGTGCGCGCTGCTGGGCGGCATCATCTGGAACCTGATCACCTGGTGGAAGGGCCTGCCGTCCTCGTCCTCGCATGCGCTGATCGGTGGCCTCTGCGGCGCCGGCCTGGCGGCCGCCCACAACAACTGGGACGCGCTGATCTGGTCCGAGCGCCTGGGCAGCTGGGCGCAGAACAAGGGCCTGCTGTGGAAGGTGTTCGTGCCGATGATCACCTCGCCGATCGCCGGCTTCCTGCTCGGCATCGTGGTGATGGTGCTGCTGTGGGGCCTGATTGCCGGCCTGGCCAGGATCGGTGGCGCCATCGGCCGCTTGGCCCGCCCGCGCATCGTCAACGCGTTCTTCGGCAAGGCGCAGATCGCCTCGGCGGCCTACATGGGCTTTGCCCACGGCCACAACGATGCGCAGAAGACCATGGGCATCATCGCCATGACACTGATCGGTGCAGAAGCCACCGGCGCACTGGATGACCTGCCGTCCTGGCTGGCCTTCATGCACCCGGATGCGCATGCCGGTGACGGCATCGCGATGTGGATCGTGCTGACCTGTGCGGTGGTGATGGCTGCCGGTACCGCCTCGGGTGGCTGGAAGATCATCAAGACCCTGGGCCACAAGATGGTCAAGCTGCACCCGATCCACGGCTTCGCCGCGGAGACCAGCTCGGCCACCATCCTGACCCTGGCCGCCCACTTCGGCATGCCGGTCTCGACCACGCACAGCATCTCCACCGCGATCATGGGCGTCGGCTTCGCCAAGAACCCGCGCTCGCTGAAGTTCGGCGTGATCGAACGCATCGTCTGGGCCTGGATCCTGACCATCCCGGCAGCCGGCGGCTGTGCGTACCTGATCCTGAAGCTGTTCGAGCTGTTCGGCTGGACCTGATCGCCACGCCAAAGTTGCAAACGAAAAAGCCCGCCGGTATCCGGCGGGCTTTTTCATGGGCAGAGAATTCTTCCGCACACATCGTGTCGACCAAGGTCGACACCTACCAGAGCAGAAACAGGGATCCGGTCCCGTGCCGACCAACGGTCGGCACCCACCAACAGCGCACGGAAACTGTCGAAGGCGGGGTGGGATGGGCAGGCGGGGGCGCAGAGCGCCATGGATGGCGCTCTACGAGGCACGCAGGAGCAGTTTTTGCCGTCCCCCGCCTGCCTATCCCACCCCGCCAACCCACGGAAACCCTGCTTTTGCCGTTGCAGTTGCCGTTGATCCGGCGGGTGCCGGGCCGCAGGCCCGGCCACCACCATCAATCAGTTGCGCTGGAACAGCGCCTTCACGTCATTCCGGAACGCCGCCTGGCTGTCCGCCCGGCTGTAGAACATGTGCCCGCCCGGATAGCTCCGCACCTGCACCCGGTCCGGGTTGCTGCCCATCGCCGGCATCTGGTCCACCGTCAGGATCGAGCCCATGAACGGGCACGACAGGTCGTTCCAGCCATGCGCGATCAGCACCTGCAGATGCGGATCGATCGCCACCGCCTGGCGCAGCTGGGTCACCGCACCCTGGCGCAGCTCGCCGTTGCGGTCCCACAACCGATTCACGTCGTAGTTCAGCGCCTGGTAGCGTGCATCCACCTTCCAGCCGACCACGCGCGTCACGAAGTCGACCATCGCCGTGGTGGTCGGCGCAATGATGCTGTCCAGCAGCGGATCATTGGCGCGCTGCTCCGGGTCATTCGGGAATGGATCGAACGCGGTCACATTGGAGTCGTAGCGGCTGCCCAGCGTGCCCTTGTCGCGGAACACTTCGCGCAGGTAGGCCTGGGTTTCCAGGCGGCCACCGGCACGGCGCACGAACTGCGGGTCAAGCCCGGTCAGCTCGGTCACCCGGCGCAGCATCGCCTCGGTCGCCTGCGGATCGCTGCGGCCCTTCATCAACGCGGTGGCGTAATCGCCACGGGTGTACTCCACCACCTCGCGCATTGCTGCGTCGGTGAGCCTGCCCTGGCGCTCCAGGTGCGCCGCGGCGATCGACGGCAGCGTCTGCATCCATGCCATCGGCGAGACGTCGGCGTTGTCTTCTAGCGTCGGGCTCAGGTACGGCGAGACCAGCACCAGGCCGTTCATCGCCACGCCCAGCCGGGTCTGCAGGAAATGGGTGATGCGCGGGCCGCGATAGCCGCCGTAGCTCTCGCCGGTCAGGTACTTGCGTGACGCCATGCGCTGGTTGCGCAGCAGCCAGTCGTAGATCGAGCGCGACAGGTACTCGATGTCGGCGCCGGGGTTGTACAGCTGCTTCTTCGCCTCGTCATCGCCGATGCGCGCGCGGCTGAAACCGGTGCCGACCGGGTCGATGAATACCAGGTCGGTGAAATCCAGCCAGGTGCCCGGGTTGTCATGCAGGGTGGCGGGCGCCGAGGCGCTGTCGCCTTCCGAACCGAAGGTGACCACCTTGGGCCCGATCGCGCCCATGTTGAGGTACACCGACGAGGCACCGGGCCCGCCATTGAGCGCGAACGTCACCGGCCGGTCCTTGCCCGGCATCGTGTACGCAGTGAACACCACATCGGCGATGACCTTGCCCTTCTCATCGCGCACCGGCAGGGTGCCGACGGTGGCGGTGTAGTCCAGGGTGCGGCCGGCCAGGCGCATGCTCTGGCGCGCCGACGCATCGGCAGGCAGCGCAGGCGCGTCGGTCCTGTCGTCTTTCGAATCGGGCTTGGTGTCAGCGGCGGGCGCGGCCAGCACGCTGGTGGGGGCGATGAGCAGGCCGACGCAGAGCGCGGCAGTGTGCAGCAGGGACTTCATGGCACCGGATCGGCAGCGGAAGGGGGTTCCGATGCTAGGCCGGTGGAGTGCCATGCCGTATGTGTCCAAAGGCATGGCCACGTTCTGCAGCGGCTTGCGGCCAGATTGGATCAAACGGGCAGGGCGGCTGCCGCTTCGTCGTTGGCCAGCAGGCCATAGACGGCCGAGTCCGAAAGCTCGCCCTGGATGCGCCAGCGCTGGCGCAGCACCCCCTCGCGGTGGAAGCCGAGGCGGTCAAGCACATGTGCCGAGGGTACGTTGCGTGGATCGATCTCGGCTTCGATGCGGTGCAGGTGCAGGGTGTGGAACAGATAGCCCAGCATCTGCTGCAGAGCCTCATGCATGTAGCCCTGGCCCTGGCGGTCGGGCGCCAGCAGATAGCCGATCTCGGCCCGCATGGCCGCACGATCAATGGCGAATGCGACGCAGACGCCCAGCAGTGGGCCGTTGGGTGATTCGCGCAGGGCCAGCTTCAACTGGGTGCCGATCGCGTGCGCGGCAAGGTCGTCGTCGATCTGTTCGCGGGCTTCGGCCGGTCGCGTCCAGGCCGGGTGGTTCCACCAGCGCATCACGTCCGGATTGGATTGCAGCGCGAACAGCGCGGGCGCGTCGTCACGGCGGATCGGGCTCAGCACCAACCGCGCGCTGTGCAGCGGCAGGGCGGGGAACAGCAACGAGTGGCTGGCCAATACGATGGTCCACAAGGGTGGACGCGCATTATGGCTCCGCCGGGTTTGCCGATGGCGGCGTAATGCCAAGGGCGCATGAGCCGGTAGTGCCGGCCGCTGGCCGGCACTACCGGGCAGCCGGGTCAGAGCCCTTTGCCAGGCAAAGGGATCCGACCCCGTGCCGGGATCAGACCTCCAGCGAGGCCAGATCGCCCTTGGACTCCAGCCAGCCCTTGCGGTCGGAGGCGCGCTTCTTGGCCAGCAGCATGTCCATCAGCGAGCTCGTCTGCTCGCGATCGTCCACGGTCAGCTGCACCAGGCGGCGCGTATCCGGGTGGATGGTCGATTCGCGCAGCTGCGGCGGATTCATCTCGCCCAGGCCCTTGAAGCGGGTGACGTTGATCGCGCCCTTGATCTTCTCGCGTTCGATCTTGTCCAGCATCGAGCGCTTTTCTTCCTCGTCCAGGGCGTAGAACACCTGCTTGCCCACGTCGATGCGGAACAGCGGCGGCATCGCCACGAACACGTGGCCGGCATCGACCAGCGCCGGGAAGTGCTTCAGGAACAGCGCGGTCAGCAGGGTTGCGATGTGCAGGCCGTCGGAGTCCGCATCGGCCAGGATGATGACCTTGCCGTAACGCAGGCCGCTGATGTCGTCCTTGCCGGGGTCGCAGCCGATGGCGATGGCCAGGTTGTGTACTTCCTCCGAGGCCAGCACGCTGTTGGACGAGACTTCCCAGGTGTTCAGGATCTTGCCGCGCAACGGCATGATGGCCTGGAAGTCCTTGTCGCGGGCCTGCTTGGCACTGCCCCCTGCCGAGTCGCCTTCCACCAGGAACAGCTCGGTACGCGACAGGTCCTGGCTGATGCAGTCGGCCAGCTTGCCGGGCAGGGCCGGGCCCTGGGTGACCTTCTTGCGGACGACCAGCTTCTCGGTCTTCAGGCGTGCGCTGGCGCGCTCGATGGCGATCTGCGCGATTTTCTCGCCCAGCTCGACGTTCTGGTTCAACAGCAGGCTGAAGGCATCGTGGGCGGCGCCTTCAACGAAGCCGGCGGCCTGGCGCGAGGACAGGCGTTCCTTGGTCTGGCCACTGAACTGCGGGTCGGTCATCTTCAGCGACAGCACGAACGACACGCGGTCCCACACGTCTTCCGGGGCCAGCTTGACGCCGCGCGGCAGCAGGTTGCGGAAGTCGCAGAACTCGCGCAGCGCCTCGGTCAGGCCGGTACGCAGGCCGTTGACGTGGGTGCCGTGCTGGGCGGTGGGAATCAGGTTGACGTAGCTTTCCTGCACCAGCTCGCCTTCCGGCAGCCAGGCCACGGCCCAGTCCACCACCTCGGTGTCCTTCTTCAGGTTGCCGACGAACAGGTCGGCCGGCAGCGATTCGCGTTCGCCCAGTTCCAGCTTCAGGTAATCGCGCAGGCCGTCTTCGTAGTACCAGGTGTCGACTTCACCGGTGGCCTCATCGGTCAGCTTGACCGTCAGGCCCGGGCACAGCACGGCCTTGGCGCGCAGCAGGTGCTTCAGCGCGCGCACCGCGAACTTGGGCGTGTCGAAGTATTTCGGGTCAGGCCAGAAGCGCACGCGGGTGCCGGTGTTCTTCTTGCCGACGCTGCCGACCACTTCCAGCGGCGTGGCGCGGTCGCCGTTGCGGAAGGTGATGCGGTGCTCGGCACCTTCGCGCTTGATGTGCACTTCCACCAGGGTCGACAGCGCATTGACCACGCTGACGCCGACGCCGTGCAGACCGCCAGAGAAGGTGTAGTTGTTGTTGCTGAACTTGCCGCCCGCATGCAGGCGGGTGAGGATCAGCTCGACACCCGGGATCTTCTCTTCCGGGTGGATGTCCACCGGCATGCCGCGGCCGTCATCGCTGACCTCCACGCTGCCGTCCTTGTACAGGGTGATCTCGATCGAGCGGGCGTGGCCGGCGAGGGCCTCGTCCACCGAGTTGTCGATCACTTCCTGCGCCAGGTGGTTCGGGCGCGCGGTGTCGGTATACATGCCGGGACGGCGCTTGACCGGGTCAAGGCCGGACAGGACTTCAATATCGGCGGCGTTATAGCGGGCGTTCATCTGTCTTCGAAAGCTTGGAGCGACGGGCAAGTGTGGGGTCTGGCACGGGATTTTGCACGCCTGCGGTTCAGTCTCGGCGACGCAGAGGGGGTAAAATGGCAGCCGCTGGAATCTGAATGCCGGCGACCCCCGTTGGGTCGAAACATCCAAGCCATACCGCGAGGAGGACCTCATGAAGAAGTTGCTGACCATTGCGATCCTGGCCGCTGCCGCCGTTGCAGTGCCGCTGGTGGTGGCGCAGAACGCCGGCCAGCCGGCCCCGCAGCAGGGTGGCCAGGCCGACAAGGCGCAGGCCGAAGCCGATGCCAAGGCCAAGCGCCGCGCCCAGGCCAATGCCGAAATGAAGGCGCAGGGCCAGCCGGCCCCGCAGCAGGAAGAGGAAGAAGAGGCGCGGAAGAAGAAGTAGTTCTTCCGCCCTCCGAAGCCCTTGCCGCAAGGGATTCGCCCCCCGACGCCCCGCCCAGCGGGGCGTTTCTTTTGGGCGATGGCCGCAACTGCCCCTTGGGTTGGCGGCCATCAATCTGTAAACTATGGCTTTCCGGGAGTAAGTGCGTGTCCACCCTTTGCGAATGGGCTGGCACGGCCATGCGTGGTCGCCAGCAATGCGGGTCGCAGGTGACGGTCGATTTGACCGGCACGGCCGCCCCGACCTCGCAGGGTGGTCCCCGTCCGGCGCCTGCCGCCGCACGGCCCAGCACCTCCCTCGCTGCCCCAGCGAACCGGAAAACCCCCTTCAAGCTCCATGCCCGCCCTCCGGGTGCGCGTGGTGCTGCCGTTTTCCATTTCCAGACAGGATGCTTGCAGCCATGACTCCCTTGATTTTCGTAACCGGCGGCGTGGTGTCCTCGCTCGGCAAAGGCATTGCCGCTGCGTCACTGGCCGCCATTCTCGAAGCCCGTGGCCTGAAGGTCACGATGATGAAGCTCGACCCGTACATCAACGTCGACCCGGGCACCATGAGCCCGTTCCAGCACGGTGAGGTCTACGTCACCGACGACGGCGCCGAGACCGACCTCGACCTGGGCCACTACGAGCGCTTCGTGCGCACCCGCCTGAGCCGCAAGAACTCGGTCACCACCGGCCGCATCTACGAGAACGTGATCCGCAAGGAGCGCCGTGGCGACTATCTGGGCGCGACCGTGCAGGTCATCCCGCACATCACCGACGAGATCCGCCGCTGCATCGATGAAGCCACCGAAGGTTACGACGTGGCGCTGGTCGAGATCGGCGGTACTGTCGGCGACATCGAGTCGCTGCCGTTCCTGGAAGCGATCCGCCAGGTGCGCACCGAGCGTGGCCCGGAGAAGGCGCTGTTCATGCACCTTACCCTGGTGCCGTACATCGGCGCCGCCGGCGAGCTGAAGACCAAGCCGACCCAGCATTCGGTGAAGGAGCTGCGCTCGATCGGCATCCAGCCGGACGTGCTGCTGTGCCGCTCCGAGCAGGCGGTGCCGGATTCGGAGCGCCGCAAGATCGCCCAGTTCACCAACGTCTCCGAGCGCGCGGTGATCAGCGTGCCGGACGTGGACGTGCTGTACCGCATTCCGTCGGGCCTGCACGCGCAGGGCCTGGACGAGATCGTGGTCAACCAGCTGAAGCTGGCCGACAAGGCCGGCCCGGTCGACCTGTCGATGTGGGAAGACGCGGTCGACGCGACCCTGCATCCGCTGGACGAAGTGACCATCGCCGTGGTTGGCAAGTACGTCGATCACCAGGATGCCTACAAGTCGGTCGGCGAAGCCCTCAAGCACGGTGGCCTGCGCCAGCGCACCAAGGTCAACCTGAAGTGGCTGGAAGCACAGGACCTGGAAGGCACCGACATGGCCGCACTGGCCGATGTCGACGGCATCCTGGTGCCGGGTGGTTTCGGTGACCGTGGTTTCGAAGGCAAGGTGCTGACCTCGAAGTTCGCCCGCGAGCAGCAGGTGCCGTACTTCGGCATCTGCTACGGCATGCAGGCGGTCGTGGTCGACTACGCGCGCAACGTGGTCGGCCTGGAAGGTGCCAACAGCACCGAGAACGACCGCCAGTCGCCGAACCCGGTGATCGGCCTGATCACCGAATGGCGCACCGCGACCGGTGACGTGGAAAAGCGCGACGACAAGAGCGACCTCGGCGGCACCATGCGCCTGGGCCTGCAGGAACAGCGCCTGAAGCCGGGCACGCTGGCCCGCGAGCTGTATGGCAAGGACGTCGTCGCCGAGCGTCACCGCCACCGTTACGAGTTCAACAACCGTTACCGCACCCAGCTGGAAGATGCCGGCCTGGTGATCGCCGGCAAGTCGATGGACGACACCCTGGTGGAAGTGGTCGAACTGCCGCGCGACGCGCACCCGTGGTTCCTGGCCTGCCAGGCGCACCCGGAATTCCTGTCCACGCCGCGTGACGGCCATCCGCTGTTCATCGGTTTCATCCGCGCCGCACGCGAGCGCAAGGCCGGCGGCAAGCTGCTTTCCGAAGCGCGCGCCTGACTTGTGAATGGGGGCTTCGGCCCCCATCCTGCATGCTTCAACCCCCAGCGCACCGGCCCGGCCGGTGCTGCGGACAACAAGGAAACGCCATGAAACTGTGTGGATTCGAGGTCGGGCTGGACCAGCCCCTGTTCCTGATCGCCGGCCCCTGCGTGATCGAGTCGATGCAGCTGCAGCTCGATACCGCCGGCAAGTTGAAGGAAGTCACCGACAGGCTCGGCGTCAACTTCATCTTCAAGTCCAGCTTCGACAAGGCCAACCGTACTTCGGGCACCGCGTTCCGTGGCCCGGGCATGGAAGAGGGCCTGAAGGTCCTGGCCGAGGTCAGGAAGCAGATCGGCGTGCCGGTGCTGACCGACGTCCACGAATACACCCCGATGGACGAAGTGGCCTCGGTGGTGGACGTGCTGCAGACCCCGGCGTTCCTGGTCCGCCAGACCGACTTCATCCGCAAGGTGTGCTCGGCCGGCAAGCCGGTCAACATCAAGAAGGGCCAGTTCCTGGCGCCGTGGGACATGAAGCCGGTCGTGGAGAAGGCCAAGGCCACCGGCAACGAGCAGATCATGGTCTGCGAACGTGGTGCCAGCTTCGGCTACAACAACCTGGTCAGCGACATGCGCTCGCTGGCGGTGATGCGCGACACCGGTTGCCCGGTGGTGTTCGACGCCACCCATTCGGTGCAGCTGCCGGGCGGGCAGGGCACCAGTTCCGGTGGCCAGCGTGAGCACGTGCCGGTACTGGCCCGTGCCGCCGTGGCGGTGGGCATCTCCGGCCTGTTCGCCGAGACCCATCCGGATCCGTCCAAGGCGCTGTCCGATGGCCCCAATGCGTGGCCGCTGGACCAGATGGAAGCATTGCTTGAGACCTTGATGGAACTCGATGCAGTGACCAAGAAGCACGGCTTCTCGCGCTTTGCGTGAGTCGTGACCCGTGGCTGGCGCTGGAAACCCAGCGCCGCCGCCGGCACTGGAAACAGTGGCCGTGGGGCCTGATCGCACTGGGCCTGGCCGTGCTGTTCACTGCGGGCATGTTCGGGCTGGTGCTGATCGGTGCCGCGTCCGTGCGGCCGCCGGGTGATGGCAGCAGCGCACTCGATCTGCGCGCGTACTTCATCGCGCTTATGGTGGCAGAGCTGCTCGGTGCAGTGGGATGCGTCGCTGCTGCTGTGCAGGCCTGGAGGCTGAATCGCGGCAAGGTGGCCGCCGGCCTGGCGATCATCCTGCTCTCTCTGTGGCTCGGCGCCCTGTTCTACGGAGTGCTTTGATGAATGCGACCACATCGGCGCGAGGCTGGCCCTGGGGCCTGATCGCCTTGGGGCTGTCCGTGTTGACCTGGATCGCCCTGGTGGTGGGCGTACTGGCCTTCACCGCCGGTTTCCGGCCGCCGGGGGACGGAAACAACGGCGTGCAGGCCACGCAGTGGTGGCTGCTGGGCGCATTGGTCACGATGGTGCTGTGCTTCCTGGGCAGTCCGGTGGCGATGGTGCTGGCCTGGCGACGGCGGCGTGGCCCCATCCTGGCGGCGATTGCCGGTGCATTGCTGGTGATGCTGGTGTCGATGGTCCTGATCGTGATCGGGTCCAGCTGGGGCTGAAGCCGCCCACGCCATTTGGCAAGTGGCGGGCAGCCGGGGATAATCACGCGGCATTCGTTTTGTCGCCCCCTCTCCAGACAGGTAACCGGTCCGACCATGAGCACGATCCGCAGCATCCACGCCCGTGAAATCCTCGACAGTCGTGGCAACCCCACGCTGGAAGCCGAAGTCATCCTGGAGGACGGTTCGTTCGGTCGTGCCGCGGTTCCCTCCGGCGCCTCGACCGGCACCAAGGAAGCGGTCGAGCTGCGTGACGGCGACAAGACCCGTTACCTGGGCAAGGGCGTGCGCAAGGCCGTCGACAACGTCAACACCACGATTGCCGCCGCGCTGAAGGGTTTTGAAGCCACCGACCAGGCCGGCCTCGACCGTCGCCTGATCGACCTCGACGGCACCGAGAACAAGGGCCGCCTGGGCGCCAACGCACTGTTGGGTGTTTCGATGGCCGCTGCGCACGCCGCCGCCGCATCGAACAAGCAGGCGCTGTGGCAGTACCTGGCCGCCAGGACCGGCGTGACCCCGTCGCTGCCGGTGCCGATGATGAACATCATCAACGGCGGCGCGCACGCCGACAACAACGTCGACTTCCAGGAATTCATGGTGCTGCCGGTCGGCTTCACCTCGTTCTCCGAAGCGCTGCGTGCCGGTACCGAAATCTTCCATTCGCTGAAGTCGGTGCTGAAGGGCCACGGCCTGAGCACGGCGGTCGGCGACGAAGGCGGCTTTGCTCCGGACTTCCGCAGCAACGTCGAAGCGCTGGACACCATCCTTGAAGCGATCGGCAAGGCCGGCTACACCGCCGGTGAAGACGTGCTGCTGGGCCTGGACGTGGCGTCCAGCGAATTCTTCGAGAACGGCAAGTACAACCTGGTGGGCGAGAACAAGCGCCTGACCTCCGAGCAGTTCGTCGACTTCCTCGCCGACTGGGCCGCGCAGTACCCGATCATCACGATCGAAGACGGCCTGGCCGAGAACGACTGGGCCGGCTGGAAGCTGCTGACCGACCGCATCGGCAAGAGGGTGCAGCTGGTCGGTGACGACCTGTTCGTGACCAACCCGAAGATCTTCCAGGAAGGCATCGACTCGGGCACCGCCAACGCGATCCTGATCAAGGTCAACCAGATCGGCACCCTGAGCGAAACCCTGGAAGCGATCGCCATGGCCGACCGCGCCGGTTATGCCGCTGTGGTCTCGCACCGTTCGGGCGAAACCGAAGACACCACCATCGCCGACATCGCAGTGGCTACCACCGCCACCCAGATCAAGACCGGTTCGCTGTGCCGCAGCGATCGCGTGGCCAAGTACAACCAGCTGCTGCGCATCGAGGAAGCCCTCGGCGCCGGCGCGCGTTACGCCGGTCGTGACGCGTTCGTTTCGCTGAAGCGCTGAGCCGATGCGCGACTGGCGCTGGATGCTGCTGGTGCTGGCCCTGCTCCTGGGCTGGCTGCAGTACCGCTTCTGGTTCGGTCCGGGCAATTCGGGCGAAGTGATGATGCTCGAAGCCCAGGTCGCCAACCAGGAGCGGGACAATGAGGGTCTGCAGCAGCGCAACGACGCGCTCGCTGCCGAAGTGAAGGACCTCAAGGAAGGCCAGTCCGCCATCGAGGAGCGCGCACGCAGCGAGCTGGGCATGATCAAGCCCGGCGAGAAGTTCTATCGTGTGGTCGAGGATGCGCCGGTCCATCCGGCGCAGCCTGCGGCAGGTGTCAGTGCGCAGGTTGGCGACCACCCGGCGGACGTGCCATGAGTGCGGCCATCTGGGTCGTGGTTCCGGCTGCGGGTCGTGGCACCCGCTTCGGCGCGCCGTTGCCCAAGCAATACCTGCAGGCAGGGGGACAGATCCTGCTTGCCCATACCCTGGACGCCCTGCTGGCGCACCCGGCCGTGGCCGGGGCGATGGTGGTGATCGGCCAGGACGACGCCGACTGGCCCGGCTGGAACGAGTGGGCGGGCAAGCCGGTGCTGACCTGCATCGGTGGCGCGACCCGTGCCGCTTCGGTGCTGGCTGGCCTGCAGGCGCTGCCGGAGACGGTGCGCGCTGATGAGTTCGTACTGGTCCACGATGCCGCGCGGCCGAACCTGTCGCCGGCCGATCTCGGCCGCCTGCTTGAAGTCGGTCGTACCGACCCGGTGGGGGCGATCCTGGCCGCACCGGTACGTGACACGCTCAAGCGTGCAGGCGACGACGGTGGCATCGATGGCACCGAGCCGCGTGAGCGCCTGTGGCGTGCACTGACCCCGCAGCTGTTCCGCCGCCACCAGCTCAGCCGCGCGCTGTCCGACGCCGCTGCCGCCGGTGTTGAAGTCACCGACGAGGCGATGGCCATGGAGCGCCAGGGCCAGCGCCCGCTGCTGGTGGAAGGCAGCGAGGACAACTTCAAGGTCACCACCCCGGCCGATCTGGACCGGTTCGAATTCGTACTTTCCCGCCGCGCCGGCTGACCGTCCGCGTGGTCCTGCTGCAAGGGTTGCATCCATGAGCACCGCACCGTTCCCGCCCGTCCGCATCGGCCAGGGCTACGACGTCCATGCCTTCGGCGAAGGCGATCACATCATGCTTGGCGGCGTGAACGTTCCACACAGCTGTGGCGTGCTTGCGCACAGCGATGGCGACGTGATCCTGCACGCCTTGTGCGATGCGATGCTCGGTGCGCTGGCGCTGGGCGACATCGGCCAGCATTTCCCACCCAGTGACAACCGCTGGAAGGGCGCCGACAGCAGCGACTTCGTGCGTCATTGCGACAGCCTGCTGCGCGAGCGCGGCTGGCGCGTCGGCAACACCGACATCACCGTGATCTGCGAGCGGCCGAAGGTTGGCCCGCATGCGCTGGCGATGCGTGAGCGCATCGGCGGCCTGCTGCAGTTGCCGCTGGATGCAGTCAGCGTCAAGGCCACCACCTCGGAAAAACTGGGCTTCACCGGCCGTGGTGAAGGCATTGCCGCACAGGCGGTCGTGTTGCTGGTGGCGGCATGATTCCGCTGCCGTTGGCATTTGGTGCGCCGTTGTTGACGGCGCGCATCCGCACTACGCCAGACGATTTCCAGGTTGACGAGCTGCCGGCCTTCGAGGCCACCGGCGAAGGCGAGCACCTGTTGCTGCACATCCGAAAGCGCGGTGCCAACACCGTGCATGTGGCCAAGGTGCTGGCCAAGTGGGCGGGCCTGCCGGAAATGGCGGTGAGTTACGCCGGCATGAAAGACCGCCACGCGGTCACCACCCAGCGTTTCAGCGTGCACCTGCCCAAGCGCATTGCGCCGGACCTGGCCGAGCTGGCCAGTGACGAGATCGAAGTGCTCGAAGCGACCTGGCATAACCGCAAGCTGCAGCGTGGCGCACTGGCCGGCAACCGCTTCAAGCTGGTCCTGCGCGAGGTGCAGGGCGATGCCGCAGCGATCAGCGAACGCCTGCAGCAGATTGCCGGGCGCGGCCTGCCGAACTGGTTTGGCGAGCAGCGCTTTGGCCGCGACGGCGGCAACGTGCCGGCGGCACTGGCGATGTTCGGTGGCCGCCGCATGCGCAAGGACCAGCGTTCACTGCTGCTGTCTGCCGCCCGATCGGCGCTGTTCAACCGCGTGCTGGCCGCGCGCGTGGAGCAGGGTAACTGGGATCAGCCACTGGACGGCGAGGTGTGGATGCTGGACGGCAGTCGCAGCGTGTTCGGCCCGGAGCCGTACACCGACGTGCTGGCCGAGCGCCTCGCGCGGTTCGACATCCATCCCAGCGCACCGCTGTGGGGTGAAGGCGAGCTGCGCAGCACCGAAGCGGCACGCGAGCTGGAGCTGGCCGCGCTCGACGACGAGGAATCGAAGGCACTGCGGGCCGGCCTGGAAGACGTGCGCCTGAAGCAGGAGCGCCGCGCGCTGCGCCTGCGCCCCGCGTTGTTGCAGCACCAGTGGCTTGGCGATGACGTGCTGGAGCTATCGTTCGCGCTGCCGCCGGGCTGCTACGCCACCGCCGTGCTGCACGAGCTCGGCCCGGTCGAAGACGCCTCGCAGGCCTGAGCAGGGCGCGCGGCAGAGTCGACTGTCAGTCGACTTGCGCGCGCAGCGCGGGGTATTCGCTTGCCGCTGGAAGAGCAGTCGACTGACAGTCGACTCTACCTGGACTCATGGCGTCCCCCTTTTTCAGCGCCGCGCCAGCAGCACCAGCACCGCGCCGGTGCCGCCTTGCCCGGTCGGCGCCGAATGGAATGCCAGTACGTCGTTGCGCAGCCGCAGCAGGCGGTCGACCAGGTTCTTCAGTACCGGCGCGCCGCCGTCGGACTGCAATCCCTTGCCGTGGATGATGCGCACGCAGCCATACTCGTGTGCATGCGCTTCCAGCAGGAACTGGCGCAGCAGCGTCTCGGCCTGCGCGGCGGTGGCGCCATGCAGGTCCAGTTCGTCCTGCACCGAATACTGGCCACGCTTGAGGCGCTGGAACAGGCGAGGTGGCAGGTTGTCGCGGCGATAGCTGGCCACGTCGCCGGCTTCCAGTGGCGTGCTGTCGCGCAGCAGCCGGGCGAACTCGCCGGCGGCTTCGGCCTCGTCACGTTCGGCCATGCGCGCGCGCGGCTTCGGCCGGGGCGCAGCCGGTGCCGGCTCGGCATCCTTGCGCAGCGGCGTCACTTCGCCGATGGCCGCGCGGAACAACGCGGCCGGATCTTCGTCTTCAGGGTGCGACATGCGCACAGGGTAAACCGCTGGCGCAGGTCTGCCTATGACGGTTCGATGTCGGCCGTGACCGCCGGCAGGGTAGGACCGGCGGCTCGCATGCGGCACAATAGACGATGCCCTTGCACGGTCGACGGCTTCCGCAGGGGAGTACGACGGTCCCGCCCACACTGCACGGTGATGGAATCGAATTCTTGGAAAATCAAGCGGTTAAATCGAAGATGCGAATCCTGGTCAGTAACGACGATGGCGTCGACGCCGCAGGCATCCGGATGCTTGCTTCGGTGCTGCGTGAGGCCGGTCACGAAGTCACGGTGGTCGCGCCCGACCGCGATCGCTCCGGCGCCAGCAATTCGCTGACCCTGGACCTGCCGATCCGCCTCAAGCGCATCGACCATTACACCGTCTCGGTGGCCGGTACCCCGACCGACTGCGTGCACCTGGCGCTGACCGGGCTGCTCGAGTTCGAACCCGACATTGTCGTGTCCGGCATCAACAACGCCGCCAACCTCGGCGATGACGTGATCTATTCCGGCACCGTCTCGGCGGCGATGGAAGGTCGCTTCCTCGGCCTGCCGGCGGTGGCGGTCTCGCTGGTCACCCGCAACCACGATCCGAAACACTTCGAGACCGCCGCGCGCGCTGCGGTGGAGATCGTCGCCCGGCTCAAGGCCGATCCGTTGCCGGCTGACACCATCCTCAACGTCAACGTGCCGGACCTGCCGTGGAACGAGGTCAAGGGCTTCGAGGTCACCCGCCTGGGCAACCGCCATCGTGCAGAAGGCTGCATCGCGCAGAAGGACCCGCGCGGCAACGAGGTGTACTGGATCGGCCCGGCCGGTCGTGAGCAGGACTCCGGCCCCGGCACCGATTTCCACGCGGTACGCACCGGCCACATCTCGATTACCCCGATCCAGGTCGACCTGACCCGCTACCAGGCACTGGAGAAAGTGGCCAGCTGGGTCGGCGGCCTCAGCGCCGCGCTGGACCAGCCGGCATGAGCCCACGCCTGCGCCTGCAACCGGAAGCCGTCGGCATCGGCATGACCTCGCAGCGTGTGCGCGACCGCCTGGTCGATCGCCTGCGCGAGGCTGGCATCGTCGACGAGTCGACCTTGAATGCGATCCGGGTAGTGCCGCGCCATCTGTTCATCGACGAAGCGCTGGCGTCACGCGCCTACGAAGACACCGCCCTGCCGATCGGCCACGGCCAGACCATCTCCCAGCCGTGGGTGGTGGCGCGCATGACCGAAGCCGTGCTGCAGGTCTCGCCAAAGAAAGTGCTGGAAGTCGGTACCGGCTCCGGCTACCAGGCCGCCGTGCTCGGCGCGCTTGGCCTGGAGATCTACACCGTCGAACGCATCGGCGACCTGCTGCGACAGGCGCGCAAGCGCTTCCGTGCGCTGGGCATGAACATCCGCACCAAGCATGATGATGGTCGCGCCGGCTGGGTCGAGCACGGCCCGTTCGATGCCATCGTCGTCACCGCCGCGGCGCCTGCACTGGTCGATGAACTGGTCGAGCAGCTGGCCGAGGGCGGCCGCCTGGTGGCGCCGGTCGGCGGGCCGGCTGGGCAGTCGCTGGTGCAGCTGGACCGCAGGGCTGACGGCAGCATCGAACAACGCGTGCTGGCGCCGGTCACCTTCGTGCCGCTGCTGTCCGGCATGCTCGACTAATCCACGGAGCAGGGTTGCATGAAGATTTTCGGGCCGCTGTACGAGCGGGCGATGAAGTGGGCGGCGCACGAACGCGCGCCGACCTACCTGACGGTGTTGAGCTTCTTCGAGGCGATCATCTTTCCGGTGATGCCGGAAGTGATGCTGGCGCCGATGTGCGTGGCCCAGCCGAAACGCGGCTGGTGGTTCGCCACCCTCAGCCTGGCCGGCTCGATGGTCGGCGCACTGCTTGGGTATGCACTGGGCCATTACGCCTTCGAGGCGATCAAGCCGCTGTTCGAAGCGCTGGGCATGCTGCCGGCAATCGAGCAGGGCATCACCACCGTGCAGGCGAAGATGGCCGAGTCGCCGTGGGCGGTGTTCACCTTCCTGGTGCTGGGCGGCTTCATGCCCATCCCGATGAAGGTCTTCACGTGGGCATCGGGTATCGTCGGCGTGCCGATGCCGCAGTACCTGTTGAGCATGCTGATCGGTCGCGGCAAGCGCGTGTTCGTGCTGGCTGCGGTCATCCGTATCGGTGGTGCGCGTGCTGAAGCGGCACTGCGTCGCTGGATTGAACCGCTGGGCTGGATCGCCACCGCGTTGGTGGTGGTGCTGATCGCCTGGCTTGTATGGAGGTCGAAGTTCGCATGAATCCTGATCGTCTGAGCAAGGGAGTGCGCATCGGCGCGCTGGCGTTGCTGGTTTCCACCCTGGCCGCCTGCGGCACCGCAACCGTGGTTCGTCCTGGTGGTGGCAGCACCGGCGGTGGTGTGACCACGCCGAAGACCTCGGTGCCCAAGCCCGGGCAGACTGTGGTGGTGCGCAAGGGCGATACCATCTATGCGCTGGCCCGCATCCATGACATCACCCCGGCCGACCTGATTGCCTGGAACAGTCTGGACAACCCCTCGACCATCCATCCGGGGCAGGTGATCCGACTGTATCCGGCCGGTGCCAGCGGCGGCCGCGCGCCGACCACGGTGGTCACCCCGCCGCGCTCGGGTGGCAGCAGCGGCGGCAGCACCACATCGGTCCCGGCCCCGGCGCCGGTGGGTCCGGTGAAGAGCAACATCGCCTGGCGCTGGCCGGCCGATGGCGCGATCGTCGGCCGCTACGTGGCCGGTGACGCGACCAAGCAGGGCGTGGACATCGCCGGTACCAGCGGCCAGCCGGTCAAGGCCACCGCCAACGGTGTGGTGGTGTACTCCGGCGCCGGCCTGGTCGGCTACGGCGAGCTGATCATCATCAAGCACAGCGACCAGTGGCTGTCGGCCTATGGCCACAACCGCAAGCGCCTGGTGAATGAAGGGCAGAGTGTGAAGGCCGGTGAGCAGATCGCCGAGATGGGCCGCACCGGTGCGAACCGCGACATGGTCCACTTCGAGATCCGTTACAACGGCAAGCCGGTGGATCCGCAGCAGTACCTGCCGGCACGCTGATCGTCGTTGGATCGGGGAGCGCCGGGCCACGCCCGGCGTTCCCGACCTGCAGCGCCGAGCCATGCTCGACTCGCTGTACGCTGGCCGCCGTGGGTGGCCATTTGCGACCATGAGAGGCGCATCTCAAGCTTCCCGGCGAGCCAGGGAAGCGGCATGCTTCAACGGCCCCCCAATCCGGTGCCGCATGTCTCGCCCAACAGCCCTTTTCGTGCTGCTCATCGTCGCGCCATTGGCGGCCGCCGCCAGCAGCGATCCACGTGACGTGGTCACCCGGCTCTACGACGCCATCCAGGCACCGACGTCGAACGAAACGACCGTTTCCCCACTGCTGGGTGAGGCCCTCCGCTCAGCCATCGCTGGGCAGCGTGCATATGAACAGGCCTGCACCGTACTGGCGGCGCCTGATGAAAAGCCGCACATGCTGGACCGGAGCCCGTATCTGCTGGCGCCGGATCGACCGGAAACGATATCCGTGGGAATGCCCGGATCGAGCGGTGACGCCACTTGGATCCATGTCGACATGGCCGTGGGCGACTACCGCTGGACCGACCGGGTCCTGCTGCAGCGGCAGGACCGGGACTGGAAGGTCATGGATATCCGCTGGGGGCAGGGCGGCAACCTGATTGGCCGGCTCAAGGCGTTCTCGGCATTCCGCTGCACACCTTCGGGCAGCTGGCCAGGAGCCACCCGGTGACTCGACCTCAGCCTTCCAGAATGAAGGCGGCGGCGACCTTGCGGCCTTCGCTGGCCAGGATGTTGAAGGTGCGCGCGGCGGCTGGATTGTTCATCACTTCCAGGCCGATGCCGCGTGACAGGCAGGCGGCCATCACCACCGCCGGCGGGAACACCTGACGGTCACCCGTGCCGAGCACGATCAGCGCCGGATTCAGCGCCAGGATCGGCTCCAGGTCAGCCACCTGCAGCGCAGTGGCGCTCACCACCGGCCATTGCGTGACCAGCTGGTCCGGGGTCAGGAAGAAACTGCTGCCCAGAGCCTGGTCATTCACCTTGGCCGAGCGGCCATCGGCGGCACGGAGGCTATAGGCGTAATCCGGCGGTTCGTGGTTCAGCTGCATGGCAGTAGGGCGATCAGCCGCGCGGCAGCACGATCTGGCGCTGTTCCTTGCTCGGGCGGTACAACACGGCGACGTGGCCGATGCGCTGCACCAGCGCGCTTTCGGTGGCTTCGACGATCTCGCCGATCATCACGTCACGGGCGTCGCGGTCTTCGGCAGCGACCTTCACCTTGACCAGCTCGTGGCGCTCCAGCACTTCGTTCAGCTCAGCGATGAAGGCCGGGGTCACACCCTTGCCGCCGGTCTGCAGCAGGGCCTTCAGGTCGTGGGCTTGGCCGCGCAGGAAACGGGTCTGGGAGGCGGTCAGGGCGATGGACATGCAGGAAAACACGGTTGAATGGGGCGATCAGGGTATCATGAGGACCCCATCAGCCCCTATTTTCAATGGCTACCCGCAGCAAAAGCAGCCAGCGCTGGCTCAAGGAACACTTCTCCGACCCCTTCGTGAAGAAGGCCCAGGCCGAAGGCATGCGCTCGCGCGCCGCCTACAAGCTCGAAGAGCTGCTGGAACGTGACCGGTTGCTGAAGCCGCACATGGTGGTGGTCGACCTCGGTGCCGCCCCGGGCGGCTGGTCTCAGCAGGTGCGGAGACAGATCGGCGACACCGGTCGCGTGCTGGCGCTGGACATCCTGGACATGCCGCCGCTGGCCGGCGTGGAGTTCCTTCATGGTGACTTCAGGGAAGAAGCCGTTCTATCGCAGTTTGAAGCCATGCTCGGGGATCAGCCGGTAGACCTTGTGCTGTCGGACATGGCCCCCAATAAGAGTGGTGTAGGCGCGGTCGACCAGCCGCGGATGATGCACCTGGCGGAGCTGGCCCTGGATTTTGCCGACAACCACCTGAAGACCGGTGGGGCGTTCCTGATCAAGCTGTTCCAGGGTGAAGGCTTTGACGACTACGTGCGCGACATGCGTCGCCGGTACGACAAGGTCTCCATCCGCAAGCCGGAAGCTTCGCGCAAGCGCTCTCCCGAGGTGTATGCCTTGGGTCAGGGAAAACGCGCCCACATGAAGTAAGCTCGCAACGTACGCAAGTTCGACCCCAACGCAACGCCAGCACTGAGAGGAACACCGGAGCCAATGAGGATGAACGACTTGACCAAGAACCTCCTGCTATGGGTGGTCGTCGCCGTCGTGCTGATGGTGGTCTTCCAGAGCTTCTCGCCGAAGTCCTCCGGGGCCGGCGCGCAGGGCGCGTCTTACTCGCAGTTCCTGGACCAGGTGGACAGCGGCAACGTGCAGAAGGTCGCCTTTGGCGGCGACATGCGCGGCGGTACCAGCCAGCTGACCTACACCACCCGCGGTGGGCAGTCGTCCACCATCACCGCGCCGTTCGATCGTGACCTGATCAACGTGCTGCGTACCAAGAACGTGGAGATCGTGCAGGAGGAGCCGTCCAGCGGCATTTCCCTCGGCGCGATCCTGATGAATTTCCTTCCGGTCATCCTGATCATCGGCTTCTGGTTGTTCATCATGCGCCAGATGCAGGGCGGTGGCGGCGGTGCCAAGGGCGCGATGTCCTTCGGCAAGTCGCGCGCCAAGCTGCAGGGCGAAGACCAGATCAAGGTCACCTTCGCCGACGTCGCCGGCTGTGACGAGGCCAAGGAAGAAGTGGGCGAACTGGTCGACTTCCTGCGCGACCCGTCCAAGTTCACCAAGCTGGGTGGCAAGATTCCGCGCGGCGTGCTGATGGTGGGCCCGCCGGGTACCGGCAAGACGCTGCTGGCCAAGGCCATCGCCGGCGAAGCCAAGGTGCCGTTCTTCTCGATCTCCGGTTCGGACTTCGTGGAAATGTTCGTCGGCGTCGGCGCCAGCCGCGTGCGTGACATGTTCGAGCAGGCCAAGAAGCACGCGCCGTGCATCATCTTCATCGACGAAATCGACGCCGTCGGCCGCCACCGTGGCGCCGGCCTGGGCGGCGGTCACGACGAGCGCGAGCAGACCCTGAACCAGCTGCTGGTCGAGATGGACGGTTTTGAAGGCGGCGAAGGCGTGATCGTGATCGCTGCGACCAACCGTCCGGACGTGCTGGACCCGGCGCTGCTGCGCCCGGGCCGTTTCGACCGCCAGGTCGTGGTCGGCCTGCCGGACGTGAAGGGCCGCGAGCACATCCTCAAGGTCCACATGCGCAAGCTGCCGCTGGCTGACGACGTCGAGCCGATGGTGATCGCGCGTGGTACCCCGGGCTTCTCCGGTGCGGACCTGGCCAACCTCTGCAACGAGGCGGCCCTGTTTGCCGCGCGTGGCAACGAGAAGGAAGTCCGCATGGACCACTTCGACCGTGCCCGCGACAAGATCCTGATGGGTGCCGAGCGCCGCTCGATGGCCATGAGCGAGGACGAGAAGACCCTGACCGCGTACCACGAGGCCGGCCACGCCATCGTCGGCCGCCTGGTGCCCGAGCACGACCCGGTCTACAAGGTGACCATCATTCCGCGCGGCCGTGCGCTGGGTGTGACCATGTACCTGCCGGAAGGCGACAAGTACTCGATGAACCGCGTGGCGATCCAGTCGCAGCTGTGCTCGCTGTACGGCGGCCGCGTCGCTGAAGAACTGATCTTCGGCGAGGATAAGGTCACCACCGGCGCCTCCAACGACATCGAGCGTGCCACAAAGATGGCCCGCAACATGGTCACCAAGTGGGGCCTGTCCGAGCAGCTCGGCCCGATCGCCTATGGCGAAGAGGACGACGAGGTGTTCCTGGGCCGTTCGGTCACCCAGCACAAGAGCGTGTCCAACGACACGGCGCGCCGGATCGACGAGGAAGTGCGCAACATCCTCGATAAGGCCTACGCCCGCACGACCCAGCTGCTGACCGAGAACATCGACAAGCTGCACGCGATGTCGCAGCTGCTGCTGCAGTACGAGACCATCGACGCGCCGCAGATCGACGCGATCATGGAAGGCCGCGATCCGCCGCCGCCGGCGGGCTGGAGCAAGTCGAACAAGGATGGCGGCAACGACAAGGGCGGCGACGCCCGTCCGCTGCCGCCGATCGCAGGCCCGGCCGAATCGCACTGACGGCCCGCTGCAGGTGACACCAGACGAGGCCGGGGCAACCCGGCTTCGTCGTTTCCGGGCCACTGGCCCATCCCGAAGAACCGATCTGACGCTGGAGCCCGCATGTCCGCCCCGAAGCCCGAACCGATTTCCCACACCGCCGAGATGGTGATCGCCACCGTGGTCGGCGTCGGTGTGGGCTTGGGGGCCGACAACCTGCTGCTGGGCTGCGTGGTGGGTATCGCCGTTGGCATCGTGCTGAGCATCGCCAGGACCCTGTACGTGGACCGCAAGCGCCGCCGCCGTTGAGGGGGTGTCGGCAGGGCTGCGCCCTGCACCCGCGGTAGTGCCGGCCGCTGGCCGACAACCTCAACAGCAACAGCAACAGCGGGCTTTCCGTAGGATGGCGGGGCGGTGTCGGAGGGCGGGGACGCTGCAAGTACGTCCCTGTAAGCTTGGCAGCCGCATCCATGCGGCTGACACCCCGCACTCCGACACCGCCCCACCTCTGACAGATTCCTGCTGCTGTTGGTAGGTGTCGACCTTGGTCGACACGTAGATCCACGCCATGCGTGGATGAATCTCCATCGAACTCGAGTATCTCGAGAATTGAACGAAGAGCATCCACGCATGGCGTGGATCTACCGGTCCCCATCCAACCGTCACCGGGAATCTGTCGGAGGTGGGGCGGTGTGGGGCTGCAGGACCGTTGGCGCCATGGATGGCGCCATCGAGCCCCCAAGGACGGGTTTACGGCGTGTCCTGCAGCCGCACACCGTCCCGCCAGACCATCAGCAATCCAGAGCCGCATTAGCTTTGGCCGTTGCCTCTGCGGGTGCAGGGCGCCGCCCTGCCGAACTAAACTACCCGCCGTTGTCCCTGCAGGATTGCCCATGTTCGATACCTCGCCCCAGCTCGATTGCGCCGGCCGCATCCTGCGCCTCGATCGTGCCCAGGTCATGGGCATCGTCAACGTCACCCCGGACTCGTTCTCCGATGGCGGCGCGCACGACACCACCGAGGCTGCGGTCGGCCATGGCCTGAAGCTGGTCGAGGAGGGCGCGGACCTGCTGGACATCGGCGGCGAATCGACCCGGCCGGGCGCTGCGCCGGTATCGGTGGAGGAGGAACTGCGCCGGGTGATTCCGGTGATCGAGCAGCTGGCCGCGCGCACCCGGGTGCCGATCAGCATCGACACCTTCAAGCCGGAAGTGATGCGCGCGGCGGTGGCGGCTGGCGCCGGCATGATCAATGACATCTACGGCCTGCGTCAGGAAGGGGCGCTGGACGCCGCCGCTGCAACCGGCGTGCCGGTGGTGCTGATGCACATGCAGGGCGAGCCAGGCCACATGCAGGCCGATCCACATTACGACGACGTGGTCGCCGAGGTGCACGGCTTCCTGGTCCAGCGCCTGTTCGCTGCCGAGATGGCGGGCATTGCGAAGAAGAACCTGCTGATCGATCTCGGTTTCGGTTTCGGCAAAACCACTGCCCACAACATGACCCTGCTGGCACGCTCCGAGCGGTTCCTGGAGCTGGGCCTGCCGATGCTGGCTGGCCTGTCGCGCAAGCGCAGCCTGGGCGAACTGACCGGTCGCGACACGCCGTCCGAGCGCGTGGCCGCCTCGGTGGCCGCGCACCTGATCGCGGTGCAGCGCGGCGCACGCATCGTGCGCGTGCATGACGTGGCCGCCACCATCGATGCGCTGAAGATCTGGCAGGCAGTCGAGGCCGTGCCAACGCCGCGCGCCGACGCCACGCCGACGATCCGCTGGCCGGACGAAGACTGATGGGCATCGACCGGCGGCCACTGGCGATCGCCGTGATGGGGCCGACCGCCAGTGGCAAGACCGCCACCGCGATCGCCCTGGCGAAGCAGCTGGATGGCGAGATCGTCAGCGTCGATTCGGCGCTGGTCTACCGGCATCTGGATATCGGCTCGGCCAAGCCGGATGCGGCCGAGCGGGCGCAGGCGCCGCACCATCTGCTGGACCTGCGCGATCCGTGGCAGACCTATTCGGCGGCCGAGTTCGCCGCCGATGCCGGCCGCGTCGTTGCCGACATCGTGGCACGCGGCAAAACGCCGATCCTGGCAGGTGGCACGGGGCTGTACTTCCGGGCCCTGCTGCAGGGCCTGTCGCCGATGCCGGAGGCCGACCCGGTGATGCGCGAAGCACTCAGCACCGAGGCGGCCGAGCGGGGCTGGGCGGCACTGCACGCAGAACTGGCCATGGTCGATCCAGCCGCAGCCGCACGTATCCATGCCACCGACCCGCAACGCATCCAGCGGGCGTTGGAGGTCTATCGCCTCACCGGCACGCCGATCAGTGAATGGCAGCGCCGGCCGGGCGTCGCGCCATTGCCGGTGCGCACCCTCAAGCTGATCCTCGCCCCGCGTGACCGCGCGGTACTGCACCAGCGCATCGAGGCGCGCTTCGACGCCATGCTGGCGCAGGGCTTCCTGGACGAGGTGCGGGCACTGCGTGCAATGCCGGAAATGGCCGCCGTGACGGCGCCGCTGGACCTGCCGGCGGTGCGCGCGGTTGGCTATCGCCAGGCCTGGGAATACCTGGACGGGGAGGGTGATGCCGCCCGTTTCCGTGACAAGGCGATCTTCGCCACCCGGCAGCTGGCCAAGCGCCAGCTGACCTGGCTGCGCGGCGAGCTTGATGCGCGCTGGTTCGACCCCCATGTCGATGGGGAGCGCCTGGCCGGCGCGGTGTCGACCTTCGTCGCACGCTGAACCCCCGCCAGCCGTGTAACATCATCGGTCGGCGGGCGGCTCGGGGGCCGTGGCAACCGTCGGCAACCCAATAAGAACAATAATCAGGAGTGTGCAATGTCCAAGGGGCAATCGCTGCAGGATCCTTTCTTGAACGCACTGCGGCGCGAACGCGTGCCGGTTTCGGTGTACCTGGTGAACGGCATCAAGCTGCAGGGCACGATCGAGTCGTTCGACCAGTTCGTGGTCCTGCTGCGCAACACGGTCAGTCAGATGGTCTACAAGCACGCCATTTCCACGGTCGTTCCGGCACGCAACGTGAAGGTTGGCCCGGGCGGTGGTTACGTGCAGTCGGGTGAAGGTGGTCAGGCAGGTGATGAAGCAGACGAGTAAGACCGGAGCGGTGAATGTTTGACCGCTCGAAAAAGGGTGAACACGCCCTGTTGATCCAGCCCCATTTCGGCAAGCTGGAAGACGATGTGCTGGAAGAATTCGGTGATCTGGCCCGCTCGGCTGGGGCCAGCATCGCCGCGACGATCACTGCGCGCCTGGACCGACCGAATCCGTCGACCCTGATCGGCAGCGGCAAGCTGGACGAGATCAAGGCTGCGGCAGATGCCAGCGGTGCCGACCTGATCCTGGTCAACCATGCGTTGAGCCCGGGCCAGGAACGCAACCTGGAACGTTTCCTCGAGCGCCGGGTGATCGACCGTACCGGCCTGATCCTGGACATCTTCGCCCAGCGTGCGCACAGCCACGAAGGCAAGCTGCAGGTCGAACTGGCGCAGCTGCGTCACCTGGCCACGCGGCTGGTGCGAGGCTGGACCCATCTGGAGCGCCAGCGCGGCGGTTCGATCGGCCTGCGCGGCCCGGGTGAAACCCAGCTGGAAACCGACCGCCGCCTGCTGCAGAAGCGCGTGGAGCAGCTGCAGAAACGCCTGGAAAAGGTCGAAGTGCAGCGCACCCAGATGCGCCGTGCGCGTGTGCGCAGCGAGCTGCCGCGCGTGGCCCTGGTGGGCTACACCAACGCCGGCAAGTCGACCCTGTTCAACGCCATGACCGGCGCCGAGGCCTATGCCGCCGACCAGCTGTTTGCAACGCTGGATCCGACCGTGCGCCGCATTGCGGTTCCGGGTGGCAACGTGGTCCTGGCCGACACCGTCGGCTTCGTCCGCGACCTGCCACATGACCTGGTTGCGGCGTTCCGCTCGACCCTGTCCGAGGCGCGCGAGGCGGATTTCCTGCTGCACGTGGTCGACGCTGCCGATCCGCACCGCGAGGAGCGCATCGCACAGGTCGACGAGGTACTGACCGCGGTCGGTGCCGGTGACCTGCCGCAGCTGCTGGTGTTCAACAAGATCGACCGCATCGATGGTGCCGACGTCCGCCACGATGGCCAGGACGGTATCCCGGATGAGTCGCGTCGCGAGCGGGTGTGGATCTCCGCGCGTGACGGGCAGGGCCTGGAGCTGTTGCAGGCGGTACTGGGCAAGCGCCTGGGCCTGCAGCATGTCACCGGCGAACTGCGCCTGCCGCCGGATGCCGGCCGCCTGCGCGCGCGCCTGCACCAGCTGGAAGTGATCCGCAGAGAGCAGGCCGATGAAGACGGCTGGCTGCTGCAGGTCGACCTGCCGATCGCCGAAGCCGAAAAGCTGGCTGCCAGTGCCGACGGCGCGCCGATCCGGGCGCTGCTGCCGGAGAAGCTGCCGGAGTGGTGAGGTAGCGGCCAATCCCCGGTAGTGCCGGCCGCTGGCCGGCAACCACCGTGCTGGAGGGGCGCGACATCCGCCTGTCATCTGCGGTACAACGTGCAGGTTCTTCACCCCACCGTCATGCCGATGTCCATCCCCACCGACGCCGACCTCAACGCCCAGTCCGCCGCGCTCGGGCAGCGCCTGCAGCAGGCTTCGCTGCAGCTGGTGACCGCTGAAAGCTGCAGTGGCGGCTGGATCGCCAAGTGCATGACCGATATCGCCGGTTCCTCGGCGTTCTTCGACTGTGGCATGGTGGTCTACAGCTACGAGGCCAAGCAGCGCCTGCTGGGTGTGCGCGCGCAGACCCTGGAGCAGTTCGGTGCGGTCAGCCGCGAAACCGTGCTGGAGATGGTGTCCGGCGCACTGGTCAATTCCGGTGCCGGCATCGCCGTGGCGGTGACCGGCATCGCGGGTCCTGGCGGTGGCAGCCCGGACAAGCCGGTCGGCAGTGTCTGGATCGGCTGGAAACGCCGGGGCGGCTATGCCCGCGCCGAGCTGTTCCAGTTCGATGGCGACCGCGAAGCCATCCGCCGGCAAACCGTGGCGGCGGCATTGCGCGGTATCGACGCCCAGCTGTGACATGCTGCTCCGGTAATCGTCCGGAGCACGCATGATGTGGGAAACGCTGGGCACGGTCCGTGACCTGGGCCGACTGCAGGAAATTGCCGTCGTCCTGATCCGCTATGGCTTCGGCGACGTGGTGCGGCGCATCGGCCTGGCCAGCACATTGGAGCGGGCAGGGCGCCTTCTGCACTGGAACGAGGAGCGGCAGGAACTGCTGCGGATGACCGCACCGGTGCGCGTGCGCAGCGCGATGCAGGATCTCGGTCCCACTTTCGTCAAGCTCGGGCAGGTGCTGGCGACGCGCGTTGACCTGCTGCCGCCGGAATGGATCGCTGAGCTGTCCGAACTGCAGAACGCGGTACCTGCGCTGCCGTACGCGGACATCCGTGAGCAGCTCGAGGCCGACCTTGGCGCACCGCCTGCAGAGGTGTTCGCGTTCCTCGATGAAACCCCGATGGCTGCCGCCTCGCTGGCGCAGGCCCATCGCGCACGCCTGCATGATGGTCGCGAGGTGGTGCTGAAGGTGCGGCGCCCCGGCATCCGCGATGTGGTCGAGGCCGACCTGCGTCTGCTGGCCCGCCTGGCCGAGATCGTTGAAGCGCGACTGCCGGACCTGCGTCGTTACCGCCCGGCCGAAGTCGTGCAGCAGTTCACCGTGTCGCTGCGCCGCGAGCTGGATTTCGCTGCCGAATGCCGCAATGCCGAGCGCATCGCGCGCAACTTCAGCGGCCGTGACGACATACTGATTCCGCAGGTGCACTGGCAGTGGACCTGCGAGAGCCTGAACGTGCAGGACTTCGTCGACGGCATTCCTGGCCGAGACCTGGCCGGCGTCGATGCGGCGGGCTTGGACCGGCGCGAGCTGGCACGGCGTGGCGCCGGCATTGTGCTGAAAATGGTGCTGGAGGACGGCAGCTTCCACGCCGATCCGCACCCGGGCAACATCATCTATCTACGTGATGGCCGCATCGGCGTGATTGATTTCGGCATGGTCGGCGCCTTGTCGGAAGTCCGGCGTTTCCAGGTGGCGCAGCTGCTGCACGGGCTGGTCGAGCAGGATCCGCAGGGCGTGGCCGACGTGCTGCTGGACTGGGCCGGCGGTGTTGAGGTGGACGAGAACCGGCTGCAGCACGACATCAGCCAGTTCGTAGATCAATACCGTGGCGTGCCGCTGAAGGACCTGCGCATCGGCCTGATGCTGGGCGACATCACCCAGCTGCTGCGCAGCTACAGCCTGACCCTGCCGGCTGACCTGGCGCTGATGATCAAGGCGTTCCTGACCCTGGAGGGCATGGGCCGGCAGCTGGACCCGGATTTCGACATGGCCAGTGCCGCGCGCCCGTTCCTGGAGCGGGTGGTGCTGCAGCGCTACGCGCCCAAGGCGCTGCTCAAGCGCGGCCGCCGCAGCCTGCTGGGCCTGGTCGACTTCGCCGGTGAGCTTCCCCGCGACCTGCGCAAGCTGGTGCAGGCGGCGCGCCGGGGACGCCTGCAGTTGAAGGTGGAAACCACGGCGCTGCAAGGCTTTGGCGAACAGGTGAACCGCGCAGCGAACCGGTTGGTGATGGGCATCGTCACTGCTGCGCTGATCATCGGTTCCTCGATCGTGATGCACAGCGTCGGCGGCGTCTCCAGCCGCTGGCTGCTGGCGCTGGGCGTCTGCGGCTTCATCGGCGCCGGCTTCTGCGGCGTGTGGATCCTGTTCTCGATATGGAGAAGCGGTAAACACACCTGAGTGTGTTTACCGCGGAATCGCGCAACGATTCCTGTAGAGCCGACCGCTGGTCGGCTGCTTTCGCCCTTGCATTCGCCTTTGCCGCCCGGCCATTCGCCCGACTGCCGAGTATGGCTCGCACTACAGATGTTGCCGTGTCGCCCCCGGCACTTGCAGTCCCGGATATTAGTAGTAATACTACTAACCATGGACCTGACCGACACCCAGCAGGCGATCCTGCAGTTGATCGCCGAGCGTATCGAGAGCGAAGGCGCGCCGCCCTCGCAGACTGAAATCGCACGTGCGTTCGGCTTCAAGGGCGTGCGCGCGGCCCAGTACCACCTGGAAGCCCTGGAGCAGGCCGGTGCGATCCGTCGCATCCCTGGTCAGGCCCGCGGCATCCGCCTGGTACAGGCACCGCCGGTCGAGAAGCTGGCCGAGCCGGGCCTGCCCGACAGTGTGCTGCGCCTGCCGGTGCTGGGCCGGGTTGCGGCCGGCCTCCCGATCGGCGCCGACATCGGCTCGGACGATTTCGTGGTGCTGGACCGGGTGTTCTTCTCGCCAGCGCCGGACTACCTGCTGAAGGTGCAGGGCGATTCGATGATCGACGAGGGCATCTTCGACGGTGACCTGATCGGCGTGCATCGCACCCGCGACGCCCATTCCGGGCAGATCGTGGTGGCCCGCATCGATGACGAGATCACGGTCAAGCTGCTGAAGATCGCCAAGGATCGCATCCGCCTGCTGCCGCGCAATCCCGATTACAAGCCGATCGAGGTACTGCCGGATCAGGACTTCGCGATCGAGGGCCTCTATTGCGGCCTGCTGCGGCCCAACCGTTGACCCGTTCCATAGCGCATTACCCCGCGGTCTTTTGTGGCGATTCTCTGGTTCCACTGAGGTTGGTACGGATGTCCGATAATTCTTTTCAGAGCGCCGGGCAGAATCTCAGCCTGTGCGATACGTCCGACTTAAAGTGAACCCATGGCAAAGAAGACCCCCAAAGACAGCACCTCCAACGACACGACCTCTGCAAGGACCAATCCGATGGACGAGAACAAGAAGCGCGCCCTCGCTGCAGCTCTGGGCCAGATCGAAAAGCAGTTCGGCAAGGGCTCGGTGATGCGCATGGGCGACCGCGTGGTCGAACCCGTCGAAGCCATCCCGACCGGTTCGCTGATGCTCGACATCGCGCTGGGCATTGGTGGTCTGCCGAAGGGCCGTGTCGTTGAGATCTACGGGCCGGAATCCTCGGGCAAGACCACCTTGACCCTGCAGGCCATCGCCGAATGCCAGAAGATGGGCGGTACCGCGGCCTTCATCGACGCCGAGCACGCGCTGGACCCGATCTACGCCGCCAAACTGGGCGTGAACGTGGACGACCTGCTGCTGTCGCAGCCGGACACCGGTGAGCAGGCGCTGGAAATCGCCGACATGCTGGTCCGTTCGGGTTCGGTCGACATTCTGGTGATCGACTCGGTTGCCGCGCTGACCCCGAAGGCCGAAATCGAAGGCGAGATGGGCGACCAGCTGCCTGGCCTGCAGGCCCGCCTGATGAGCCAGGCGCTGCGCAAGCTGACCGGCAACATCAAGCGCTCCAACACCCTGGTGATCTTCATCAACCAGCTGCGCATGAAGATCGGCGTGATGATGCCGGGCCAGAGCCCGGAAACCACCACGGGCGGCAACGCGCTGAAGTTCTACGCCTCGGTCCGCCTGGACATCCGCCGTATCGGCGCGATCAAGAAGGGTGACGAGATCATCGGTAACCAGACCAAGATCAAGGTCGTCAAGAACAAGCTGGCACCTCCGTTCAAGCAGGTCATCACCGAGATCCTGTATGGCGAAGGCATCAGCCGTGAAGGCGAGCTGATCGACATGGGTGTGGATGCCAAGCTGGTCGAGAAGGCTGGCGCCTGGTACAGCTACGGTGAAGAACGCATTGGCCAGGGCAAGGACAACGCCCGCGGCTACCTGCGCGACAACCCGACTGTCGCCGCCAAGCTCGAGGCCGAGCTGCGCGAGAAATTCCAGCCGGCCGAAGCGGCCCGCGAGGAAGGCGACGACGAAGGCGAAGACGAATAAGGCTTGCTGTGGGGCAGGGTGGCGCCGTCAGTGACGTCGCCCTGTCCCGCAGGTTCGAATCGCCCAGGGATGGGCTGGGCGCCACGGATGGCGCCACCCTTGGAGTACCCATGTCCGACGCCGAAGACATTCCGACCGGCCGCAAGCGCCGGCCGCGTGAGCAGACCCCCGTGCAACGGGCACTGGGCCTGCTGGTCCGCCGCGAGCACTCGCGCAAGGAACTCACCCGCAAGCTGACCGCCCGTGGCATCGAAGACGAAGCCGCGCAGGCCGCTGTCGCCAAGTTGACCGAGGCCGGCTGGCAGGACGACACCCGTTTTGCCGAGAACCTGGTGAGGATGCGCGCCAACACCGGTTATGGGCCGATCCATGTCCGCGCCGAGCTGGGGACCCACGGCCTGGACAGTGCCGCGATTGCCGCAGCGATGGACAGCTACGAAGGCGACTGGCAGGAAAACGCCCGTGATCTGGTCCGCCGGCGCTTTGGCGAGGCCGGTCCGCAGGACCTGACACAGCGGCGCAAGGCTGCCGATCTGCTGGCCCGACGGGGC
This sequence comes from Stenotrophomonas sp. YJH_SMC_58, assembly GCF_059369635.1. Lineage (NCBI taxonomy): Bacteria > Pseudomonadati > Pseudomonadota > Gammaproteobacteria > Lysobacterales > Lysobacteraceae > Stenotrophomonas > Stenotrophomonas sp. YJH_SMC_58. The sequence continues at coordinate 109,126 of NZ_JCAFSW010000004.1, forward strand.
TTCGACGGCGACAGCATCCGCCGCGCGACCCGCTACGACCCGGATGACTGAGACTGGCGGCGCCGGGCCTGATACCCTTTAGGTTTTCGGCGGTCCCTCGCGAACCTGGCCAACGCGGCCGGTGGTCCGGGTCCGCCGGCCCGCAGACTGCCAGCCCCCAATGAACGCATCCGCCAAATTCACGACTTCCCAGATCCGCAGCGACTTCCTTGAATTCTTCAAGGGCAAAGGCCACACCATCGTGCCGTCGGCGCCGCTGGTGCCGGGCAATGATCCGACCCTGCTGTTCACCAACTCCGGCATGGTGCAGTTCAAGGACGTGTTCCTTGGCGCGGAAAAGCGCAGCTACGTGCGCGCGGCCGACGTCCAGCGCTGCCTGCGCGCGGGCGGCAAGCACAACGACCTCGACCAGGTCGGCTACACCGCGCGCCACCACACTTTCTTCGAAATGCTGGGCAACTGGTCGTTCGGCGACTACTTCAAGAAGGACGCGATCGCCTGGGCCTGGGAACTGCTGACCCAGGTCTGGAAGCTGCCGGCCGAACGCCTGCTGGTCACCGTCTACCAGACCGATGACGAAGCCTACGCGCTGTGGCGCGACATGGTCGGCGTGCCGGAAGAGCGCATCGTGCGCATCGGCGACAACAAGGGCGCACCGTTCGCTTCGGACAACTTCTGGCAGATGGCCGACACCGGCCCGTGCGGCCCGTGCACCGAAATCTTCTACGACCACGGTGACCATATCGCCGGTGGCCCCCCGGGTTCCCCGGATGAAGACGGCGACCGCTTCATCGAAATCTGGAACCTGGTGTTCATGCAGTTCGACCGCCAGCCCGACGGCACCCTGGTGCCACTGCCGGCGCCGTGCGTGGATACCGGCATGGGCCTGGAGCGCCTGGCGGCGATCCTACAGCACGTGCACACCAACTATGAGATCGACCTGTTCCAGGCCCTGATCCGCAAGGCCTCCGAGCTGACCGGCACCGCCGACCTGGAAAACAAGTCGCTGCGCGTGATCGCCGACCACATCCGTGCCTGTTCGTTCCTGATCGTCGATGGCGTGCTGCCGTCCAACGAAGGCCGCGGTTACGTGCTGCGCCGTATCATCCGCCGCGCACTGCGCCACGGCTGGATGCTGGGCGTGCGCCAGCCGTTCTTCAGCAAGCTGGTGCCGACCCTGGTCGAGCAGATGGGCGAAGCCTATCCGGAACTGCCGGCTGCGGTGGACACCGTCACCCGTGCGCTGCAGGCCGAAGAAGAGCGTTTCGCCGAAACCCTCGACGCCGGCATGAAGATCTTCGAGGACGTCGCGGGGAAGGCCAGCAATGGCGTGATCCCGGGCGTTGACGCCTTCCGCCTGTACGACACCTATGGTTTCCCGCTCGACCTGACCCAGGACATCGCCCGCGAGCGCGACCTGACCGTCGACATTGCCGGCTTCGATGCCGCGATGGAGCAGCAGCGCGAGACCGCGCGCGCGGCCGGCAAGTTCGGTGGTGGCGTGACCCTGCCCGCCGAGCTGGTGGCGACCCTGAGCCCGACCCTGTTCCTGGGCTACGACCGCCTGCAGGCTGACGGCCTGACCGTGCTGGCCCTGCTCAAGGACGGCCGTCCGGTGCAGTCGGCCGATGCCGGTGACGCAGTCATCGTCATCACCAACCAGACCCCGTTCTACGCCGAGTCCGGCGGCCAGGTCGGTGACACCGGCGTACTGACCGGCAACGGCGTGCGCCTGGCGGTGGACGACACCCAGAAGTTCGCCGGCCAGTTCCATGGCCATGTCGGCACCCTGTCCGAAGGCGGCCTGAAGGTCGGCGACGTGCTCTCCGGCCAGGTCGATGGCGAGCGCCGTGGCGCCACCATCCTCAACCACTCGGCCACCCACCTGCTGCACGCCGCCCTGCGCGAAGTGCTGGGCACCCACGTGCAGCAGAAGGGCTCGCTGGTCGCTCCGGACCGCCTGCGTTTCGACTTCTCGCACTTCCAGCCGATCAGCGCGGAAGAGCTTGCCGTGATCGAGCGCAAGGTCAACCAGCAGGTGCGCGCCAACAACGCCGCTGAAGTACACAACATGGGCATGCAGGAAGCGCTGGACTTCGGCGCGATGGCCCTGTTCGGCGAGAAGTACGGCGAGCACGTGCGCGTGTTGAAGATGGGTGACTACTCCACCGAGCTGTGCGGTGGTACCCACGTCAACCGTACCGGCGACATCGGCCTGTTCAAGATCACCTCCGAGGGCGGCGTCTCCGCGGGCGTGCGCCGCATCGAGGCTGTTACCGGCCAGGGTGCGCTGGATTACGTGGACGCCGAAGAGGCCCGCCTGGCCGAGGCCGCTGAACTGCTCGGTGGCAGCGCTGCCGACGTGGTCGAGAAGATCCGTGCCCTCGGTCAGCGCCAGAAGCAGCTGGAGCGCGAACTGGAGGCCGTGAAGGCCAAGGTCGCCGCCGGTGCCACGGCCGATCTGTCCGGCCAGGCCGTCGAGGTTGCTGGCGTGAAGGTACTGGCTGCCCGCCTGGAGGGCTTCGACGCCAAGGCCCTGCGTGACGCCATGGACCGCCTCAAGCAGCAGCTGGGCGACGCGGTGATCGTGCTGGCCGGCGCCCAGGACGGCAAGGCCGCCCTGGTCGCGGGTGTGAACGGCAGTGCAATGGGCAAGGTCAAGGCCGGGGAACTGTTGTCCCATATCGCCAGTCAGATCGGGGGCAAGGGCGGCGGACGCCCGGACCTCGCCCAGGGTGGTGGCGAGGACGGGCCCGCCCTTGCCACTGCGCTGGCTGCAGTCGTCGAATGGGTCAGCCCCCGCCTGTGATGAACCTGGCCGTCCCCCTCCTTGTAGGAGCGGGACGGCTGACGGTACCATTGCGAATCTTTTCCCTTTGTCGTGGTAGCGCTTCTTGACGGAGCGTCAAGCCGGTGGGGGATACCCTTCCACACGGTTCCATGGAGACTTACAAAAATGTTGATCCTGACTCGCCGCGTCGGCGAAACCCTGATGATCGGAGACTCGGTGAGCGTCACCGTGCTTGGCGTCAAGGGTAACCAGGTGCGTATCGGCATCACCGCGCCGAAGGACGTTGCTGTGCATCGCGAAGAGATCTATCAGCGCATCCAGCGCGGTGACGAAGCCGGTGGCACCGGTAGCGAAAATTCTGCCGAATAACGCTTTACCTTCGCACTCGATTAACGTTATGATTCACGCCCCGCTGAGGTGCAACGCACCAGACGCGGAGAAAACCCCGGAGTGATGCCCGAGTGGCCGAAGGGGCTCCCCTGCTAAGGGAGTATAGGGTCAAAAGCTCTATCGAGGGTTCGAATCCCTCTCACTCCGCCAGATACAAAGAAGCGCCTGCAGATCCTCGATCTGCAGGCGTTTTTCTTTATCCGACACTCGCAGCGTGGAGCTGACTATCCTGGCAGATCGGTGCGGGAGGCAGGCGTTGGCATGGGCGTGGGTGTCATCGCTGGTGCCGCAGCGGGTGTACGCGGCAGCTGTGGCGGTTCAATGTGGCGAGGTGGAATTTCCCGCCACAGCAACGCAAGCGTGCAGTCGTTGGCACGTTCCCTGCACATTCTTTCGGCCTTCCGCTGCGCGGCGTCCGCGGTCTTCTCACCCAGTGCAAAGCCCAACGCGATCGTGCCGGTAGCTATGGCCGAATAGCCTTCGCTGGTGGTGCTGGCGGACTGACCGCAATTGCGCGATCGCGCTGCGCAGTAGTGCAGCGACTGCTGCATCGCAGTGGTGAGGGAAGACTGGTTCATCGAATAGCCGTAGCGGCCATCCTTGTCGTAGGTGATCGCAGACGCAGCACTTGCGGCTGATGAAACGGACAACAACAGCGCCAGTGAAACCGCATGCTTCCAGTTCATCACGCTCTCCTCTTTTGCCGATGGTGAATCAACCGGCGCGTGTGGCGCAACCACGCAGGGGGGGCGGGGCAGAACGCCTGCAGGCCATTTGCCCGCAGGCGCGTACCGATGCGTTCGATCCTCAGAGCTTCACCGTCACGCCCACCTGGAAACCGCGCCCGGGCAGCGGCGCGATGTACTTCAGCGGCGAGTTGTGCGGCCGTGCTTCTTGATTGAGCAGGTTGCTGCCGTTGACGAACACCTCCATGCCGGCGATGTAGCTGTTGCGTACCGGCAGCTCACGGCTGACCTGCAGGTCGACCAGGTTGAATGCATCCAGCGGCACTTCCTCGCTCACGTTGCGGCCGAGGTACTTCTGCGTGTCGTAGTAGGTGCTGGACAGCCGCGCCTTCCAGCCCTCGCGCTGCCACTGCAGGGTGGCGCCGTAGCGGTTGGTCGGCATGTTCGGCAGGTACTCGCCGTCATTGTGGGCACGCAGCGAATCGGGGCGGTCGGCCTTGTTCTTCACCAGGTCGGCGAAGGCGGACACGTTCAACGTGCCGTAGCGGCCCAGGTCCAATGCCTGCGAGGCATCGATCTCGAAGCCCTTCACCGTGGTGTCGGTCTGCTTCCAGTACTTCAGCGGCAGGCGGTTGGCGGTCTGCATGCCCGAGTAACCCAGGTACAGGTAGTTCTCGTACTTCATCCGGTACGCGGTGGCCAACAGTTCGAAACCACCGAGGTGGAACAGGCCGGTCAGTTCCAGGTTCTTCGCGCGTTCCGGCTCGAGGTTCTGGTTGCCTTCTTCCTGGGTCATCACCGAATAGTGAGCATTGCTCGCGTACAACTCGTTGATCTCAGGTGCGCGCTGCGAGGACGAGTAGCGCACCTTGGCGGCGAACAACGGACCGAGCTCGACATACGATCCCAGGCTGTAGCTGTTGAGCCGGTAGTCGCGGTCCTGCAGTTTCGCGTTGGCGGCATTGCGCGCGGTCTTGAAGCGGCTTGGTTGCAGGTCATGGTCAACCCGCTCGTGGCGCACGCCAGCGTCGAAACTGGCCCAGCCGAAGTCCAGCGTCTCCTTCAGGAACACCGCGTTGCTGCGGGTGTCGACGTCAGGCAGGTAGCGCAGCGAGCCACTGCCGGTGACATCACGCGACTGGTGGCTGAAACCCAGCATGCCGCTGAGCGGACCGACGCGCTGATGGCTGAGCAGCAGCTCGGCCTGGGTGCTCTCGAAATCGTAGTCGTTGGCGCGGGTGGCACCCAGCCGCTCGCCCGAGGTGTTGTCCAGCTTGGAAACGCGCAGTTCGGCGCGCTCGAACCACGGCAGCGGATCGCGCAGCAGGGCTTCCAGTGCATAGCGTTCCTGCTTGATCACCACCCCCACCGGCAGCCCGTTGGCATAGTTGGAACCGAACGACAGGTTCTGCATCGAGAACCCCGGCACGCCGTACTCGCTGTCCTTGGCATCGATGCTGATACCCACGTAACCACGGTCGAAGAACAGGGTCGACCCGAGCGCCACCTGCGAATTTCTCGCGTAGCTGTTGCCCAACCGGTGATGGTAATCGGGCGTCACGTCGTTGTTGATCTGCTTCTGCACGTACGAAGGCGTGCCGGGTACGTAGGCCGGGTTGACCGGATTGATGTAGGTGCGGCGCTGCCAAACCGAAGTCGGGTTGTTGGTGTAGAACGAGAAATCACCGTCGGCCCAGTCCGGGTTCTCGGTCATGAACTGGTCGATGTAAGGCTGCGAGGCCTTGTTGTAGATCTGCTGCACGCGCGCTTCCTTCTGGCAGCTGTCGGCGAGGGCCGAGTTGACACCACCGGAGGCCGGGAACAGGTGGGTGTTGCAGACGGCGGCCTTGCTGTTGCCGGGGATGTCGAAGTGCGAGATGCGCTGGCGCGAGACCTGCAGGTTGGTTGAGATGTTGCGCTGGTTGTTGAAGTTCATGCGGAAGCCCTGCGCGTCGGCTGCATTGAAGCCCTTGCGCAGGACCAGCTCCATCGACTGGTCCTTGTCTTCCATGCGGCGCGAGATCAGGCCCGAATCGATCTCCACGCTGCCACCGATCGCATTGCCGCCGTAGCGCACGGTGTCGGAAGACTTGTTGACGGTGACACTGCGTACGAACAGCGGATCGAACGGGATGTTGATGTCGCCGCTGATCGCGTTCATCCCGAGGATGGACTGGCCGTCCTGCAGGATCTGCACGCGGTTGCCACTGAGGCTGCGGATGACCGGGGCACCCGCGTTCGGCCCGAAAGCACTGTTCTGCACGCCGGAGACGTGTTCGAGCAGGCCGCCCAGGGTGCGGTTCTGCGCCTGTGGGTTGTCGACGGTGACCCGGCTGTCGATACGGGAGGGCTGGCTGGCCTGGACCTGGAGGGTGGGGAGGGTGGGTTCGTCCGCGGCCTGGGCGCTGTGGACGGCGAACAGAAGGGCGGTAGCAAGGAGATGGCGACGCATGGCACGGTCCGTGAAATTGACGTGAAATGTTATAACGTAACTATTCGGGTCAACAAGAGCGGAAACCGCCTCGATTCAATGGGGAGGGTGCTTTGGCCTCTCGGAATGGGACGGAGTCTCCCTCGTTCAGCGCACCGCCTTGCGCGTGCTGCTGGCGACCGGCACGATCTGGGCACTGCCCCGCAACGCCCCACGCAGAGCTTCCTCATTCAAACGGAGCCCCGTATGAAGCTGTTGTCCGCTGTGTTGTTGTCTGCGCTTTCGCTCTCCGCCGTTCCGGCGCTGGCGGTGGAAGCTTCGCCCTCACCGCTGCTGGGGCGCTGGTCGCTGGATATCGCCACGTCTGCGTTACCCGAAGCACAGCGCCCGAAGCAGGTGGTGCTGGAGTTCAAGGACGCCGGTGCGGGTCGGTGGAGTTCACACGTTGACATCGTCCTGCACGACGGCAAGACCATGAAATCCGACGGCACGTTGGCGCTCGACGGTACGCCGGGGCCCTTGTCCGGCACCTACGGCGCGGACAAAGCCAACCTGAAACTGCCGGCGCCGAATACCCTGGTGATGCAGCTGGTGGACCATGGTACGCCGGCCTCCACCCGCATCTATACCGTGGCGGCCGACCGTACGACGATGACCGAGACCAAGGCGTTCTACGGCCACGACGGCACGCCGATCCTGCAGACCAACCTGTTCAAGCGGATACCGTAGCGGCGCCGCCTGCGCCATGCCCACGGGGAGGGAATCCGCGGGCATGGCACCGGCAGCCTCACAACGCGGCCGGGTCGCGCTTGGCGGTGTCGATGCCGTACTTGTCGATGGCCTCCTGCATCCGCGAGCGCTCGATGCGGCCTTCGTCGGCCAGCGACTTCAGGGCGGCCAGCACGATGAAGTGGCGATCCACTTCGAAGAACGTGCGCAGCGACTCACGCGTGTCGGAACGGCCGAAGCCATCGGTACCGAGTGCGATGAAGCGGCGGTCGTTGATGAAGGGACGGATCTGGTCGCCGACGATCTTCATGTAGTCGGTGGCCACCACCACCGGGCCGTCATGGCCCTGCAGGCACTCCTGCACGTAGGGTACGCGCGGTTCCTCAGCCGGGTGCAGCAGGTTCCAGCGTTCGGCGGCCAGGCCATCGCGGCGCAGTTCGGTCAGGCTGGTCGCGCTCCACACATCGCTGGCGATGCCGAAGTCCTGCTGCAGCAGTTCTGCCGCAGCTTCCACCTCGCGCAGGATCGAGCCTGCGCCCATCAGCTGCACGCGTGGCTGCGAGGCGGCATCGGCGGCTGCCGGACGCAGCAGGTAGAGGCCCTTCAGGATGCCGGCCTCGGCGCCTTCGGGCAGTGCCGGCTGCGGGTAGTTCTCGTTGAGTACGGTGATGTAGTAGTAGATGTCTTCCTGGTCGACATACATGCGGCGCAGGCCGTCATGGATGATCACCGCCAGCTCGTAGTTGTAGGTCGGGTCGTAGGACACGCAGCTGGGAATCACCGACGACAGCACGTGGCTGTGGCCGTCATCGTGCTGCAGGCCTTCGCCCATCAGCGTGGTGCGGCCCGACGTGGCACCGAGCAGGAAGCCGCGGGTACGCGCATCGGCAGCGGCCCAGGCCAGGTCACCGACGCGCTGCAGGCCGAACATCGAATAGAAGATGTAGAAGGGGATCGTGGCCAGGCCGTGGTTGCTGTAGGCGGTACCGGCGGCGATCCACGAACAGATCGCACCGGATTCATTGATGCCTTCCTGCAGGATCTGGCCGTCCTTGGCTTCCTTGTAATAGCTCAGCTGGCCGGCGTCCTGCGGGGTGTACAGCTGGCCCAGGTAGGAGTGGATGCCGATCTGGCGGAACAGGCCTTCCATGCCGAAGGTGCGCGATTCATCGGGCACGATCGGAATCACCAGCTTGCCAAGCTCCGGGTCCTTCAGCAGGCTGGTGAGGATGCGCACGAAGCCCATGGTGGTGGATTGGCCGCGATCGCCGCTGCCCTGCAGCTGGGTGTTGAAGATCGACAGCGGCGGCAGCGGTAGCGGATCGACCTTGGCCAGGCGCGCCGGCAGCTGCCCACCCTGGATGCGGCGGCGCTCGGCGAAGTAGGCCGCTTCGGCGCTGCCCGGTTCCGGGCGCAGATAGGGCATCTCCTCCAGCTGGTCGTCGCTGACCGGCAGGTTGAAGCGGTCGCGGAAAGCGCGCACCGCGTCGGCGCTCATCTTCTTCAGCTGGTGGTTGATGTTCTGGCCTTCGCCGGCTTCGCCCATGCCGAAACCCTTGACCGTCTTGGCCAGGATCACCGTCGGCCGGCCGCTGGTGTTCACCGCCTGCTGGTAGGCGGCGTACACCTTCTGCGGATCGTGGCCACCACGTGCCAGCGCCCAGATGTCGTCGTCGCTCATGTGCGCGACCAGCTCCAGCAGCTCCGGGTAGCGGCCGAAGAAATGCTCGCGCACGTAGGCGCCGCTCTGCGACTTGAAGGTCTGGTAGTCGCCGTCCACGCATTCCATCATGCGCTGGCGCAGCAGGCCGCTGTGGTCGCGGGCCAGCAGGTCGTCCCAGCCACTGCCCCAGATCAGCTTGATCACGTTCCATCCGGCCGCGCGGAAGGTGCCTTCCAGTTCCTGGATGACCTTGGCGTTGCCGCGTACCGGACCGTCCAGGCGCTGCAGGTTGCAGTTGACCACGAACACGATGTTGTCCAGCCGCTCGCGGCCGGCCAGGGAAATTGCCGCCAGCGATTCGGGCTGGTCCATCTCGCCGTCGCCGAGGAAGGCCCAGACCTTGCGGCCCTGGTGTTCTTTCAGGCCGCGGTATTCCAGGTAGCGCATGTAGCGCGCCTGGTAGGCGGCGGTCAGCGGGCCCAGTCCCATCGACACGGTGGGGAACTGCCAGAACTCCGGCATCAGGCGCGGGTGCGGATACGAGGACAGGCCTTCGCGGCCGGCTTCGCGGCGGAAGTTGTCCATCCGTGCCGGATCGATGCGGCCTTCCACGTACGCGCGGCCGTAGATCCCCGGCGCGGAGTGGCCCTGGATGTAGATCATGTCGCCGTCGAATGTGTCGGTACGGCCACGGAAGAAATGATCGAAGCCCACGTCGTACAGCACTGCCGCTGACTGGTAGGTGGCGATGTGGCCGCCGACGTTGGAGTGCTTGCCGGCACGCAGCACCATCACCATCGCGTTCCAGCGGATCATCGCGTTCAGGCGGCGCTCGATGGCCAGGTCACCCGGGTAGGCCGGCTGGCGCTCGGGTGGGATGGTGTTGACGTAGGCGGTCCAGGCACGGGTATGCAGGTCGCCGTGCTGCCGGGCGTCCAGATCGCTCAGCTGGTCGATCAGGTAGTGCGCGCGCGGCCGGCCGCCGGCCTGCATCACCGCCTCCAGCGATTCACGCCACTCCTGGGTTTCCAGTGGATCGGTATCGAAGGGAATGAGGGCTTGGTTCATGGCTGTCTCCAGAGGGCGCCGGTCGGACGTCTGCCTGGGCGACAACACCGGCAGGGCGCACAGCACTGGAGCGGGGTCGCAACGGCGGGCGCCGTGACGCGAAGGGCGACCGTGGCGGCCACCGAGAAGACAAGCGTAGGCCTGCCCCCCACGCTTCGGTAGGCGGGCGGGGCTTGGGTCTCTGGCAAGCAAGGGTTGGTGCCGCGCGCCGTATCATGGGCCGATGCGCTGGGCGCGGCCGCTGATCAGGCCGGGGACAGCCCCGGCAGGAACACCGGGATGATCGCCACGCCGACGCCCAGCAGGCACCAGGCGACGATGGGCAACCAGCGCGCCAGGCGTTGGGCGGGTTCCGGTGCACGACGACCGCCGATCCACAACAGCAGCGTGAGCACAGCCAGCGCATAGGCGAGGACGACGATCACCGGATGCACATGGATGACCCGGCTGGGCGGCCACATCTGCTGCTGGTAGGCGGTGGTGTGGGCGACCAGCAGCAGGAACAGCAGGCTGCTGAGGGTGTTGATGGCGGTGCGTGCGTTGATGGGAGCACTCCTTGTGCGGGCTGCCGGGACATTGCAGGGGCCGCATTCTAGCGGCTGCCTGCCGGTCGTTGAAACGCCACTGTCATCGATGGCGGTCACCCTGCGGGGCTTTCCAGCCTCGGGGTGGTTGGCCGGCCGTGAACAGCGTGAGGATCTGGGAGAAGAGCTACGCGCTGCGGCGCCGGCTGCTGCGTGGCTTCTTCCTGCGTCGCGGTTCGGCCAGCGAGGATGCCGAAGACCTGGCGCAGGAGGTCTACCTGCGCCTGCTGCGCAGCACCGGCGAGGATGCCGATGCGGTCGAGAACCCGGAAGCCTACCTGTTCACCGTGGCGGCCAACCTGGCGCGCGAGCATGTGCGCGCGCGGTCGTCGCTGCCGCCGCTGGAAGACGTCGACCTGCTGGCCGAAGTGCTGAAAAGCGAAGAAGACATCGAAGGTGAATTCGAGCGCGCGCAGCGCTGGAACGATATCCGCAGCACCATCGCACGACTGCCGGCGACCACGCGGCGGGTGATGGAGCTGCACTACCGCGACGGGCTGGACTGCCCGGCAATCAGCCAGCAGCTGCAGGTGTCGGTGCACATGGTGCGCAAGCACATCGGCAAGGGGCTGGAGGCCTGCAGGAAGGCGCTGGGCGCCAGGGAGCTCACATGAACCGGACCTCATCGCCCGTGGCCGACGACACGATCGCCTGCGAGGCCATGGACTGGTTCCTGCGCAATCGCGAGGGGCCGCTGGATGAGGCCGGGCGCCTCGCGTTCCTGGACTGGATGAAGCGCTCGCCGGATCACGTGCGCGCCTACATGCACGCCCTTGCGTTGCACCGGCAGGTGGGCGAGGCGCTGCAATCGCCGTTGCCAGACGACGCGGCGGTTCCACCGCCGCAGGTCGCCGCCAAGGTGGTGCCGCTGTTCGGTAGCGTGCACGCGCCGCCGCGCGCTGTGCCGCGTCGCGGTCGTGCGCGCTGGGGGGTGGCGGCTGCCGCAGCCTGTATCACCCTGCTCGGCGTGGGCCTGGTTCCGCAGGTGATGCCCACCGAGCAGCTTTACAGTGCCGGACAGGGTGAACTTCGCGACCTGGTGCTGCCTGACCAGACCCAGGTGCGGCTCAACGCGGACAGCCGCCTGCGGGTACGCATGGGCTGGTTCAGCCGCAAGGTGGAGCTGCTGCAGGGTGAGGCCACATTCGACATCGCCCGCGACCGCCGTCCGTTCGAGGTGGCGGTGAACGGCCTGGAGATCCGCGACATCGGCACGGTGTTCGATGTATCGCGACGGCTGCAGAGCACGCGCATCGGCGTGGTCTCCGGCGAGGTGGAGGTATGGAGCCGGGGTGCGGACGCCCGGCGTCTTGCGCAACTGGGCGAAGGCCGGGTGGTGCAGGTCGACGCGCGCAGCCATGTGGTCGAGTCATTGGACCTGCCATTGTCGATGCTGCTGGATTGGCAGCAGCGCAAGGTGTCCTTCCTGGATGAGCGGCTGGACGAGGTGGCCGCTGCCTTCAACCGGCACAACCAGGTGCAGGTGCGCGTGCTGGACGAAGGCGCGGCATCGGCACGGTTGTCGGGCAGTCTCGATGCGCATCGCATCGGTGCGCTGCAGGCCTTCCTCGAACGCGACCCGCGTTTCGTGGTGAGGCGCGAAGGCGACACCGTGCGGGTTGGCAGTCGCTGAGGCCGACGTGGTCGTGGACTGTCAGAAAAAATTCATCGAATCCGCGTTCTCCACTTCGGCGGATGCGGGCTCTTACTTGGGAGAAGCCGCTGCCGAGCCACGCAGCGGCGCCTGCTGCCTTCTCTCTTCCAAGGACCCGTGATGCGCAACACGCTCTACCTGTCGATCATCCTCGCCCTGTCTCCCTGCAGCGTGCCGCTGGCCTTCGCCGCCGGTGCCGATGGCCTGGAGGCGCGTGTATCCACGCCGATCGCGGCGCAGCCGTTGGCGCGTGCGCTGGAGCAGCTGTCGCGCGGTTCCGGGGTGCAGTTCCTGTACTCGGCCGGCGGTGATGCCCGCATGGCCGGTGCGGTGCCGCGCGGTGCCACCGTCAGGCAGGCGCTGGAGGCGCTGCTGGCCGGTACCGGCCTGGGGTACACCGTGGTGGATGGCAATGTCATCGCCATCGATCCGGCGCCAGCTCGCAACCAACCGAAGCCGGCCGCGCCGAAGCCGCGCGAGGCCGAGGCAATGGTGGCGCCGACCCTGGACACGGTGAAGGTGATTGCCGCACATGAGGTCATCGACCAGAAGAAGTCGTCGCCGGTGATCAAGGATTCGGTGGTGTATGACGAGATGGACAGCTACGGCGACGAGACCCTGGCCGAGAGCCTGATGGCCGCTCCAGGGCTGAGTGCGGTGGAGGATGCCGGCGAGCCACGTTACGTGACCGTGCGCGGCGTACAGGCCAACCTCAACTACACCACCATCGATGGCATTGCGATTGCCAGCGTGGGGAGCAGTGGCTCCGGCGAGCGCATGAACAACCTGCAGCTGATTCCCAGTGACATCGGCACCCGTACCGACATCTACAAGAGCTTCAGTGCCGAGCAGGCACCGGATGCGATCGGCGGCGTGATCGACATCATCAGCCGCAGTGCCTTCGACCGGTCAGGCAAGTACGTGTTTGCCGATGTGGCAGGCATCTATTCCACCGCCGAGACCAACGTCGAGCGCAGCGCTGGCGGCAACCACGAGACCCTGGGCCACTTCGGCAAGAGCGCCAAGATGGTGTTCTCCAACCAGTTTGGTGTCGACCAGCAGTTCGGCATCGTTGCGGTGGCACGCTACGAGCAGCGTTCGCGCAACAGCGTCAAGCGCTGGGTGGAGTCGAACTACTACTACAACGACGCTGGCAAATACCTCACCGACGGTACCACGGGCCCGGACCAGGCCAAGGGCTGGAACGGGCTGCGTGCGCCTGGCAACTTCAGCACTGGCACCTATACCAACTTCATCACCAACTTCGGTGGCTCCGCCAAGCTTGAGTGGAAGCCCTCGGATGATCCGTTCTACGCATCGTTGCTGCTGTATTCGTACCGGTTCTACGAGAACTCGACGATGAACAAGACGGATCTGTACGGCAACGCTAAGTTTCCGGTCCGCAACCAGACCGAAGACAGCGGCACCACCCAGATCAACAGCATCTACATCAAGAACCGCCACGACCGCTGGGACCGCAGCAACCGTGGCGCCATCGCCAGCTTCAACTGGGACATGGGGGACCGTTCGCGGCTGACCCTGCGCAGTGGCCATACCGAAGAGACCTTCCACAACAGCCAGGTCTACTGGGGCGTGCGCGCCTACCCGAGCAACCTGTTCGTCGACTACGAAAACGACAGCCACGGTTTCCCCAACGCGGTGGCCGTTTCCGATTCCAGCCTGCTGACCAGTTCCGCATTCAAGCTCAATCCGGCGCAGGCCTACGTCTCCCCGCGCGATGCCAAGGAGAGCATCGACAACCTGCGCGCCGACTTCAGCTACAACATCGACGCCGATGCGAGAGGTTTCGGACTGGCCGCCGGCGCCGAGTACCGCCACTTGAAGATCTGGCAGGACATCGACTTCGACTATTTCAAGAGCAGTGCCACGCTCAACGACTACCTGTATCCGGGTTCGACGCTGCTGGGCAGCGTGCCGGGCTTCCCGCTGATCGACAACCGCAAGTGGAACGAGCAACTGCTGCCGAAACTGGGCAACAACAATGCGGCGTATCCGAATGCCAACTTCACCAGTGACTACAAGTACGTGGAGGACATCACCAATGCCTATGTGTCCGCGCACTACGCCTGGGACCGGCTGCTGCTGATCGGCGGCCTGCGCTACGACCACACCCGCTTCGATGCCTATAGTCCGTTCAGCGATGATGGCGGCACTACCTATACCTCTGCGTTCCGCAACACGAGCGGTGGCTACAACAATCTGCTGCCCTCGTTGAACGCAACCTTCAAGCTCACCGAGGACCAGCGCCTGCGCTTCTCCGCCAGCCGCACGCTGGGCCGGCCGACGCCGAGCAACATCGCCCAGGCCACCAGCACCAGCTGTGGCGATGACGAGGAGGGCAGGGGCTTCTGCAGCATCAAGCAGGGCAATGCCGATCTGCAGCCGCGACGTTCCACCAACATCGACCTGGCGTGGGACCTGTACTTCAACGGAAACAACGGCCTGGTCTCGGTGGCGCTGTTCGACAAGGTGATCAAGGACGACATCTACACCCTGACCACCTTCGAGAACGTGGGTGATGCCCGCTACCGGGTCACCCAGCCGATGAACACCGATGAGTCCACGCTGCGCGGTGTCGAGTTCGCGGTGGCCAACCGCAACCTGCAGTGGGGACGCCAGCGCTTCGACATGTACTTCAACGCTACACGGCTGGAAGGCCAGACCAACTACCGCATCAGCGATGGCACCGAGCGCCGCCTGGATCGCCTGCTGTACCAGCCGGACTGGTCGCTCAACGGTTCGGTGATCTGGCGCATGCCCTGGAAAAGCGCGCAGCTGCGCCTGTCCGGCACCTACCGCAGCCAGATGCTGGTCGACTTCGGTGACACCGAATGGCTGGATTCGTACTACGACCCGTACATGACCTTCAACATGGCCTTCAGCCACAAGGTCAGCAGGCACGTGACGCTGAAGTACGAAGCCAAGAACCTGTTCAACACCCAGCCGACCTACAGCACCGGCCCGAACGGGCGCTTCCGTACCGAGATCGACGACTACGGCCGCTTCTTCTACTTCCACATCATCTACAACTGAGGGCACAGCCGTGGAGACGATCAATCGCAGGCGATTCCTGGCCCTGGCCGGCCTGTCCGCTGCCGGTGCCTGGATGGGCACGGCACACGCGCTGGCCGCGCAGGCCGACGCCACCGCGCTGAACCCGCGCAACCTGCTGGCCAAGCCGCGCTTTGCCAGCACACCCTTCACCCTGGGCGTGGCCTCGGGTGATCCCTCGGCCGATGGCGTGGTGCTGTGGACGCGCCTGGCGACCGAACCGCTGGTGTTCGGCGGTGGCATGCCGATCCGGCCGATGGCGGTCGAATGGCAACTGGCAGCAGACGATGGCATGCGCAGGGTGGTGCGCCAGGGTTCGGCAATGGCGCATCCCGAACTCGGCCACGCCGTGCACGTGGAGCTGGACGGGTTGGCGCCCGGACGGCCCTACTGGTACCGCTTCACCGTAGGCGGCCACGCCAGTGCGGTCGGTTGTACCCGCACGCTGCCCGCAGCCACGGCCGCAGTGGATCGTGTGCGCTTTGCGGTGGCCGGTTGCCAGCACTACGAAGAAGGCCACTACACCGCGTGGCGGCGCATCGCCGAGGAACCGCTGGATTTCGTCTTCCACTACGGTGACTACATCTACGAAGGCGAAAGCCAGCCGGGCCTGCGGAAGATGAACGGCCAGCCGTTCACCAACCTGCGCAACCACGTCGGCCCGCAGATCTACACACTGGATGATTACCGCCGCCGCTACGCCCAGTACAAGAGCGATCCCGACCTGCAGGCCGCGCATGCGGCGGCACCGTGGTTCGTCACTTTTGACGACCATGAAGTGGACAACAACTGGGCCGGTGCCGAGGACCAGGATGACACGCCCAGCGAAGTGTTCCTGCTGCGTCGCGCACAGGCGTTCCAGGCCTACTACGAGAACATGCCACTGCGCCGCTCTGCATTCCCGCGCGATGGCCACATGCAGATGTACCGGCGCGCACGCTACGGCACGCTGATGGACCTGCACCTGCTCGATACCCGCCAGTACCGCAGCAAGCAGGTGAACATGGCGTTGCGTGAGGAGGTGGAATCGCCGGAGCGCAGCATTGTGGGGGCGAAGCAGGAGCGCTGGCTGTTCGACGGCCTGGCCGATGCCGCACCGCGGTGGCACACCATCGCCCACCAGGTGGCGCTGGGCAACTACATGCGCGAGAAGGATGGGGTGGTGCAGTCGTCCGACGACCAGTGGTCGGGCTATCTGGACAGCCGCCGGCGCCTGCTCGACCACATCCAGAAGGTGGGCTTCGGCAACGTGGTGACCGCCTGCGGCGACGCGCATCGCCACTATGCCAGCGATCTGGTGCAGGACCACCGTGACTCGGGCGTGGTCTCCAGCGAGTTCCTCGCCACGTCGATCACCTCCGGCGCCGATGGCCAGGGTGTGGACGCGTATGCCAGCAACCAGCTTGCGCACAGCCCCTATCTGAAGGCGACCACCGACAAGCGTGGCTACGTGCTGTGCGATGTCACCCGCGATGCGTGGATCGGCGACATGAAGACCCTGGATACCGTGATGCAGCCGAATGGCGCGGTGCAGAGCTGGAAGCGCTATGCGGTGGAGCACGGCCGGCCGGGGCTGCAGGAGGCCTGAATCTACCGCTCTACAGAGATCCTTCAATCCTGCTCGAACCGCAATGGCTCGCTGCCCATCGCCGGGTCACTGGTGCCGGGGCGCCCATCCTCGGCACGACCGGCCAGGCGCAGCATGCTCTCGCCCGCGCCGATCTGCAGGTCATACCAGCCCGCCGTGGGCGTTGCGTCCCACGCCAACGCGGTTTCTGCGTGTGCGGGTAGTACCAGCGCCTGATCGGGCATGTGCCCGGCATAGGCACCAGGCTGCACACGCACCTGCTGCGCGCCGTCACCCAGATTGCGCAGCCGCAGCCGCAGTTGGCCATCCGTGCGATCAATTGAAGCCTGCAGCGCAGGATCCTTGGCCGCCCCCTGGAAGTGGCGGTGGAAGCCGTTCGGGCCCAGCAGCCACAGGTCATAGCGGCCCTGGGCATCAAGCGGCCAGCGCTCGCGCAGCGGCATGCGCGGGAGCAGCGTGTAGCGGCGCGGCACCGCATCCAGCCGCAGCCGGTCGTAGACATGCAGCACTGCCGCCGCGCCTTCGCAGGATAGCGCCAGATCCACGCCCGAGGCGTCCACCGCAGCCATCGATGCCTGCGGCCGATAGGGCAGGGCGCGCGCCGGGCGTATGCCGACTTCCTGCTTCGCTGGTTTCAGCCCCTCCGGCAGCGCCGGCACGGTTCGCCTTGGCAACGCAGCGGCGCGTGCGGCCACCGCGCTCACGTCGGGCAGGCCGCGTACGAACGGGCGGGTATCGCGCTGGGCGAAGTCGAAGGCGTTGCTGAGGTCGCCGCAGACCGCGCGGCGCCACGGCGAGATGTCCGGTGCCGCCACACCGAAGCGGCGTTCGATCAGTCGAATGACCGAGGTGTGGTCGTAGACCTGCGAGTCGACCCAGCCACCCCGACTCCACGGCGAGATCACATACAGCGGCACGCGCGGGCCCAGTCCATACGGGCGGCCGCGCAGTTCGGCGGCATCGTACTTCTCGTCGCCCGGTGCCGGATGGCGGTGGTATTCGCCCTCGGTATTGACCGAGGACGCACCCGCCCAGCCGCCATCCACCGGCGAAGGCGGTGCCGGTGGCGGCATGTGGTCGAAGAAGCCGTCGTTCTCATCGAACATCAGCAGCAGGGCGGTGCGGCTCCAGACTTCCGGATCGGCAGTCAGCGCATCCAGCAAGCGCGCGGTATAGGCCGCGCCCTGCGCCGGACTGGAGGGTCCGGGGTGCTCGCTGCCGGCCGCGTCGGCGATGATGAAGCTGACCTGCGGCAGGCGCCCGTCGAGTACGTCCTGGCGCAGCTGTGACAGGCCACGGGTGCTGACCCCGCGTGCGCGCAACTGCGGGTCATGCCCGGGTGCAGCACTGTACGCCCGACGGAACGCCTCGAAGCCGGCCAGCGGGTTGTCGGTGAAGTTGTCCGCCATGTCCTGGTAGATCTGCCAGGACACGCCGGCCTTCTGCAGGCGTTCGACATAGCTGGTCCAGCGGTAGGACGCCGGATGCCCGCCGTGTTCGGGGAAGTTGTCATGCGAGTTGGCGATCACCGGGCCGCCGGCGCGGGCCTGTGCATCGTTGTGGCCGGTCCACAGGAATACCCGGTTCGGATTGGTGCCGGCCTGCATCGCGCAGTGGTAGGCGTCGCAGATCGTGAACGCATCGGCCAGCGCGAACTGGAACGGCATGTCGCTGCGCTGGAAGTAGCCCATGGAGTGGTTCTGCTTGGCCTTCGGCCAGTGCCCCATGCGCCCGTGGTCCCAGGCACGCTGTGCGTCCGGCCAGGTGTGCGGTGTGCCTTCCACCCGCATGTAGCCGAAGTGCGCGGCGGTATCCAGCGGGAACGGCGCGATCGCGCGCGCGCCGCTCGCGTCGGGCTGCAGCCACAGGCTGCGGGTGCGGCCACCGGCCTGCAGGGCCGCGGCAGGGGCCACGAAGCGATCACCGAAACCACGTACCCCAGGCAGCGTGCCGAAGTAGTGGTCGAACGAACGGTTCTCCTGCATGAACACCACGATGTGCTGCAGGTCTTCGAGGCTGCGCGTCTGCGCCGCAGGCGCGATCGCTGCGGCCCGGGCGATGCTGGGCAGCAGCGGGGAAAGGCCGGCGGCAACGCCGGCCTGCAACAACCGGCGTCGGCCGATATCGGTCACGGGCTCACTCACAGGTCCACACGGAAGGAGATGCCGACGGTGCGCGGGGCGCCGATGAAGGCGTTGTCGCGGCCGTCCACCCCCGCAAGATACCGCTTATCGGTGAGGTTGCTCACCACCAGGTTGGCACCCATGCCCTTCAGGCGCGGCGACAGCCCCTGCAGGTCGAAGCCGATGTTGGCGTTGAACACGGTGGCCGAGGGCAGCTTGTTGACGTTGGCGGCATCAAGGTAGCGCGTGCCCAGGTACCGTCCGGAGAGGCCGAAGTTCCAGTTGGCGCCCTGCCAGTCGGCCGACAGCACCAGGGTGTTCTCCGGCTGGCCGATCACCTTGGCACCGTCGACGATGCCGAGCTGCGTATCGCGTGCGGCATTGCCACTGCCCAGGTATTTGGAGCGGTTGTAGGTGTAGGCCGCGTTGATCCGCCAGCCATTGTCCCAACCATAGCCGAACGCCGCTTCCAGGCCGTTGCTTTCCACGCCACCGAAGTTCTCGTAGACGCCGTCGGTCTCGCCCAGGTAGTCGATGCCGCTGACGAAGCCCGCCGGCAGGTAGACGATGCGGTTGTCGAACTTGATGTTGTAAAGCGTGACCGAGGCGGTCAGCGGCCAGCGGCTGATGCGCATGCCCACTTCGATGTTGTCGGCGGTCTCCGGTTCGACGTTGCGGAAGCGCTGCGGGTCGGTCTCGCCGAGCACGCCGGAGGGAATGGCGGCGAAGTTCTGCGAGAAGCCGGCGAACAGCTCCATGCCTTCCACGCCCGGTGCCCAGGTGAAGCCGGTCGACAGCAGCGGATCGGACCTGGAATCGGATTTCACCTGCTCGCTGGCACCGATCACGCGGCGGCGCGACTGGTCGACGAAGAACTGCTTCACGCCCAGGCGGGCACTGAACGGGCCGAAGCGGGCCACGTCCTCGACGTAGTACATCTGCTCGTCAACCTTGTACTTGTCCTCGAACTGCACCCAGTACGGCTGATGGTCGAAGGCGATGTCCTGGCCGACGTTGAGCAGGCGGTGCCAGTCACGGCGTGCCGAACGGTCCAGCTTCTCCACCCACAGGCCGCCACGGATCGTGTTGTCGATCGCACCGAAGGTCTGCCGCCATTCGACGTCGGCGGTCACGCCCATGCGGTCGTTGTCGTAGTGGGTGTGGCGGTAGGACTGCGCGCCCAGCACGTTGCCCGCGTAGCAGTTCGGATCGTACTCGGCGGTGAAGCCCAGGCGCGGGGTGCAGCTGGCCAGGCGCTGCGCGGCGCTGCCATCGGGATTGACGAAGAAGATCTGGCCGCGGTTGCTGCCGCCGTACACGGTTTTGCCACCGAGATATTCCGATTCGGGGCGGCCCGCACCCTCATCGCTGACCTGCGCCAGGTAGGGTGGCAGCCAGTCGCCCCGACCTTGCATGCGGTGCCCGTAGGCGGCCACCGAGGCCTTGAACCCGTTGCCGCCGTCGAAGGCCGCACGCAGGTAACCAAAGGTGTTCTCGCGCAGCGCACGCGAGCCGGAACGGTAGTTCTGGTCCAGATACGGAATGCCGGTGAGGGTGCCGACCAGGTTGTCGCGATCCGGATTGGTGGCAAAGCCCTTCGGTGAGACGCTGGTGTATTCCGGCTCGTCGGCATCGTTGTAGGACAGGTAGCCGGTCAGGGTCCAACGGTCCAGTTCGGTGATGAACTTGCCGGCGATGTGGTCGTTGCTGGCGTGGCCGGTGCCGTCGATCCAGTCGTGCACCTTCGACGAGGAGGCGCTGATCCACGCGCGGGTGTGGCCGCCGAGCAGGCCGGTGTCGTAGCGCACGTAGTACTTGCGCGCCTCGTTGTCACCGGCACCGACCACGAAGCGCAGGCGGCTGTCCTGCATCGGGTCGCTGGTGAGGAAGTTGAGCGTGCCGCCGAGGGCTTCGTTCGAGCGCGAGGAGATGTCAGCGGTGCCCTGGCTGACTTCCACCGTTTCCAGGTCCAGGGTGTCGATGTAGCGGTTGGCCAGCGAGCCGCCGCCGTAGCCGGAGCCGCCGTTGGGCAGACCGTCGATGGTGGTGCCGATCTGCTGGGTATCACGATTGGTGACGAACCCGCGCATGCTGATCTGCGTGCCCCACACCGACGAGCCGGTGGCGTCGGCCTCGCTGACCACCACGCCGGGTACTTCGTTCAGCGCGTCGTTGACGCTGCTCATCACCGTCTGCCGGTTCAGTGTTTCTGCGCGCACCGACGTCTTGGCGTAGCTGGTGGCCTGGCCGATCACCTGCACCTGGTCGAGGGTGCGGGCATCGCTGCTGCGCGCTTCGCCCGTATCGCCCTGCGGTGCTTCTGCGAGGGCGTCCAGCGCGGGGGCGATCAGCAGGGCAAGCAGCGAAACACGGGGAAAGCGCGCAATCGTTCGCATCGATACCGGACCTTGGGGGGAGAGAAGCCCCCGAGTGTCGACAGCACCAATGACATCGACATGACGTAGAGATGCAGGAACCGTGTTGTGTGACGGCCGACGCCCCCGGCCGCCTGCCTGTCAGTACCGCGCGTCCTTGGGTTTCGGGTCGCGCGGCCAGTCCTTGGCCTTGTTGGCGAAGTCCGGCCGGGGCTGGTTGATGAAGTAGCTGGCGATGTCCACCGCATCCTGGTCGGGCATCGCCTGCTGGCCCAGTGGCGGCTCGCGGGTCACCGCCGGTGGCATGTTGTGCTTGACGAAGCCGGCGGCCTTGTACAGGCGCGCCATGCCGGCGCCGATGTTGAAGCTGTGGTCGCCCCATAGCGGCGGGAAGGCGATGTCACCGCCGGCGTCGCGCCGTCCTTCGCCGTTGTCGCCATGGCAGGCGGCGCACTGCACGGCGTACAGCGCCTGGCCGCGGACCGGGTCCGGGGTCAGCGTGCTGTCGATCGGCCCCTCACTGGGGGCGGCCACCTTTGCACCCTCTGGCACCGGACTGCTCAGCCACGCCATGTAATCGAGCATCGCGCGCATCTGCGGCGAGTCCTCCGGCAGCGGCTTGCCGTTCATCGAACGCTGCAGGCAGCCGTTGATGCGCTCGGTCAGCCCGATCACCTTGCCCGGACGCGGCATGTAGCGCGGATAGGCGCCGCCGCCGGTATTGAAGTAGTGATTGCCGAAAGGCCGCTTGCCCTCGGCCATGTGGCACGAGTTGCAGTTCAGGTCGTTGCCGACATTGTCCGGCAGCAGCCGTGCGGTCTCGTTGAGGATACGGCGGCCGAGCATCACCGATTCGGCATTGCCGAGCCCGGCGATTTCTTCGGCGCTGGGCGCATGGTAGTGCCCGACCACCTTGCCCTGCGCATCGAGGATATCGATCGTGCTGGCCACGGCGGCATCCAGGTCCGGATACAGATGACGGTAAGCGAGGGTACCGGCCCCGGCGAGCATCACGAGGGTGATCGCACTGCCGATCAGCAGGCGGGAGCGTTTGCGCGAACGTTTCATCGTGCGGCCTCCTGCGGAACGTAGTGCACCGGCTTGTCGCGCACCACCCGGCGCATGCGCGCCACGTCGACCTCGCTCACGGCACTGGCCTGGTTGCCCCAGCTGCTGCGGATGAAGGTCAGGATCTGTGCCAGCTGCGCGTTCGGCAGCTGCTCGAAGCCGGGCATGGTGAAGGCCATGCGGTCATGCGGGGTATGCGGCGTGCGGCCGCCGATCAGGGTCACCTGCACCAGCGAGCTGGGGTCATCGGCGAACACGATCGAGTTGCCGGCCAGGGCTGGATAGACGCGCGGCATGCCGCGCCCGTCGGCGCGGTGGCAGGCCTGGCAGTGCTCGGCATAGGCCAGCGAACCTGCCACGCGGTAGTCGCCGCTGCGCAGTGCGGCGGTGGTGGTGTCGGTACCGGGCGACCACTGTGCGCTGCGTCCTTCGCGGGCGGGCAGCTGCTTCAGGTAGCGGGCCATCGCCAGCAGGTCGGTGTCGGACAGGTACTGCGTGCTGTGCTCGACCACGTCGGCCATGCCGCCGAAGGCCGCCGATCGATCGGTGCGGCCGGTACGCAGGAAATCGACGATCTCGCCCTCGCTCCAGCTGGCCAGGCCGGTCGATTCATTGCGCAGGTTCTTCGCGTACCAGCCTTCCAGCACCGAGCCGGACAGGAACTGGCGGCTGCCATCATCGGCCATCGCCTTTTCCTGGAACGCCAGGCCACGTGGTGTGTGGCAGGCGCCGCAGTGGGCCAGGCCTTCCACCAGTTCGGCGCCGCGCTGCTGGCTGGCATCCAGCGACGGATCCGGGTTGAACGTGCGCGGGCGTGCGAACAGCAGCTGCCACCAGGCCAGTGGCCAGCGCATGTTGGCCGGCCACGGGATCGTGCTGTCGGCGTTGTTCTGCTTCACCGGTTGCACCGAGCCCATGAAGTAGGCGTACAGCGCCTTGATCTCGGCGTCGCTGGCGATCACGTACGAGGCGTACGGCATGGCCGGATACAACGGCTGCCCATCATGGCGGATGCCGCGACGCACCGCGCGCTCGAAGTCGGCGTAGTCGTAGGCGCCAATGCCGGTGTCCGGATCGGGCGTGATGTTGGTCGAGTAGATCGTGCCCATCGGCGTCTGCATGCCGAGGCCACCGGCGAACGGCTTGCCGCCGGGCGCGGTGTGGCAGGCCGCGCAGTCGGCCGCGCGCGACAGGTATTGTCCCTGCGCGATCAATGCCGGATCGTGGATGTCGACCTGCGCGGCCTGTCGCGGTGCGAACCAGTAGGGCGTGGTGCGGGCGACGCCGTAGGCGGCGGCCAGCGTGGCGGCCAGGGCAATGGCGAGCTTGAACGAGGTGCGCATGGCGGCACTGTGGGCAATCCCGCGCGCGCGTTCATTGATCCGGATCAATGACTGAACAGATACAGCTTTTACACCAAGCTGAATCGTTCCTGCGTTGTCATCAAGCCGTCATCCATGCGCGATAGATGGCCCACGCGCGCGTCGCTAACCTGCCACGCTGTCGCACCTTTTCCCCGATTGCCCATGAAGCGCCTGCTGCTGTTGTTGCTGGCGTGCGCCGGCCTGTGGCTGGCTGCATGCTCGTCCTCGATCAATGCCTCGTCCACCTCGCTCGCCGATCGGCTGATCGCGCCGGGTGGCGTATCGACCCTGCTCGATCGTCCGCGCATTGCTGCGGCCATCGCCGAACTGCCCAATCGCCACGGCTTCGCGCCGGGCCGCGATGGCGTGCCGATCTTCTGGCGTGTGTTCGATCCTGGCGATTACGGCGCGCGTTACCACTACCTGCCGCAGCGCCACGAGAACGGCCTGCCGCTGGATACCGGCCTGAGCCTGGCAGTACCGCAGCCGTTCCGCGCGCAGGCACCGCGCGGTACCGTGGTGCTGCTGCACGGCTGGATGATGAACGGTGATTCGATGCTGCCGTGGTCGTTGCAGTTGGCCGAATCCGGCTACCGCGTGGTCACGCTCGACCTGCGTAATCATGGACAGTCCGGTACCGGGCCGTCGGGTTATGGCACCTATGAATCCGACGATGTGGTGGATGTGATCGGCGAGCTGCGCGCCCGTGGTGAAGTAACCGGCCCGCTGTACCTGTTCGGCGTGTCCTATGGCGCCGCCACAGCGGTATTCACCGCCGACAAACTCGGCGACCAGGTGGAAGGGGTGGTGGCGATGGAATCGTTCGCCAATGCCGGTGTGGCGATCCGCACGATGATTCCGCACCTGATGGGACTGCAGCCGGAAGGCCTGAAGGCGCAGGCGATGGCGTCGTACGCGCGCTGGCGCTACGGCGGCCAGGACATCAACCAGGTGATCGCCGCCGCCAGCCGCCGTATCGACGTCGATCTGGACCGCGTGGATGTAGCGCGCGCGCTGGCCGATACCCGCGCCTGCGTGCTGCTGCTGCACGGCCAGGGCGACCAGCACATTCCGGTCAGCCAGGGCCGCGAACTGGCCCAGGCCAACCCGCGCGCGCATTACATCGAGATGCGCGGCGAGGACCACATTACACTGCCGCTGCGGCTGGACCTGCTGGCCGGAGTGGTCGATGACTGGATGGCGCGCGATGAGCACCACCCGAAGAGCGCCTGTCCGGCCCCACAGCTGCCGGCCCAGGCCGAGTGGCTGGCCCACCGCTGAAAAAAAGGGGACGGAGGGGATTAAGTCGTTTCCCGCACAGCTGGGCCATAAACGACTTAATCCCCTCCGTCCCCTTTTTCTGTCAGGCCACCCGTCGTGCCAGCGAGCGGGCAGACGCCGCGACGCCCAGCAGCAGCGCGGCCACGCACAGGAAGGCGAAGCCGAGGCTGGTGCCGTGTGCCAGTGCACCGATCGCTGCCGGGCCGGCGAGGATGCCGGCGTAACCCAGCGTGGTGACTGCGGTGATGGCGATGCTCTCCGGCATCACCCGCTGCTGGCCGGCCATCGAGAACAGTGCCGGCACGATGTTGGCGCAGCCCAGCCCGACCAGTACATACCCCGCCAGCGCCACCGGGAACGAGGGCACCAGCGTGGCCAGGGTGAAGCCTGCTGCGGCGGTGATGCCGCCGAAGACCAGGGTGCGGGTGCGGCCGAGGCGCTCGACGATGCCGTCGCCGAACAGGCGCATCGCGGTCATCGCCAGGGTGAACAGCGCGAAGCCGGCGCCGGCCTGGTCACGCGGCACCTGCCGCACTTCGGCCAGGAACACCGCGCTCCAGTCCAGCATCGAGCCCTCGGCGAGGAACACCACGAAGGCCAGCACGCCGATGAACAGCACCACGCCGTGCGGCAGCGCCAGCAGTGGGCCGTCGTGCAGGATCCGTTGCGGGCGCCAGTGCGGCGCCGACAGCACCGCGACCAGCAGCAGTGCCGCCACCGAAACCAGCGCGGCCAGCCACAGCGGTGTACCCAGGATCAGCAGGCCGGTCATGCAGCCGGCGCCGACGAAGCCACCGATGCTGTAGAAGGCGTGGAAGCCGGACATCATCGCGCGCCCGGCGTCGCGCTCGACCGCGACCGCCTGCATGTTCATCGCACAATCCAGCGCACCGACGCCGGCGCCGAACACGAACAGCGCCGCACCCAGCGCCACCGGCGAGGGCGCCAGCACCAGCAAGGGCAGGGCGCACAGCATCATCGCGCAGGTGATCACCATCACCCGGCGGCAGCCCAGCCGCCCGGTCAGCGCGCCCGCCAACGGCATCGCCAGCAGCGAGCCGAGCCCAAGGCACAGCAGCACGGCGCCGAGGCTGGCGTCGGACAGCCCGGCCTTGGCCTTGGCGTAGGGCACCATCGGCGCCCATGCGGCGGTGGCGAATCCGGGAATGAAGAAGGCGGCGCGGGTGGCGTGCTGCTGGGCACGGGGGGATGAAGGCGTCATGCGCGATGCGAAGCTCCAGGGAACAGTCATGAAAACGATTTCAGACTGACTCGGCAAGTGCCATGCGTGACATCGGGCGACGCATACGATTGCAGTGACCCGATTGCGTCACCAGCGATTAACGCCACGCACGGACAGTGGCTGCACGGTCTGCATTCCGCCGGCCGCTGCCGGAGACCTCTACATGAGCACGACACCGACCATCCTCCTCGTCCATGGCTTCTGGGGCGGGGCCGCACACTGGGCCAAGGTGATCCTGGAACTGCATCGCAACGGCCACGACCGTGTGCAGGCGGTGGAACTGCCGCTGACCTCGCTGGCCGACGACGCAGGGCGCACCCGGAAAATGATCCGGCAGATCGACGGGCCGGTGCTGCTGGTCGGCCACTCCTATGGCGGCGCGGTGATCAGCCAGGCCGGTAACGAGCCCAACGTGAAGGGCCTGGTCTACATCGCCGCCTTCGCGCCTGATGCCGGCGAGAGTCCCGGTGGGATCACCCAGCAGCACCTGCCGGAGGCGGCGCCGAACCTGGCACCTGACAGTGATGGCTACCTGTGGCTGCGTGCGGACAAGTTCCATGAGAGCTTCTGCCAGGATCTGAGCGAGGACGAAGGCCGGGTGATGGCCGTTACCCAGAAGGCACCGCTGGCCAGCACCTTCGGTGATGCGGTCAGCGACCCGGCGTGGAAGCACATGCCGAGCTGGTACCAGCTGTCCCGCCACGACCACATGATCGCGCCGGAAAACCAGAAGGCCATGGCCGCAAGGATGCAGCCCAGGCGCCTGCTGGAGCTGGATGCCAGCCATGCCTCGCTGGCTTCGCAGCCGAAGGAAGTGACCGCGCTGATCCTGGAGGCCTGCGCCGCCATCGGCGGCTGATCCCGCGCCAGCACTCCGCACGACAGCCGCGGCGCAGGGGAGTACACTCCTGCGCCGCGGCTGTCCGGCCGCGTCCCTCTCTTCCCTCCAGCCGCCGCCAGAGGATCCCACCCTATCGTGGAGGTCCCGTCGTGCTGCCTGTGCCTGTTGTCCATACGCCGTCCCCCTTGCCGCGTCGCCGCGCGTTGCCGCAGGCGCTGGCCCGGGGGGGGCTGATCGCTGCTCTGGGCAGCAGCGGTATTGCTGTTGCGCAGTCCAGTACGGATCCAGCCAAGGATTCGCAGGCGCCTGCATCACAGACCCTGCAGACCGTACAGGTCACCGCCAACCTGCTCGGTACCATCACCGAGGGCAGCGACGCCTATACGCCCGGCACCATTGCCACCGCGACCCGCCTGGTGCTGACGCCACGGCAGACCCCGCAGACCATCAGCGTGATCACCCGCGCACAGATGGATGACTTCGGCCTGCACGGCATCGACGACGTGATGCGGGTGACCCCCGGCATCAGCATCGTCACCTACGACAGCGAACGCACCGAGTACTACGCGCGCGGTTTCGCGATCCAGAACTTCCAGTACGACGGCATTCCGATGTCGCGCAACTCGGCGTACTCCGCCGGCAACACGCTCAGCGATACCGCCATCTACGACCGCATCGAGGTGCTCAAGGGCGCGACCGGCCTGCTGACCGGCATGGGCGATCCGGGTGCGACCATCAACCTGGTGCGCAAGAAGCCGGGCAAGGACTTCGCCGGCAGTGCCTCGCTGGGTGTCGGCCGCTGGGACGACTACCGCGCCGAGCTCGATGTGGGTGGCCCGCTGACTGCCGATGGCCGCGTGCGTGGCCGTGCCGTGGGTGCCTGGGAAGACAAGCGCTCCAACCTGGACAACTACCAGCGCACTAGCAAGGTCGGCTATGCCGTGCTGGAAGCCGATCTGGGCGAACGCACGCTGTTGTCGATCGGTGGCGACGTGATGGACAGCGACCCGAAAGGCTCCACGTGGGGCGGCATTCCGCTGCTGGACAGCGCCGGCAACTTCAACCGCATGCCGCGCTCGTTCAACAATGGTGCGCAATGGGCCGGCTGGCGCCAGTACGTGCGTACCGGTTTCGCCACGTTGGAGCACACGTTCGCCAACGATTGGATTGCCAAGCTGCAGCTCAATCATCAGGTCAACGGCTATGACGCCGCACTGGCCGGTGCCGCCGCCGGCAATCCCGATCCGTTGACCGGCGAGGGCGTCAGCCTGTGGCTCGGCAAGTACGTCGGCAAGACCGTCAGCAATGCCGCCGACTTCTATGTGAGTGGGCATTTCGGCCTGTTCGGCCGCGAGCATGAGCTGGTGGTTGGTGGCAGTGCCTCGCGCAAGCGCTGGACCAATACCGGCTACGGCCCTCAGGCGGGTTTCCCGGATACCGTGCCGGACTACCGCAGCTGGAATGGCGACATTGCCGAACCGCAGTGGCAGCGCACCTATGACAACAATGAAATGACCCGTGAGAACGGGCTGTACGTGGTTGGCCGCTTCGACGTGGCCGATCCGTTGAAGCTGATCGTCGGCAGCCGCCTGGCCAGCTACCGCTCGCCGGACACGCGCGAGACCGGCGTCCATGTGCCCTATGCCGGCGTGGTCTACGACCTCGGCGAGCATTACTCGGTGTATGCCAGCTACAGCACCATCTTCAAGCCGCAGGGCGAGCGTGACGAGCAGGGCAAGGCGCTGGATCCGCTCGAAGGCCGCAGCTACGAGATGGGGCTGAAGGCCGAGTTCTTCGATGGACGCCTCAATGCCAGTGCGGCGCTGTTCCAGCTTGATCAGGACAACTTCGCTCAGCCCACCGGCGGCAAGACACCGGATGGCCAGGATGCCTACCGCACCTTGATGGGCGTGCGCACCAAGGGTTTCGAGCTTGAAATGTCGGGTCAGCTGGCCGAGGGCTGGCAGGTGCAGGGTGGGTTCTCCCACAAGATCGCCCGCCAGGCGGGCACCAAGGTGACCACGCTGGAACCGGAGAACCAGTTCAGCCTGCACACCCGCTACCGCCTGCGTGGCGCCTGGCAGGGGCTGACGCTGGGTGGTGGCGCACGCTGGCAGGATTCGACTTTCGGCGAGATTACCAACCCGGCCACGCGGGCCAAGGTGGTGCATCGCACGCAGCCGTACTGGTTGCTCGATGCGATGGCGCGCTACCAGTTCAACGATCGCCTGTCGGCCACGGTCAACGTCAACAACCTGCTCGACAAGCGTTGCTACACGATCTTCAATTGGTACAGCACCTACGCCTGGGGCGAGCCGCGCAACGTGCGGTTGAGCTTGAATTACAGGTTCTGACGCAGATGCGCCCGCGATGCTCTGCAGCATCGCGGGCGATGTGGTTACAGCGGCAGGTCGAACACCAGCACTTCGGCATCGTTGCCGTTTTCCAGCGTCAGCTGGGCTTCGTCGCTGACCTGCAGCGCATCACCGGCTTCCAGGGTGATGCCGTTGACCTGCAGCTGCCCACGGGCCACCTGCACATAGGCGCCACGACCGTTGCCAAGGGCATGGTGCAGCTTCTGGCCGCCGTCGAGGATGGTGGCGAAGATGCTGGCATCCTGGTGGATGCGCAGCGAACCGTCGGCGCCGTCCGGCGAAGCGATCAGGCGCAGCTGGCCGCGCTTGGTCTCCGGTGCGAAGTGGGTCTCCTCGTAGGACGGCGTGATGTTCTCGGTGTCCGGGAAGATCCAGATCTGCAGGAAGTGCACGGTCTCGTCGGCCGAGTGGTTGAACTCGCTGTGGGTGACGCCGCTGCCGGCGCTCATGCGCTGCACGTCGCCGTAGCGCAGCACTGAGCCGGTGCCCATCGAGTCCTTGTGTTCCAGCGCACCGCCCAGCACGTAGGAGATGATTTCCATGTTGCTGTGGCCGTGGGTGCCGAAGCCCTGGCCGCCGATCACCTTGTCTTCGTTGATCACCCGCAGCGGGCCGAAGCTGACGTAGCGCGGGTCGTAGTAGTTGGCGAAGGAGAAGGTATGGCGCGAGGACAGCCAGCCATGCTCGGCCAGGCCACGGGTAGCGCTCTTGCGGATCTGCAGCATGATGGAATCTCCTTGTTCGATGGTTTCGATGGGGCGGGGTGGGCTGGCAGCCGCTTTGTTTCCCCGTTGGAGAGAAGTATCCGCTTGCGCCTTGGGTTTGAAAAACGGATAGTTTTGACAGCCATCATCGAAAAATTCGAATGCTCAAGCTCAGCCTCGATGCCCTGCAGATCCTGGATGCCATCGACCGCCGCGGCTCCTTTGCCGGCGCCGGCAAAGCCCTGCACAAGGTGCCCTCGACCATCTCCTACACCGTGGCCAAGCTGGAGGAGGACCTGGGCGTTCAGCTGTTCGACCGGGTCGGTCCGCGCGCCGAGCCGACCGAGGCTGGCCGCGCGCTGCTGGACGAAGGCCGGCACCTGCTGCGCGCCGCCCGCGAGCTGGAACTGCGGGTGCGCCGGGTGGCGTCGGGCTGGGAGACCGAACTGACGCTGGCGGTGGATTCGGTGTTCCCGACCTGGCTGCTCGGGCCGGACATCGCCGCGTTTCGCGAGGCCGAGGCACCGACCCGGCTGCGATTGATCGGCGAGGCCCTGTCCGGCACTTGGGAGGCCCTGCTGGACCGCCGTGCCGACCTGCTGGTCGGCGCGCCGGGCGAGGGCCCCAGTGGCGGTGGTTACGTGGTCGAGCCGCTGGGCACGGTGGAGTTCGTGTTCGCGGTCGCGCCCGGTCATCCGTTGGCCGCAGTGCCGGGTGTGCTGGGTCGCGAGCAGCTGGTCGAGCACTGCGCGATCGCGGTCTCTGATTCCGCGCGCAGGCTGCTGCCGCGCACGGTCGGCTTGTTGATGGGGCAGGAGATGCTGACGGTGCCGGACATGGCCAGCAAATTGAAGTTGCAGTGCGAAGGCGTGGGATTCGGCTTCCTGCCCGAGCCGTGCGCACGCGCTGCGGTGGCGCGCGGCCAGCTGGTGATCCGCGAGGTGGAGGAACACAAGCCGGAAGAGACCTTCTGGCTGGCCTGGCGCACCGGAGAGGATGGCGCCGCACTGCGCTGGTGGCGCGAGCGCCTGCGCAGGCCGGAGCTGCTGTCGCAGTGGTGGCAGGCAATGGCCAGGGGGTAGGTGTACGGCAGGGCTGCGCCCTGCACCCGCTACGATCCAGAGCAACAGCAACAGCAACAGCAACAGCAACTGCAACAGCAGAAGCTGGTTTCCTGAGGGATGGCGGGGTGGGTCCGGTTGCGGGAGACGCCGTAAACCGGTCCTTGGGGGCTTGGCCGCGGCATCCATGCCGCGGACACTCCCGCAACCGGACCCACCCCGCCTTCGACAGTTTTCCGCGATCTGTCGGAACGGCGTACTGCTCTGGTAGGTGTCGATCTTGGTCGACACGGTAGATCCACGCCATGCGTGGATGCTCTTCGATCAATTGTCGAAATGTTCGAACTCGATGGAGATTCATCCACGCATGGCGTGAATCCATCAGATCGCGGAAATCTGTCAGAGGCGGGGCGGTGTCGGAGTGCGGGGTGTCAGCCGCATGGATGCGGCTGCCAAGCCTACATGGACGTACTTGCGGCGTCCCCGCACTCCGACACCGCCCCGCCATCCCACGGAATGCCAGCTTTTGCCGTGGCCGTTGAGGTTGCCCGCCAGCGGCCGGCACTACCAGGGGGCAGGGCGCAGCCCTGCCGAAAAACACACATAAAAAAACAGCAGGCCGAGGCCTGCTGTTTCGGTGTAATGGTGCGCCCGGAGAGATTCGAACTCCCGACCGCCTGGTTCGTAGCCAGGTACTCTATCCAACTGAGCTACGGGCGCCAATTACATGAACTTGTTGTGCTGACTGTGTATGGTGCGCCCGGAGAGATTCGAACTCCCGACCGCCTGGTTCGTAGCCAGGTACTCTATCCAACTGAGCTACGGGCGCGCGGTACACAATCAAATTTTACTGCATTTCCAGCGGCGGATGCTGGAAACCTGTCGAGTGGTGCGCCCGGAGAGATTCGAACTCCCGACCGCCTGGTTCGTAGCCAGGTACTCTATCCAACTGAGCTACGGGCGCCCTGCGACAGGAGCGGAATTATGCGGATGTCGGCGCGTACCGTCAACAGTTTTGTGAAAATTTTCATCCAACTGAATGAAAAAGCTGTCAGCCACGGCATCAGGGGCCTTCAGCCACGCGAAATGATCGGCGCGCGTGCCCAGTTCCTGCGCGGACAGCACGCGCAGCTGCGCGTCCACATTCGGCAGCTTCGCCAGCAGCGTCTGCATCGATCCGGTGGGGGCCAACCAGTCGTGCTCCATCAGCACCGCCTGTGCGCTGCCATGCACACGCGCCATCTGCGCATCGAGGTCTTCGTCCATGCCGACGGCGGCGTAATGGTTGTTCAGGCCGACGCGCGCCCAGTCGGCGATCAGCCCGCGCGCTTCGGTGCCACCGAAGCCGAGGCGACGGCCATGCAGCACGCCCTGGCGCTGTGCGATCCACGGCAGGAAGCGGTAGACCAGCGGCAGCAGCCAGCCACGCGGTGGTGGGAATCCGCGCCAGAACGGTGAGCCGCTGGCGGCCAGCCACAGCCGGTTGAAGTGCTGCGGGTTGCGGCCGGCATGCACGCAGGCCAGCTGCCCGCCCAGGCTATGGCCGCCGATGATCCAGGGCAGGGCGTCGCCGTCGTCATCTGCTGCGGCCAGGACGGTCTGGCTGGTCGGCAGATCCTGTTCGAGTACCTCGCGATAGCCCCAGTCCTGCGTGCGTGACGGGCGCAGCGAACTGCTGCCATTGCCTCGCCACTCATGCAGGTAGACCGCCACGCCCTTCGCCGCCAGCGCCAAAGCCAGTGGCAGGTAGTGGCGCGCCGCCACGCCCAGTGCCGGCAGCCACAGCAGGCGTGCGATGGGCTGTGCGGGCACGCAGGCGATCACCTCGTAGCGATGGCCGTCGTCGCACTGCACGGCAAGGACGCTCGGCGTCAGGCTCATGCGTGGGGTGCCGCGCCGAAGTGATCCAGCACCAGCACCTCGCTGCGGCCGGGGGCATAGCCCTGCTGCAGGCCGCGTGCAACGTAGTCGATACCGGCTTCGCAGGCATTGGCCAGGCTCAGGCCATTGCACAGCTGCGCGGCGATGGCCGAGGCCAGCGTGCAGCCGGTGCCATGTGCGTCCAGTGGCAGGCGCGCGTGGATGAATTCTTCGCTGCTGACGCCGTCGAAGTAGCGATCGATCACGCGATTGCCCTCATGCAGGTGGCCACCCTTGAGCAGCACTGCGCCGGCACCGAGGTCGAGCAGGGCCGAGGCGGCCTGTTCTGCGTCTTCGCCGTTGCTGATCTTCCGGCCGACCAGCAGTTCTGCTTCCGGCGTATTGGGGGTGATCAGCGTGGCCAGCGGGATCAGGCGCTCACGCATGGCCTGCAATGCGCTGTCTTCCAGCAGGCGTGCCCCACTGGTGGCGACCATCACCGGGTCCAGTACCACGTGTGGCGGGCGATGCTTTTCGAGTGCATCAGCGACGGCATGGATCACTTCGGCGTTGGCCAGCATCCCCAGCTTCACCGCATGGATGTCGAAGTCGTCGAAGCAGGCATCCAGCTGCGCGCGGAGGAACTCGATGGGGGGCACGTGCACGGCGATGACGCCACGGGTGTTCTGCGCGGTCAGTGCAGCGATCGCCGAGAGGCCATGCACGCGGTGCGCGGCG
Source organism: Stenotrophomonas sp. YJH_SMC_58 (assembly GCF_059369635.1). Classification (NCBI taxonomy): domain Bacteria; kingdom Pseudomonadati; phylum Pseudomonadota; class Gammaproteobacteria; order Lysobacterales; family Lysobacteraceae; genus Stenotrophomonas; species Stenotrophomonas sp. YJH_SMC_58. The sequence continues at coordinate 142,815 of NZ_JCAFSW010000004.1, forward strand.
AAGGCCTTCAGGTCGGCCTGGATGCCGGCGCCACCGCCGGAGTCGGAGCCGGCGATGGTGAGGGCGGAAACGGGGGTGGTCGGGCTCATCAGTTGATTGTGCCGTGGTCCCGGAGGGGAAGGTAGATCCACGCCATGCGTGGATGTCCTTGATTCAATGCCGCCAACGCGCCCACTGCTGGTACAGCACATAACCCAGCCCGGTCAGGCCGGTCAGCAGGGCCGGGGCGAGCAGGGCGTCGTACTGCCAGCGCATGAACAGCCAGGCGCCGATGATGCCGCCGGCGAGGAAGCCGCTGATGATCAGGCCGCTGAGGGTCAGCCGTCGTACCTGCAGCGGCAACCCGCGCAGCAGGTGGCCCAGGCCGATGCCGAGGTCGGTGAACATGCCGCTGAGGTGGGTGGTGCGCACCACCGCGCCACTGAAGGTGGTGGCCATCGCGTTCTGCAGGCCGCAGGCCATGGCGGCGGCCAGCGCGCCCCAGATCTGGTGTTGTTCGAACAGTGGAATGGCGACCAGCAGCAGCGCCGATTCCAGTGCCAGCGCCACGCCGTAGCGTCGGCCCAGCTGCAGGGTGCTGTCCTGGATCAGCAGGCCGCTGAGCATCGCGCCCAGCGAGAACGCGATCAGCAGTCCCCACAAGTGGCCGACCGCGCGCCAGTCACCCTGGGCCAGTGCCATGCCGAGCTGGCTGGTGCTGCCGGTCATGTGGCTGACCGCCTGGTGCTCGAAACCAAGGAAACCAACCACGTTGACCATGCCGGCCACGCACGAGAGCGCGACCGCGCCGATCCAGACCCAGGTGGGCAGGCGTATTCCCATCGGCGGGGCCCCTCAGGGCCCGCCGAAGCCGCCGTTGAACTGCAGCTCGCTGAAGGTGTTGCTGGCCGGGTCGAACACCGCGCCCCAGAACTGCGTGCCGCCGTCACAGACGCGGATCGCTTCGCGTGCCGGATTGATGCCGCTGTCGTCGGGCAGGTGGAAGGCGTTGACGTAGATCAGCCGCTTGCCGGCGCTTTCGATGCCGACGTACTGGCGGTCGAAGTCCAGCACTTTTGGTACCTGTGCCTCCAGCGACGACAGCTGTGCTTCCAGCTGATCGATCTGCTGCCGGCTGGGAGCCCAGTAGCCGCTGACCCGCCCGGCCTCGCGGCCGGGACTGGCGCGCGAGCAGGTGTCGAGCACCTGCGCGGCGATGATCGGGCGGGTGACCACCCAGGACTGCCCGGTGCGCTCGGCGGTCGGCACACTGGCCGGGCCGCGCGTGGTGGTGCAGGCACCGAGCACGGCTGCGAGGGTGATCGCAGCCGTGGGCAGCAGCAGGCGGGTGCAGCGGTTCACAACACCTCCGAAGCGTAATCGGCCAGGCGCGAGCGTTCGCCTCGGCGCAGGGTGATGTGCGCACTATGCGGCCAGTTCTTGAAACGATCCACCGCGTAGGTCAGGCCCGAGGTGGTCTCGGTCAGGTACGGGGTGTCGATCTGCTCGACGTTGCCCAGGCAGACGATCTTGGTGCCGGGGCCGGCACGAGTGATCAGCGTCTTCATCTGCTTCGGGGTGAGGTTCTGCGCCTCGTCCAGGATCAGGTAGCGCGACAGGAAGGTACGGCCGCGCATGAAGTTCATCGAGCGGATCTTGATGCGGCTGGCCAGCAGGTCGTTGGTGGCCTGGCGGCCCCAGGTGCCGCCTTCCTGGTTGTGCGTGAGCACTTCCAGGTTGTCGGTCAGCGCGCCCATCCACGGCGTCATCTTCTCCTCCTCGGTGCCCGGCAGGAAACCGATGTCCTCGCCGACGCTGACCGTGGCGCGGGTCATGATGATCTCGCGGTAGCGCTGCTGGTCCATCGTCTGCGCCAGGCCGGCGGCCAGTGCCAGCAGGGTCTTGCCGGTACCGGCGGTACCCAGCAGGGTGACGAAGTCGATCTCCGGATCCATCAGTGCGTTGAGCGCGAAGTTCTGCTCGCGGTTGCGCGCGCTGATACCCCACACGGCGTGGCTGCCGTGGCGGAAATCATCGACCAGCGACAGCACTACCTTGCCGTCGCCGACCACGCGGCTGACGCGCAGTTCGACTTCGTCTTCGCCGGGCAGGTAGACGTACTGGTTCGGGTACCACTCCTCGCCGTCCTGCGCCTGGATTTCGTAATGGCTGCGGCCCTTGTCGCTCCAGCTGCGCAGGTCGTCACCGTGGCGCTTCCAGAAGTCTTCCGGCAGCTCGGTGGCGCCGGTGTAGAGCAGGCTGAAATCGTCCAGCGCGCGGTCGTTTTCGTAGTCCTCGGACACGATGCCGGCGATGGCGGCCTTGATCCGCAGGTTGATGTCCTTGGAAACGAACACCACCGGCAGGTCCGGCGTTTCTTCCTTCAGCGCCAGGATCGCGCCAAGGATGGCATTGTCGGGAATGACCTTTCCAAAGCTCTTGCCCGCGTCGAAGTGGCTGGTCTGGAAGCGCAGCTTGCCGGCGCTCTGCTTGCCGCGCAGCTGCAGGCCGTTGGGGCGCTGCAGCGGAATGCCGTCGGCCAGGTTGTCCAGGCCGGATTCCTGCACCAGCTCGTTGAGGAAGCGGCTCACCTGGCGGGCGTTGCGGCTCGCTTCGGAGGTGCCCTTCTTGCCGTTGTCCAGCTCCTCGATCACCTGCATGGGCAGGTAGATGTCGTGCTCCTCGAATTTGAACAGCGCGGTCGGATCGTGCATCAGCACGTTGGTATCCAGCACGTAGATGCGCTTGCCTCGGGTCATCGTCGATTCCTGGTTACGGACAGGGGAAAACCACCACGGCCTGCTGCGGGGCAGGGTGATGGCAGACACAGTAGGCAGTGGGACTCACTTGGACTGGGAGGCCTTCAGTTCGGCGAGAACGGCATCGGCATGGCCGGCAACCTTGACCTTGCGCCAGGACTGCACGATGCGGCTGTCGGGGGAAATCAGGAAGGTGCTGCGTTCGATGCCACGTACCTGCTTGCCGTACATGTTCTTCATCCTGATCACGTCGAAGGCGCTGCACAGCGCTTCGTCGCCATCGCTGACCAGCGGGAAGTTGAAGCCCTGCCTGGCACAGAAGTTGTCGTGCGACTTCACCGAGTCGCGAGAGACGCCGAGCACGACCGCGCCGGCCTTCTTGAACTTCGGCAGCAGGGCGTTGAAGTCGATGCCTTCGGTGGTGCAGCCGGGAGTGCTGTCCTTGGGGTAGAAGTACAGCACCAGCCACTGGCCGGCATAGTCGCCGAGAGTGGCCTGGTCGCCACCGGACAGCGCCAGCGGCAGGGAGAGGGTGGTGCTGTCCAGGGTATCGCCGTTGTTCATGAGGTCCTTCTGTCGAGCCTGGGTTGTTTCTACGACAATTGCATGAAACGCCACGCGCCCGTGAGAGGCGCGCGAAAAATCCGCACTCCCAATCAGAATTTCATCGGGTCCATGATCGCGTCCAGGTTCAGGTGGTCGCAGAACTCAAGGAAATCGTCGCGCAGCGCGGCGATGTGCATGTTGGCCGGCACGCCGATGGTGACCTGTGCACTGAACATTTCCGCACCGGTCTGCATGGCGCGGTAGCGCGTGCTCTGCAGGTTCTCGATGGTGATGCCCTGGCGGTCGAAGAAATCGGCCAGCTGGAACAGGATGCCCGGCTTGTCGGCGGCGATCACTTCGACAATGTACGGCAGCAGGTTGGACTGCGCCTGCTTGGCGGCGGTGCGGTACCAGACCAGCTTCAGGCCTTCCTCGCGCTCCAGCCGGGTCAGCATCGCCTCGAGCTTGGCCACCGAGTCCCAGGAGCCGGTGGCCAGGGCGGTGACCGAGACATCGCGGCCGACCGTGGCCAGGCGTGCGTCCACCAGATTGCAGCCGCTGTCGGCGATGCGGCGGGTGACGGACAGCAGGGGGGACTCCGGATGCGTCGTATAGGCGTTGATCAGGAGGTGGTTTTCGCTCGGCGCGGGGCGCGGGGTGGTGTCGGTCAAGGCGATTCCGGGTAATGCATGCGTTAGTCTGAATGCCCGCCAGAGGCGGGGATCCACCGGTGTCCAGCATACTTGCCCGTGCTTTCGCGCCGCAAGTAACATTCAGGTCGCCCCCGGCCTTTCGTGGCGGGCGTTTTCCCTTTCCAGCCAAGAGCAGCACGTCCTTGTCCCTTTCCGGCCTCATCACCGCGCTGGCGACCCCGTTCCGGGCCGACGGCGCTCTCGATCCCGACGGTTGGCAGCGCCTGCTGCACCTGCAACTGGAAGGTGGCGTCCATGGCGTTGTCGTTGCCGGCTCGACCGGCGAAGCGGCAACCCTCACCGATGCCGAGTACGACCTGCTGCTGGCCAGCGCGGTCGAACGCATTGGCGGCCGCATCCCGGTCATGGCCGGCACCGGCCTGTCCGGTACCGCCAAAACCATCGAACAGACCCGTCGTGCGGCCGCGCTTGGCGCCAGCCATGCACTGGTGGTCACCCCGCCTTACGTGAGGCCGACCCAGGCCGGCCTGATTGCCCATTATCGTGCGGTCGCCGACCAGGGCGGGTTGCCGGTCGTGCTGTACAACGTGCCCGGCCGTACCGGTTGCGACATGCAGCCGGAGACCGTGGCCGAACTGGCCAGCCACCCCAACATCGTCGGCATCAAGGAGGCGGTGGGCGACACCGGCCGGGTGCAGGCGCTGCTCGCACTGCGCAGCCCGCAGTTCGCCGTGCTCAGCGGCGACGACGGTACGGCTGCGCGTTCGATCCGAGCCGGTATCGACGGCCTGATCTCGGTCGGCTCCAACGTGCTGCCCGGCGCCTACCGCCGCATGTGCGAGCTGGCCGCCGCCCATGACCACGAAGCCACCGAGTCCTGGGATGCGCGCCTGCAGCCGTTCCATGATTTCTGCGGTGTTGAACCGAACCCGATTCCGGTCAAGGCGCTGCTGCGCCGTATCGGCATCGGCCATGACCTGCGCCTGCCGCTGCTGCCGCTGTCGGCGCCGCACCACGCGGCCGCCGACCATCTTGCCGGCGACATCGCCGCCCTTGAAGCCCTTTCCAGCCACTGACCTTTCGTCTTGGTCTGACCCAGGAGATTCACATGCGTCAATCCGTTTCCACTGTCCGCGTGCTGTCCTACGCCCTGCTTGCGGTGGCCGTTGCCGCCGGCACCACCGGCTGCTTCAAGCGTGGCGTCAAGGGCGACTATGCCCTGGCCCCGGAAATGCGTCCGCTGGAAGTGCCGCCGGACCTCAACCTGCCGGCCACCACCGGTGACAACAAGGTGCCGGCGCTGGTGTCGGCCACCAAGCCGGCAGCGCCGGCGGCTGCGGCTCCGGCCGTTGGCAATACCGGTTTCACCATCGCTGGTGGCAAGGATGAAGCCTTCGCAAAGGTCGGTACCGCGCTGGAAGGCGTGGAGGGCGTGACCATCGCCAGCCGCGCCCAGCTGCTCGGCTCGTATGACGTGGCCTACGAAGGCAGCAACTTCCTGGTCCGCGTGGTCGCCGTCGATGCCGGCGCCTACATCTCCGCGGTCGACCCGCGTGGCCTGCCGGCCACCGCCGAAGCGCCGGTGAAGCTGATCGCTGCGCTGAAGGCGAAGCTGGCCCAGTAAGGGCTGCCTCTGGTAGAGGCTGACCTTGGTCGGCGCTTCTGTGCCAACCAAGGTTGGCACCTACCGGATCGCAAGGTTGGCATGCCGTATCGCGAGGTTGGCATACCGGATCGCAAGGCTGGCATGCCGGATCTTGCGGTTGGCGTTCACCGGAAAACAGAAAAGGGCGCCCGTGGGCGCCCTTTTCGTTGCCGCCGTGGGCGCTTCTCAGCGCTCCAGCAGCTTCAGCTTGTCCGGCTTGCCATCCCATTCGCCGGCGTCGGCGGGCGGGTCCTTGCGCACGGTCAGCACCGGCCACTCCTTCGCCAGCTCGGCGTTGAGGGCGACGAAGCCTTCCTGGCCGGCGGGGACATCGTCCTCCGGGAAGATCGCGTTGACCGGGCACTCCGGCTCGCAGAGGGTGCAGTCGATGCACTCATCCGGGTCGATCACCAGGAAGTTCGGGCCTTCGTGGAAGCAATCCACGGGGCACACTTCCACGCAATCGGTGTGTTTGCACTTGATGCAGTTTTCGGTGACGACAAAGGGCATGGGCTGGGGGTGGATCGATTCCTGAACCCGCCAATTCTAGAACAGGTTGGCCCCCGCTGTCGGCGCGGGGCGGAAATCGGGCGTCTGGCAGGCGCGGCCGTGGCAGTCATTGGCGGCAGGGCGGGGCCTGTGCGACGCTGCGGGTCAGCCGGCTGCGTCGGGTGGCCGGGCCCCTTCCCAGCAGGATCGTCAATGTCACCAGCCCAGCCCAGCATCGCACTCCATGGCGGTGAGAACACTGCATTCATCGTCTTGATCAGCTGCGTGGCCACACTCGGTGGATTCCTGTTCGGCTTCGACAGTGGTGTCATCAATGGCACGGTCGATGGCCTGCGCCAGGCCTTCAACTCCAGCGAGGCGGCGCTCGGTTTCGAAGTCGCCTCGATGCTGCTGGGCTGTGCGATCGGTGCGTTCCTGGCCGGTTGGCTGGGCGACCGCCTGGGACGCCGCGGCGTGCTGATCGCCTCGGCGCTGATGTTCCTGGTCTCGGCGCTGGGTGCCGGTGCAGCCCACGCCTCCTGGCTGTTCATCGCGGCCCGCGTGCTGGGCGGCTTTGCAGTAGGGGCGGCCAGCGTGATGTCGCCGGCCTACATCGCCGAGGTGGCCTCGGCGCGCTATCGCGGGCGCCTGGCCACAGTGCAGCAGATGGCGATCATCTGCGGCCTGTTCGCGGCGTTCCTCAGCAACTACCTGCTGGCCCGCGCCGCCGGGGCGTCGACCGAGCCGTTGTGGCTGGGTCATGAGGCCTGGCGCTGGATGTTCTGGATGCAGGCGCTGCCGTCGGGGCTGTTCCTGCTGTTGTTGCTGGTGATTCCGGAAAGCCCGCGCTTCCTGGTCCTGAAGGGGCGCCAGCAGCAGGCGAGGGCGGTGCTCTCGCGGCTGTACGGCGATACCGTGGCGGCGGCCAAGCAGGCCGAGATCGAAACCAGCCTGGCCCAGGACCAGCACAAGCCGCGCTTCAGCGACCTGCGCGACACGGTCAGCGGCAAGCTGCGGCCGATCCTGTGGGTGGGTATTGGCCTGGCCATGTTCCAGCAGCTGGTCGGCATCAACGTGGTGTTCTACTACGGCGCAGTGCTGTGGCAGGCGGTCGGCTTTTCGGAAAGCGACGCGCTGTTGATCAACGTGCTGTCCGGTGGGCTGAGCATCGGTGCCTGCCTGCTGACGGTGCTGTTGATCGACCGCATCGGTCGCAAGCCGTTGCTGTGGATCGGCTCGGTCGGCATGTCGGTGGCGCTGGTGCTGATGGTGGTCGCGTTCGCCAGTGGAAGCCTGGCCGACGGTCGCCTGCAGCTGTCCGACGGCATGGGCCGGCTGGCGCTGGTCGCGGCCAATGTCTACGTGGTGTTCTTCAACATGTCCTGGGGCCCGGTGATGTGGGTGATGCTGGGCGAGATGTTCCCCAACCAGATCCGCGGCCCGGCGTTGGCTGTTGCCGGTGCGGCGCAGTGGACGTCGAATTTCGCGATCACCGTGACCTTCCCGATGCTGCTGGCCGGCATCGGCCTGGCCGGCGCCTATGGCATCTACACGGTGGCGGCCATCCTCTCGATCTTCTTCGTGGTCCGCTACGTGCGCGAGACCAAGGGCAAGGAGCTGGAGCAGATGGAAGGCTGACGGCTGGCCTGTGTTTCAGCGCCTCCCTGTTCTGCGGGGAGGCGGCAGGTCCGCCGATCCAGGACACGCCGTAAACCCGCTCCGCGGTCCGGCCCAGCCGCTGGCGGCTGTGCGTTCGGGCCCTTGCGAAGCAGTGCTTCGCAAACGAAGCGCCCTCACCCATGGGGGCTCGATGGCGCCTTGCTCACGTGCGCTGTCCTGCGCACACGGCAAGACCGGGGTTGGGCTCCCGCCCAACCCGTCGGGCGCATGCGCCCAACCCATGGCGCCAACGGTCCTGGAGAGGGCGGCCTGCCCCCTCCTGACAGTTTCATGGTGCGTGCGGATGCGGCGAAGCGCTGGTCGGTTGTTGCCGCAGCTGGCGGGAAACTTCCAGAGCCGGTGGGGTCACCCAGGGCAGGAACGTTCGCGCCATGGATGGCGCCATCGAGCCCCCATGGATGGGTTTACGGCGTGTCCTGCCCTGGGTGACCCCACCGGCTCAAGCCGATTGCAGGGAGGCGCCAAAGCGACCAACCCGACCGCAACCACTGCAATCCCGGAAAACAGAAAAGCCCGCACAAGGCGGGCTTTTTCGGTTCCTGCTGCGGCGACTGGCGCTCCCTAGGGGACTCGAACCCCTGTTTTAGCCTTGAGAGGGCCACGTCCTAACCACTAGACGAAGGGAGCGTAACTGTGTCGCTGCCGAGGCAGGAGCGCTAGTATATGCACCTCGATGCCATTGGGCAATCCCGAAACTTCAACCGGAAGCGCCAACATCATTTCCTCTGCTACATCACCGTTCAGCCTGCGCGTCATCCCGCGCGACCAGCACACGATCTCCCGCAAGGACATCAGCCCGAACGCCCTGCGCGTGCTTTATCGCCTGCGCGATGCCGGCTTCGGCGCCTACCTTGTCGGCGGCGCGGTGCGCGACCTGCTGGTCAATGGCCAACCCAAGGATTTCGACGTGGCCACCGACGCCACGCCCGAACAGGTCAAGCAGCTGTTCCGCAACTGCCGCCTGATCGGCCGCCGTTTCCGCCTCGCCCACGTTGTGTTCGGCCGCGAGATCATCGAAGTCGCCACCTTCCGCGCCAACAGCGATGACGGCAGTGGCGACCGCGAGATGGAAAACGGCATGCTTGTACGCGACAACGTGTACGGCACCATCGAAGACGACGCCGTCCGCCGCGACTTCACCTGCAACGCCCTGTACTACGCCATCGAGGACTTCTCGGTGCGTGACTACACCGGTGGCTTCGAAGACGTGCAGGCGCGCCTGATGAAGCTCATCGGCGACCCGGTACAGCGCTACCAGGAAGACCCGGTGCGCATGCTGCGCGCCGTGCGCCTGGCGGCCAAGCTCGGCTTCCAGATCGAAGAGGGCACCGCCGCGCCGATCCCGCAGCTGGCTGGCCTGCTCAACGAAGCCGCGCCGGCACGCCTGTTCGAGGAAGTGCTGAAGCTGTTCCTGTCCGGGCACGGCGTGGCCAGCTTCGAAGGCCTGGAGCGCTACGGTCTGCTCGACGTGCTGTTCCCGGAAAGCGCCAGGGCGTTGAAATCCAACCGCACCGGCGCGCTGCGCCGCATGCTGGTCGAGGGCCTGGCCAATACCGATGCCCGCGTGGCCAACGACGAGCCGGTCTCGCCGGCGTTCCTGTTCGCGCTGCTGCTGTGGCCGGCGTTCTGCCGCGCCCAGGCGACCCTGCTCAAGCAGGGCGTGGCGCCGGAAGAAGCGCAGCGTCGTGCGGCCGACCGTGTCACCGTGCAGCAGCTGAGCACCATCGCGCTGCCGCGCCGCTTCTCGCTGCCGATGCAGGAAATCTGGCTGCTGCAGTCGCGTTTCAGCTCGCGCCAGCGCAAGCGCGTGTTCCGCACGCTCACCCATCCGCGCTTCCGCGCCGCGTTCGACTTCCTCAGCCTGCGCCAGGTGGCCTCGGCCGAGCACGCTGCCGATGTTGAATTCTGGCGCGAGGCACAGGCCCAGTCCGGCCGCGAGCTGGAATCGTCGCTGGACGCGATGCACAGCGAAGAGGGCGATGACGAGAACGGAGCACCGCGCAAGCGTCGCCGTCGTCGTCGCCGCCCGGGTGCCTCGGCCGGTGCAGCTGGCGAATAAGCAATGACGCCAGCGTGGATCGGCCTCGGCGCCAACCTCGGCGATGCGGCCACGACTGTCGGCGCGGCGATCACTGCGCTGGACGGCCTGCCCGGGACCCGCGTGCTGCAGGCCTCGCGCCTGTACGCAACGCCGGCCTGGGGCAATGAAGACCAGCCACCGTTCGTCAACGCGGTGGCCGCAGTCGAAACGTCACTGGCAGCCGATGAACTGCTGCAGGCGATGCTGGCGCTGGAGCAGGGCTTTGGCCGCGTGCGTGATGCGGCGGTGCACTGGGGGCCGCGCGCGCTGGACCTGGACCTGCTGCTGTATGGCGCACAGGTGCTCGACCAGCCCGGCCTGCAGGTGCCACACCCCTACATGCACGAGCGTGCCTTCGTGCTGGTGCCGCTGGCCGAAATCGCGCCGGATCTGGCCATCCCCGGCCATGGCCGCGTGCGGGATGCAGTGATGCGGGTGGATGCCTGCGGGATCGCGCCGATAGGGTGATAATGCCTGGGTTATCTCCCCCGGTTATCAGCACATGAGCACCCACGCAGACAGCAAGCCCTGGACCGTTCCCGCCCTGGCCGAGGCCAAGCGCAATGGCCAGAAGCTGGTCATGTTGACCGCCTACGACGCTGGCTTTGCCCGCACCTTCGATGCCAATGGCGTCGACCTGATCCTGATCGGCGATTCGCTGGGCATGGTCGTGCAGGGCCATGATTCGACCCTGCCGGTGACCGTGGCCGACATGGTCTACCACACCCGCGCCGTGGCCCGTGTGCTGCAGCGCGCGCTGCTGGTGGCCGACCTGCCGTTCGGTGCCGATGCCACTCCGGAGCGCGCGCTGGATGCTTCGCTGCAGCTGCTGCAGGCCGGTGCCGAGATGGTCAAGATCGAAGGTGCCGGCTTCAAGGTCGACATCATCCGCTACCTGGTTGAGCGTGAGATTCCGGTCTGTGCGCATCTGGGCCTGACCCCGCAGTCGGTGCTGCGCCTGGGCGGCTTCAAGATCCAGGGCCGCGGCGATGCCGCGCGCCAGCTGGTGGAAGATGCCAGGGCCGTGGCCGCTGCCGGCGCCAGCATCATGGTGCTTGAGTGCGTGCCGACCCCGGTTGCCGCCGAGGTGACCGCTGCGGTGGAGGTGCCGACCATCGGCATCGGTGCCGGCCCGCAGTGCGACGGCCAGGTGCTGGTGCTGCACGATTTCCTCGGCCTGGACAGTGGCCATCGCCGCCCCAAGTTCGTCAAGGATTTCCTTGCCGAAGGCGGTTCGGTGGCCGGTGCCACCCGCGCCTACGCCGACGCCGTGCGCGACGGCAGCTTCCCCGACGAACAGCACGCTTACGCCTCATGATCCAGACCTTCAACGAGCTCGGCGCATTGCGCGAGCAGATCGCCCACTGGAAGCGCGAGGGCCTGCGCGTGGCGCTGGTGCCCACCATGGGCAACCTTCACGGTGGCCATCATTCGCTGGTGACCCTGGCCCGCCAGTACGCCGACAGGGTGGTGGCAAGCATCTTCGTCAACCCGACCCAGTTCGGGCCGAACGAGGATTTCAGTCGCTATCCGCGTACGCCCGAGGCCGACGTGGCCGGGCTTGAGCAGGTCGGCTGCGATGCGGTGTGGCTGCCCAGCGTCGAGGCCATGTACCCGCTGGGCGTGGACAAGACCACGCAGATGCACGCGCCCGGCGTGAGCGAGGTGCTGGAAGGTGCCAGCCGCCCGGGCCACTTCGATGGCGTCTGCACGGTGGTGGCGCGCCTGTTCCTGCAGGTGCAGCCGGACGTGGCCGTGTTCGGCCGCAAGGACTACCAGCAGCTGGCGGTGATCCGGCAGATGGTGGCTGAGCTGTCGTTCCCGATCCAGATCGTCGGTGCTGACATCGTGCGCGACGAGGATGGCCTGGCCAAGAGTTCGCGCAACCAGTACCTGAGCGCCGAACAGCGCCCGGTCGCGACCACCATCCACCGCACTCTGCTGGGCATGCGCGAAGGCTACGTGGCCGGGCAGGCGCGTGATCGCATCGAGGCCGACGCCACGGCGGCATTGCAGGCGGCCGGTTTCCAGGTCGACTATGCGGTGCTGCGCACCCCGGAGCTGGCCGAGCCGACGTTCGATGGCGGTGGCCGCGTAGCGCTGATCGCCGCGCGCCTGGGCTCCACCCGCCTGATCGACAACCTGGAGTTCTGAGCCGCATGCGGCCCCGGGGGCGCCCACAATGGGCGCCTCGCACCTCCCCATGGACGGGAGAACGGCAATGAAGACACCCTCCACTGACGCTGGTCGGCTTGCGCAGGCGTTGATCCTGGCCGTGCTGGCTGCCGGCATGCTGCCGGCGCAGCTGTTTGGCGGCCTGTTGTTCGCGCTCGAATTCAGGCGCACGCCGATGCCCGCGCTCACCGGCGGTGGACTGATGTTCGGGCTGGGCGTCTGCAGCGCCATCGCGGTGTTCCTGCCGATGGCGCTGCTCCCGCGATCTCGGCGGCTCCTGCGCCGGACCCGCTTCGTGCTTGCAGGGGCTGCTCTGGGCGCGCTGGCCATGGCCATCCATGACTGGCCGGGCGCGATCCATGGGCCGCTGCTGCAGCGCCTGCGCTATGTGGATACATTCGATGTGATCAGCTATGGGCTGACGGTGTTGGCTGCAGGGGGCCTGGGCCTGGCCTCCGGGCTGGCCTTCCATACGGTGTTCAGGCTGTCACTGCAGGGCGGTGCCGTCCATGCCACGGTGCCGCCGCCGGGCGAGGGCGCCTGAACGGCCTTCAGCGTCCTGCCGCAGGCCCCTGACGACGGCCAAGCGGGTGCTAGAATCCGCTCTTTCCTTTGCCGTTGCAGCGCCCCCATGCACCTGTCCCTGCTCAAGACCAAGATCCACCGCGCCACCGTCACCCATTCCGAGCTGAACTACGAAGGCTCGATCGCCATCGATGACAACCTGCTGGCTGCCACCGGCATCCGCGAGTTCGAGCAGGTGCACATCTGGGACGTGACCAACGGTGCGCGCTTCTCGACCTATGCCATCCGCGCCGAAGCCGGCAGCGGCGTTGTCTCGCTCAACGGTGGCGCCGCGCGCCACGTGCAGGTCGGTGACATCATCATCATTGCCGCGTTCGCCAGCATGACCGAGCAGGAAGCCGACAGCTTCAAGCCGAAGCTGGTGTACGTTGATGGCAAGAACCAGATCACCCACACCAACGACACGATCCCGACCCAGGCCGCATGACAACGAACAACGGATTCGACTCGCTGCATTCCCACGCCCAGCGCCTGAAGGGCGCAAGCATCCCCGGCCTGCTCGCCGCCGAACCCGGCCGCGTGCAGGACCTGGCGCTGCGGGTCGGTCCGTTGTACGTCAACTTCGCCCGGCAGAAATACGATGCCGCGGCGTTGCAGGCATTGCTGGCGCTGGCTGCCGACCGTGATGTCGGTGGTGCCATCACCCGCCTGTTCCGTGGCGAGCAGGTCAATCTGACCGAAGGTCGCGCCGCGCTGCACACCGCACTGCGCGGCGACGTGGTCGATGCGCCGGTGGCGGCCGAGGCCTATGCCACCGCGCGCGAGATCCGCCAGCGCATGGGCGTGCTGGTGCGCGCGCTGGAAGACAGTGGCGTGACCGATGTAGTCAGTGTCGGCATCGGTGGTTCCGACCTTGGCCCGCGCCTGGTCGCCGACGCACTGCGTCCGGTCAGCGGTGCGCGCCTGCGCGTGCATTTCGTCTCGAACGTGGACGGCGCGGCCATGCAGCGTACGCTGGCCACACTGGATCCTGCCAAGACCGCCGGCATCCTGATCTCCAAGACCTTCGGCACCCAGGAAACCCTGCTCAACGGCCAGATCCTGCACGACTGGCTGGGGGGCAGCGACCGCCTGTACGCGGTCAGTGCCAATCCGGAACGTGCCGCCAAGGCCTTTGCCATCGCCGCCGATCGTGTGCTGCCGATGTGGGATTGGGTCGGCGGCCGCTATTCGCTGTGGTCTGCGGTCGGTTTCCCGATCGCGCTGGCGATCGGCTTCGAGCGCTTTGAACAGCTGCTGGAAGGTGCTGCGCAGATGGATGCGCATGCGCTGGATGCACCGCTGGAGCGCAACCTGCCGGTGCTGCACGGCCTGACCGACATCTGGAACCGCAACCTGCTGGGCCATGCCACGCATGCGGTGATGACCTACGACCAGCGCCTGGCGCTGTTGCCGGCCTACCTGCAGCAGCTGGTGATGGAAAGCCTGGGCAAGCGTGTGCAGCGTGACGGCCAGCCGGTCACCACCGATACCGTGCCGGTGTGGTGGGGAGGCGCGGGCACCGATGTGCAGCACAGCTTCTTCCAGGCACTGCATCAGGGCACCAGCATCGTTCCGGCAGATTTCATCGGCTGCGTGCACAACGACGATCCCTACACGATCAATCATCAGGCCCTGCTGGCCAACCTGCTGGCGCAGACCGAAGCACTGGCCAATGGCCAGGGCAGCGACGACCCGCACCGTGATTACCCGGGCGGCCGCCCGAGCACGCTGATCCTGCTCGACGCGCTGACCCCGCAGGCGCTGGGTGCGCTGATCGCCATGTACGAACACGCCGTGTACGTGCAGTCGGTGATCTGGAACATCAACGCCTTCGACCAGTTCGGTGTCGAACTGGGCAAGCAGCTGGCCAGTGGCCTGCTGCCGGCGCTGCAGGGCGAGGATGTGGCCGTTGCCGACCCGATGACCCGAGAGATCCTTGCGCAGCTGAAGCGCTGAGGCTCTGGTAGTGCCGGCCGCTGGCCGGCGACCTCATGAACGATTGAAGCATCACCTGGTTGCCGGCCAGCGGCCGGCACTACCATGAAGGGCGTGGTGCCTCAGCGGCTCGGGTCGCGTTCCGGGCTGGGCCGCTTGGCCAGCTTGCGCTGCAGCGAGCGCCGGTGCATGCCGAGCAGGCGCGCGGCTGCCGACACATTGCCGCCGGTCTCGTGCATCGCCTGCTGGATGTGTTCCCACTGCAGGCGGCTGATCGGTGTCATCGCGTCGGGCACTTCCATTTCGCCATCGTCGGCCGGGCCGTCATCCTCCTCGCCCAAAGCGCGAAGGATCATCGGTACCGTGGCTGGCTTGGGCAGGTAATCGTCCGCACCGAGCTTGATCGCTTCCACCGCAGTGGCGATGCTGGCGTAGCCGGTCACCAGCAGGATGCGCATGTCCGCGCGCAGCGCACGCAGCGGCTGGATCAGCGCCAGGCCGGAATCGCTGCCCAGCTTCAGGTCGATCAGGGCGAACGCGGGTGGGTGCTGGCGCGCCAGTGCCAGCGCGCTGGCGGCATCCTGCGCGGTCTGCGTTTCAAGCCCCTTGCGGGCCAGGCTGCGCTGCAGGGTGCGCAGGTACAGTTCGTCGTCGTCGACCAGCAGGCCGAGGGTTGAGGCGCTCATGGGGTTTCCTCGCGTGGGGCCAGCGGCAGGCGGAAGCCGACGCGGCTGCCGGCCCCTTGGGCCGGGCGCATCCACATCTCGCCGTCGAGGCGTTCGATCGTGGCATGGGACAGGGCCAGGCCGACCCCCATGCCTTCACTCTTGCTGCTGCCGAACAGCTTGCCCGGCAGCACCGCGGCGCGCGCGTTGAAGCCGTGGCCGTAGTCGCGTACTTCGCCGATCAGATCGTCGCCTTCGATGCGCAGGTCCAGGTCCACGCGCGGCCGGCCGGCCTGTTCGCCGGCATCGGCGGCATTGTTGAGCAGGACCATCAGCAGGTGGCCCACGCCCGGGTCGAGCGGCAGCCGCAGCGGCGCATCATCGTTGCGGTGCAGGTCGATGGTCGGTCGCACCAGGCGCCATTGCTCCAGCACCTGCTGCGCGCTGGAATGGCTGCGTCCGGGCGCATCGGCCGAGGCCGGTGCGGCCAGCGCCAGCACGCGCTCACGGCACTGCACCAGCAGCTCGCGCAGGGTTTCCATGTCCTCGCGCACTTCCGGCTCTTCACTGCGTTCGGCCACGTCGTCGGCGAGCAGAGTCATGGTTGCCAGCGGCGTGTTCAGTTCATGCGCCACCGAGGCGGCATGGGTGGCCAGGGCGACGATGCCCTCGTTGCGGGCGAAGCGTTCGCGCAGGGCCGAGAGTTCCAGTTCGCGCTGGCGCAGCGCCAGCGCCAGGCGGGTGGAGAAGGCCAGTACGACCGCCGCGGAAATCAGGAAATTGGCGACCACGCCCCAGCGGTTGAGGTCCTGCGCGCGGAAATAGCCGTCCGGCAGGGGCTGGCCGAAGATGCCGCTGGCGGCGTAGCCGAGCAGGCAGGCCAGCGCGACCGCCAGCGCCCAGCGCAGGGGCAGGGCGAACGCGGCCAGTGCGATCAGGATCAGGAACAGCGAGCTGAACGGATTGGCCATGCCACCGCTCCAGCCGACCATCCAGGTCAGGATGATCACGTCTACCAGGATGTGGCCGAATGCAGTCAGCGGTGCGGTGTCGGCCGCTTCCGGGCGCAGCTGGGTGTAGATGTTGAACAGGGCCAGCACCGCCACGCCGGCCCACAGTGGCAGCTGCGGCAACGGCAGCCCCAGCACCCAGGTGGCGACCAGGATGGTGGCGGCCTGGCCGCCTACTGCAAGCCAGCGCAGGCTGCACAGGGTTCGGAGAAACGGGGCGTCGGGACCGGTCATTCACGCTCATCGTATGCGTTCGCGCGTGACCGTGCCTGCGACAATCGGCCGCAGCCGTGCCGCCGGCTGAATGCGAGTCACCCCGAATGCAGGGCCGGGCGGTAGAATGCGCCCATGCACGACGCCGTCACCCGCCCGACTCCGCCCTCCGATGCCACTGCCTGGCCGCGCCGCCAGACCCATGCCGTCCAGATCGGCGGGGTCACCGTGGGCGGAGGCAAGCCGGTGGTGGTGCAGTCGATGACCAACACCGACACCTCCGACGTCGCCTCCAGCGTGAAGCAGGTGGCCGAGTTGTGGCGTGCCGGTTCGGAGATGGTGCGGTTGACCGTCAATACCGTGGAAGCCGCTGCGGCGATCCCGCGCATTGTCGACAAGCTGGCGATGATGGGCATCGACGTGCCGCTGATCGGCGATTTCCACTACAACGGCCACCAGCTGCTGACCGCCGAACCGGCATGTGCCGAAGCACTGGCCAAGTACCGCATCAACCCGGGCAACGTCGGCTTCGGCAAGAAGAAGGATCTGCAGTTCGCCCAGCTGATCGAATTCGCCATCCGTTACAACAAGCCGGTGCGCATCGGCGCCAACTGGGGCTCGCTGGACCAGGCCCTGGCGGCGAAGCTGATGGACGAGAACAACCTGCGCGAACAGCCCTGGGACGCCGGCCGCGTGCTGCGCGAGGCGCTGATCCGCTCGGCGCTGGATTCGGCCGAGCAGGCGGTGGAGCTGGGCCTGCCGCGCGATCGCATCGTGCTGTCGGCCAAGGTCAGTGGCGTGCAGGAGCTGATCGCGGTGTACCGCGACCTGGCGCAGCGCTCCGACTTCGCCCTGCACCTGGGCCTGACCGAGGCCGGTATCGGCAGCAAGGGCATCGTGGCATCGTCCGCGGCGCTGGGCGTGCTGCTGCAGGAAGGCATCGGTGACACCATCCGCATCTCGCTGACCCCGGAGCCGGGCCAGTCGCGCACGCAGGAAGTGATCGTCGCCCAGGAACTGCTGCAGACCACCGGCCAGCGTGCCTTCACGCCACTGGTCACGGCCTGCCCGGGCTGCGGCCGTACCACCTCCGAGTTCTTCCAGGAGCTGGCCAAGGTGGTGCAGAACCACGTGCGCGAGAAGATGCCGCTGTGGAAGATCCACCACCCGGGGGCGGAGAACATGACCCTGGCGGTGATGGGCTGCATCGTCAACGGGCCGGGCGAATCGCGTCACGCCAACATCGGCATCTCGCTGCCGGGCACGGGTGAGACGCCTGCGGCGCCGGTGTTCGTCGATGGTGAGAAGAAGGTGACCCTGCGTGGCGACAACATCGCCCAGGAGTTCGTCGCCCTGATCGACGATTACGTCGAACACACGTATGTCCGAAGCGCCGGATAAGCCTGCGATCCTCGCCGCACCGGAGTCCGCCTCCGGCTTCCGCCACTGGATGGCGCGCAACGCCTGGCGCCTGGTCCTGTTGTTCGGTGGCGTGCTGCTGCCGTTGGCAGGCTTTGTTGCCCTGGCGGATGAAGTGCACGAGTTTGAATCGTTCCATTTCGACGCGCCCCTGCTGTGGCAGATGCATGGCCTGCATTCGCCGTGGCTGGACCGCTTCTTCGTGCTCATCTCGAAACTGGGCTACGAGTGGTTCCTGATCCCGGCCGACGTGCTGATCATCGGCGTGCTGCTGGGCTACCGGCGCTGGCGCGAGGCGACCTTCGTCGCGGTCAGCTTCGTAGGGTCGGCGCTGCTGAACATGGGCAGCAAGCAATTCTTCCAGCGGCAGCGCCCCAGCCTGTGGGAATCGATCGCGCCGGAATCGACGTTCAGCTTCCCCAGCGGGCATGCGATGGGTTCGATGACCCTTGCCGTGACCTTGGTACTGCTCGCCTGGAACACCCGTTGGCGCTGGCCGGTACTGATGCTGGCACCCGCGTTCAGCCTGCTGGTAAGCGTGTCGCGGGTCTATCTGGGGGTGCATTACCCCTCCGACATCCTGGCCGGATGGTGTGCCGCGCTGGTTTGGGTGGTAGGGTGCTATCTGGTCATGTTCAGTCGCCGGCACCCTTGGCGACGTCACGGCCCGCCGCCAGCGAAGGCCAGCGAAGCACCAACACAGGGGGTTTGACGTGGATGGCCCTTGAGGGACGTCTACGTGATAGATCAGTTGTTTCGTTGCAGCAGGTTCTGCAAGACAGGGGGCAAGCACAACGCGCGGTACTGTGATGCGCAAGGCAGATCGCCGATGCCGCATTCCGGACGCGCTTGCAGGGTATCGGCACCCTGCCTAGCTTGACCTGCAATGGCCGCATTCGAAGAGGTACATGAATGACGATTCGAGTCTACCTGGTGGATGACCACGCGCTGGTCCGCACCGGTATGAAGATGATTCTGTCGGGGGAAACCGACATCGAGGTGGTGGGCGAAGCCGAGACCGGCGAAGACGCGCTGCGTGAAGTCCGCCAGCTGCTGCCGGATGTGGTGCTGTGCGACCTGCACCTGCCGGGCGTGAGCGGCATGGAAGTGACCGAGCGCATCGT
This sequence comes from Stenotrophomonas sp. YJH_SMC_58, assembly GCF_059369635.1. Classification (NCBI taxonomy): domain Bacteria; kingdom Pseudomonadati; phylum Pseudomonadota; class Gammaproteobacteria; order Lysobacterales; family Lysobacteraceae; genus Stenotrophomonas; species Stenotrophomonas sp. YJH_SMC_58. The sequence goes on from NZ_JCAFSW010000004.1 coordinate 161,754, forward strand.
CCGCAGCCACCGCAATACCCGCGTGGTGATCGTGTCGGTACTGGAAGACGGCCCGCTGCCCAAGCGCCTGCTCGAAGCCGGTGCGGCCGGTTACATCGGCAAGGGCTGCGATGCGCAGGAACTGCTGCGTGCGGTGCGTGATGTGGCGGCCGGTCGTCGTTACCTGGGCACCAGCATCGCGCAGAATCTGGCGCTGTCGACAGTGGAAGGCAATGGTTCGCCGTTCGACAACCTGTCGCCGCGCGAGCTTGAGGTGGCGCTGTTGCTGACCCAGGGCCTGCGCCAGGAAGACATCGCGCGCCGCCTGAGCCTGAGTGCGAAGACGGTGAACACGCACAAGGCGCGGTTGTTCGAGAAGATGGGGATCCACGACAACATCGCGCTGGCGCGGATGGCCAGCCAGTACGGGCTGGTGGATCCGGCACGGCCGCTGTAAGGGGTTCGGCCAACGGCTGAGCCCCTCGCAGTGTGCGGCAGGATTCGTGGGGTTGGCCCTGCGGAGGGATTGCGCAGGGGACGCCGTGAATCCATCCCTGGAGGCTCGGGCGCGCCATCCATGGCGCTTACGCCCCTGCGCAATCCCCCCGCAGGGCCACGGACAGGTTCCGTGCGCGTCCACCGCGGAATTGAAGAAGGAAGAGCAGGAGCGGGTCGCGTGCTTTGCGCACTCGTCGCCCGGGTCCGGATCCCTTTCCCGGTGGGAAAGGGCTCTGACCCCTGATGATGCCGGAGCCGAGCGTGGGCTCGGCTCTGCACCTTTGTCGGGCTCAGTGGCCGCGTACGCGCTGAATGATCTTGGCGGCGTCTGCGGCGCTGGCGCGCACCTTGTCCCATTCGCCGTTGGCGATCCAGTTGCCCGGCACCATCCACGAACCACCGATGCAGACCACGTTCTTCTGCTCGAGGTATTCGGCGGCGGTGTTCTCGGTGATGCCGCCGGTCGGGCACAGCTTCAGGTCCGCCACCGGGCCGGCCAGTCCCTTGATCATTGCCAGGCCACCCACAGCCGTGGCCGGGAACAGCTTGCACACGCGGAAGCCGCGGGCGTAGAGCGACAGCAGCTCGGTCGGGGTGGCCGCACCCGGCACCACCGGCAGCGGTGCGGCGGCCAGTGCATCAGCCAGTGCCGGCGGCGTACCCGGGGTCACCAGGAAGTCCGCACCCGCATCGATCGACTGCTGCATCTGCTCCACGGTCAGCACCGTACCGGCACCCACCACCACGTCCGGCAGCTCGCGCTTGAGCATCGCCAATGCTTCCATCGCCACTGGCGTACGCAGCGTCAGCTCGATCGCCGGCAAGCCACCTTCCAGCAGCGCCGCACTGACCGCCCGCGCCTGGTCCAGCGTATGAATCGTCACCACCGGCAGGATGCCCGCCGCATGCAACAGCTCCGCCGCCTTCACCTGATGTTGTTCGATACCCATGCTTTTGCCCTTGCCTTTTGCTCTTCTTGATTCAGTGGCCGCAGCGCAAATGACGCGCCGGGAATTGTCCAAGGGCAGTAGAGCGCCCTGGCCGGGACCGTGAGCGGCATGGATGCCGCGACCGAGCCCCCATGGATGGGTTTATGGCATGTCCCGGCCAGGGCGCTCTACTGCCCAGGCCGGGAAGCCTGCCGCGGCTTTTCGCTTCAGGCGTCTTTTGCCTCATGCGGCGCCGCCGCCGCCGCGGCATCGTGCCCCAGCTCATATTCCGCGTCGTACTCCCACGGCCCACCATCAGCCGCCGCCGGCCCACACGAAATCGAAATCGCGCCCTGATCAGCCGGACCCACCACGCGACGGTTGATCGCGAACAGGTTGCGGCCCAGGTCATGCGCAGCCGGTGCTGTGTTCGGCGCCAGCGGACGTGCCGCCCATTCGGCCGCGTCCACCAGCACTTCCAGCGTGCCAGCCTCGCCATCAAGGCGGATCATGTCGCCCTCGCGGACCTTGGCCAGCGGACCGCCGCGTGCCGCTTCCGGCGTCACGTGGATCGCCGCCGGAATCTTGCCCGAGGCGCCGGACAGGCGACCGTCGGTGACCAGCGCCACGCGCCGGCCCTGGTTCTGCAGCAGGCCCAGCAGCGGCGCCAGCGAATGCAGTTCGGGCATGCCGTTGGCACGCGGGCCCTGGTAACGCACCACCGCCACGAAGTCCTGCGGCAGCAGGCCACCGGCGTGCAGCTTGTTCAGCACCTGCGGTGCATCGACCACCACGGCCGGCGCTTCGATCGTACGGTACTGCGGCTTCACCGCCGACAGCTTGATCAGCGACTTGCCGAGGTTGCCGCGCAGCAGGCGCAGGCCGCCCTGGTGCTCGAACGGATTGTCGACGCCACGCACCACCTCGTCATCGGCGCTGCGTTCCAGGCCCGGCAGATAGACCAGCTGGCCATCGCGCAGCTGCGGTTCGCGTGCGTAGTCGGCCATGCCGCCGCGCGCCACGCTGACCAGATCGCCATGCATCAGGCCCGCCTTGATCAGCTCGCCGAACACGAACGCCGGGCCGCCAGCGGCCGCGAAGCGGTTCACGTCGGCCTCGCCGTTCGGATAGACGCGGGCCAGCAGCGGAATCAGCTGCGACAGTTCGTCGAAATCGTCCCAGGTCAGCACGATACCGGCGGCACGCGCCACTGCGATCCAGTGGATGGTGTGGTTGGTCGAACCGCCGGTGGCCATCAGCGCGATGACCGCGTTGATGATCGCGCGCTCGTCGATGATCCGGCCCAGCGGACGGAAGTCGTCGCCCAGTGCGGTGATGTCCAGTGCACGTTCGGTCGCCTCGCGGGTCAGCGCGTCGCGCAGCGGCGTGCCCGGATTGACGAACGACGCGCCCGGCAACTGCACGCCCATCGCTTCCAGCAGCACCTGGTTGGAATTGGCGGTGCCGTAGAAGGTGCAGGTGCCGGCGCCGTGGTACGAGGCGGACTCGGCTTCCAGCAGCTCTTCGCGGGTGGCTTCGCCGGCGGCATAGCGCTCGCGCACTTCCGCCTTCTGCTTGTTGGGGATGCCCGGGGTCATCGGGCCGGCCGGCACGAACACCGCCGGCAGGTGGCCGAAGGCCAGCGCACCGATCAGCAGGCCGGGCACGATCTTGTCGCACACGCCGAGGTAGACGGTGGTATCGAACATGTCATGGCTGAGGCCGATCGCCGTGGCCTGGGCGATGACATCGCGCGAGAACAGCGACAGTTCCATGCCACCACGGCCCTGGGTGACGCCGTCGCACATCGCCGGCACGCCGCCGGCCACCTGTGCCGTAGCACCGAGCTCGCGGGCGATCTCGCGGATCTGCTCCGGATAGGTCTCGAACGGCTGGTGCGCCGAGAGCATGTCGTTGTAGGCGGTGATGATGCCCAGGTTCGGCGTCACGCCGCCGCGCAGGCGGCTCTTGTCGGTGCCGCCACAGGCGGCGAATCCGTGGGCGAGGTTGCCGCAGCTCAGGCGGCTGCGGAACGGGCCTTCGCGCAGGGAGGCGTCGATCGCGGCCAGGTAGGCGGCACGCGAGGCGGCGCTGCGGCGGATGACACGCTCAGTGATGGCTTGCAGTTGCGGATGGAGGCTCATTGGCTACCGGCGTTCAAGGTGGCGAGAGGCAAGCGGCGGCAGGGCGCCGCCGCCGACATCAATCAGCCCAGTGGACGCGCAGCCGCGCGCCTTCCAGGTTGATCGCGTTGAGGATCGGGTACTGCTGGGCGTCGTTGCTGTCCAACGCCTGGCGCAGCACCTGCAGCTTCTGCTTGCCGCGCAGCAGCAGCAGGCGCTGGCGGCATTGGCGCAGCCCATGCGGGGTCAGCGTGATGCGCAGCGGCCACTGGTTCGCGCCCGGGCAGCCGGTGGCATCCAGCGCGGCGTAGGGCAGGGTGCTTTCCAGTGCGCGGGCCAGGTCCTTCGAGCCGGGGAACAGCGAGGCGGTGTGGCCGTCGTTGCCCATGCCCAGTGCCACCAGGCTCGGCGGCTGGCTGTGCTGGGCCTGCAGGTTGGCGGTGTACACGCATTCGGGCAGGGGTTTGCCAATGCGCACCAGCGGATCGAAATGCGCACCCTCGGCGCGCTTGAGCAGGTGCTCGCGCACCAGCCATGCGTTGCTGTCGCGATCCTGCGGCGACAGCCAGCGCTCGTCGGCCAGGCTCACTTCAACCCGGTCCCAGTGCACGTCCAGTTCGGCCAGCGCCTGGTAGACCGGTGCTGGCGTGGTGCCGCCGGACAACAGGATGCGGGCGCGGCCCACTTCATTGATGTCGTGGTTGAGGGTCTGCGCCATCTCGGCGGCTACCGCTTCGATCCAGCCGTCGGCATCGCCGTGGTGGATGAACTCGACGCGGTCGTCGTGGAAGGTGGGGCTCATGCGGCAACTCCAGGTGCGTCACGTTCGGCATCGGCGGCATAGGCGGCGGCGCCCAGCAGTCCGGCATGGGGATGCATCACGGCCAGCGACGGCACCCGCGCCATGATCGAAGAGAACCGCCCCTTGTGTTCGAAGCGCTGGCGGAACCCGGAGTGCTGCAGCGAATCGAGCATCTTCGGGGTCAGTCCACCGGTGAGGAACACGCCGTCCCAGGCGCCCTGGGTCAGTACCAGGTCGCCGGCAATGGCGCCGAACACGGCGCAGAACACATCGACGGTGCGCATTGCCTGCGGATCGCCATGCAGGGCGCGGGCGGTCACGTCCACCGGCTGCAGCTGGCCCGGGTCGATACCGGCCATCTCGCACACCGCGCGATGGATGTTGACCAGGCCGGGGCCACAGATCAGGCGCTCATTGGAGACGCGGCCGAACTGCTCGGACAGGATCTCCAGAATGCGGATCTCCTCCGGCGTTCCCGGCGGGAAGCTGACATGGCCGCCTTCGGTTTCCAGCGGGTAGCAGCGGCCGTGGCGCAGGATCAGGCCACCGACGCCGAGCCCGGTACCGGGCCCGATCACCGCATAGTTGCGTGGCTGCCCCGGCTTGCCCGGCACCCAGGCGGCGCCACCGACCTGGACCACGTCCTCGGGCTGCAGCAGCGAGATCGCCATTGCCTGTGCGGCGAAGTCGTTGATCAGGTGCAGCTCGTCGAAACCGAGCATCGCCGCGGTGCGGCTGCGCGAGATCACCCACGGATGATTGGTGATGCGTGCCTCGTCACCGTCTACGCGACCGGCCACCGCGAACACGCCGCGGCTGGCGGCAGCGCCGATCTGCTCAAGGTGATGGCGGGCGGCATCGCCAAGCGACGGGAACTCCGCCACTGCGTACTCGCGGATGCTCTCCTTCAGCAATGGCGCGTCCAGCGAGGTGTCGGCCAGGGCGAAGCGGGCGTTGGTGCCACCGATGTCGGCGACCAGCACCGGCTGCGAGTTGGCACTCATGCCGACGCCTCGCTGTCCGGTGCGTCCACGCCCTGCGGCAGGAACTCCGTTGCGTTGCTCGGGCCCCATTGGCCGGCGGGATAGGGTTCCAGCGGCAGCTTGGCTTCCTTCCAGGCGTCGGCCACGCTGTCGATCCACGCCCAGGCGGCGCGCACTTCGTCGTCACGCACGAACAAGGTGTGGTTGCCGTTGAACGCATCCAGGAACAGGCGTTCGTACGCGATGCGGCGATGCAGGCCGGTCGGCACCGACAGTTCCAGTTCCAGCGGATGCAGTTCCAGCGCGCCCCATTCCGGGCCGGCCAGACTGCTCATCAGGCCCAGTTCGATGTTCTCCTGCGGCTGCAGCTGGAACACCAGGCGGTTCGGTGCGGCCTGCGCGCGCTGCGGGCGCTCGAACAGCCAGTGGGTGACCGGCTTCAGCGTGACCACCACGCGGGTGGTGCGCTCGGGCAGGCGCTTGCCGGTGACCAGGTGGAACGGCACGCCGCTCCAGCGCCAGTTGTCGATGTGCGCGGTGACGCCGGCGAAGGTTTCCACGTCGCTGCCTTCCGGCGGCTGGTAGGCCTGCGCCGGCTGGCCGTTGATGGTGCCGGCGGTATAGCGGCCGCGGATGCTGTCACGCGCGGCGTGCCTGGCATCGAGCGGACGCAGCGCGCGCAGCACCTTGACCTTCTCGTCGCGGATGCGATCGGCTTCCAGCGAGGCCGGTGGCTCCATCGCCACCATGCACAGCAGCTGCAGGATGTGGCTCTGCACCATGTCGCGCAGCGCGCCGGAGCGGGCGTAGTAGGCGTCGCGGCCATCCACGCCTTCGCTCTCGGCCACCAGGATGTGCACCGATTCGATGTAGTTGCGGTTCCATACCGCTTCCAGCAGCGTGTTACCGAAGCGCAGCGCGATCAGGTTCTGCACCGCCGCCTTGCCCAGGTAGTGGTCGAGACGGAACACACGGTCCTCGTCGATCCACTGGCCGATGGTGCTGATGATTTCCTCGGCGCTCTCGCTGTCGCTGCCGATCGGCTTCTCCAGCATCAAGCGTGCCGGCGCGGCGAGGGCGCCACCCTTGGCCAGGCCTTCGCAGGTGGAGATGTACAGGCCCGGCGGAATGGCCAGGTAGCTGACGCACTTGCGATGCACCAGATCGGAGACGGCGGCGGCGACCGAGTCGACGTCGCGCAGGTCGACCGAACGGTAGTCGATGCGGCGCAGCAGGCCGTTGATGTCGTCCTGCGAGGCCATCGGCATGGCCTGCTGCAGGCGCGGGCGCAGGATGTCATGGAAGGCTTCGGTGTCATGCCCGGACAACGCCAGTGCGCGGATGCGGAAGTCCTCCGGCAGCAGGCCGTCGCCAAGCAGGCGAAGCAGCGAAGGGAACAGGTAGCGCTGGGCCAGATCACCTGTGGCACCGAACAGGAAGAGGGTGTCGTGCATCGCTCGAGTTTCAGATCCGGGTGACATCGTTGTCAATCGCTTCATGGCTGGGTTCGGGGGACATCCGCGCAACTGCCTGTCCGAGGTTCGTTGGGGGCGTTCTCCGGGGCACCGGAAGACCGTTCCATTCGAAACCACTACCCCGGCGGAACCTTCGTTCAACCGCCGACGCAGATCGGTGCGCACCGATCATCGGATAGTGCCACGTGAAAACGTTTACATGGCAGAATGGGCAACTGTATTCGATTGCAGTGCTCGCCGTCATGCGGCAAGCGCGCAATCATCACTGCCATCGGGAGGGCCGAGGCAGTCCCAAAAGACAGCCCGGCTTCGGGCGGACCGGATAGGTGATATGGCAAAAGTGCAGTTGCAGGGTGTGCGCAAGGTCTATGACAACGGCCAGGTCGCGGTGAAGGACGCCACCTTCGAGGTCGCCGATGGCGAGCTGATGGTGCTGGTCGGTCCCTCCGGCTGTGGCAAGTCGACCCTGCTGCGGATGGTGGCTGGCCTGGAAGAGATCAGCGGCGGCACGCTGACCATCGGTGATCGCGTGGTCAACGATGTGGCGCCGAAGGATCGCGACATCGCGATGGTGTTCCAGAGCTACGCGCTGTACCCGCACATGACCGTGGCCGAGAACCTGGCCTTCGGCCTGAAGCTGCGTGGCCATGACAAGGCCACCATCGACAAGCGCATCGCCGAGGCGGCGCAGACGCTGGGCCTGACCGAGATGATGGACAAGCTGCCCAAGGCGATGTCCGGCGGCCAGCGCCAGCGTGTTGCGCTGGGCCGGGCGCTGGTGCGCGAGCCGGCGGTGTTCCTGCTTGACGAGCCGCTGTCCAATCTGGATGCCAAGCTGCGCCACAGCGTGCGTACCGAAATCGCGCAGCTGCACCGCAAGCTGGGCACGACCATGATCTACGTAACGCACGATCAGGTCGAGGCGATGACCCTGGGCCAGCGCATCGTGGTGCTGAAGGACGGCATCATCCAGCAGATCGATACGCCGATGGCGCTGTACGACCGTCCGGCCAATCTGTTCGTGGCCGGCTTCCTCGGCAGCCCGGCGATGAACGTTCTGCGCGGCACGCTGCAGGGCGATGCCGGCGGCGTGACCGTGGTCGACGGCGACTGGCGTGCACCGCTGGGCCAGGCCACGATCGATCCGGCGTGGCTGCAGAAGCCGATCGCGGTGGGCGTGCGTCCGGAGCACCTGCAGCCGGCCAGCGCCGATGATGCGCATGCGTTCACCGCGCGCATCGAAGGCATCGAGCCGGTCGGCAACGAGATCTTCGTGAACCTGAGCAGTGGCCAGCACGCGCTGACCATGCGCGTGGCGCCGCAGGCGCTGCCGGCGGTGGGCGAGCAGATCCGCGTGGCGATCCACCCGCAGGGCCTGCATTTCTTCAGCGCGGAAACCGGCGAGCGCCTGTAAGGGGTAGGGCCGGCCGCTGGTCGGCTATCTCAATCATGCGTGGTTGCCGGCCAGCGGCCGGCACTGCCATTCCTCCGCCGAAGGCGTGCGGACCAACGGTCCGCACCCACCAGTGCAGATCCCCACCAACCTGCTTCAGCGCGCCAACCCATCCAGCAACGGCACGCGCTGCGCGATGGCATCACCCACCTGCAGGTCAGCATCACCGGCCTCCAGTGGCAGCACCGCCAGTGCCAGGTCGCCGGCCACGCAGGCGATCGTGCCCAGCGCCGCGCCGTCCTGCTGCACGCCATCGCCGGCCTGCGCCGGTGCCGCGGTATACAGCAGCTGCACCGCGCGCTTGGCCTTGCCGAGGAAGTGGGTGCGGGCGACGATTTCCTGGCCGGGATAGCAGCCCTTCTTCACGCTGTAGCCGTTCAGACGGTCCAGGCCCAGCTGCTGCGGGGTCCACACCTCGCGCTGGCCTTCTTCCAGCCGCGGCAGCCCGTAGCGCAGGTCGGCCTGGCGCCAGGCCAGGGCGAAAGCGGCCTCATCGGTTTCGCTGCCGGCCGCAAAGGCAGCGGCGGCGCCGATGCGCAGGGTGCGCGGCAGGGCATCGCTGCCCAGGTCCAGTTCCCAGCCATCACCTGCGGCCTGCGCAATTGCGGCGCCGCTGGCGGCCTCCGGCGCAGTGAACGCCCCGGCCGCCGCCAGATCATCGCGCACCAGCACCTTCACCTTGCGGCGGAACACGAAGCGCTGCAGTTGCGACGCAATCGCATCGGCATCGCCATCCGCCAGCACCAGCATCAGGTGGTCGTCGGCCAACCGCAGCAGCTGGAACACCGCCAGGGTGCGGCCCTTGGCGCTCAACCAGGCACTCCACTGCCAGTGCAGCAGGGGCAGGGCGGTGACATCGCTGCTGAACTGGGCGTGGGCAAAGACAGCCGCATCCGGGCCCTGCAGGCTCAGCAGCTGGTGGCCGGGCAGGCGCGGATATCCGACGAAAGCAGGGGGCAGGTTGTCAGGCACGTGAACGAGGTCTAAAATTTGTGCGTTGCGAGACCGAACATGATAGGCCAAACAACCCCCACTCCCGACGACGAATCTGAAGCCCCGCTGGTCCCCGCGGCACCCGTGCCCGTGGAACAGGAAAAAGCAGAAGAATTCGGCGGCCGCGGCGGACTTGATCCGGTGCGGTATGGCGATTGGGAGAAAAACGGACGCTGCATCGATTTCTGATCAGCATTGAGCCAACGCGGCCGCGTGCCGCCCAGCCGAGACAACGAGCCCAGCGAATGGCGACCAGACAACGCCCACTTTCCCCGCACCTTCAGGTGTATCGCTGGCAGATTCAGATGGCCACCTCGATCCTGCATCGAGCCACTGGCGTCTTTCTGTCTGTTGGTGCCCTCATCATCGCTGCCGGCCTGCTGGCCCTGATGATGGGGCCCGAGTCCTGGAACTGCTTCACCGGCCATGCCGGGGCCTGGTATGGCCGCGTGTTCCTGTTCGCGTGGACATGGTCGTTCGCCTATCACCTGTGCAATGGCATCCGCCATGTGGTGCAGGACTTCGCCATCGGCTTCAGCATCCCCGCCTTCATCCGCAGCAGCTGGCTGTCGGTCACCGGCAGCCTGGTGATCACCCTGCTGGTGTGGGCCTATGTGATGTTCGGAGGTGCCGCGTGAGCAAGTTCCGTACCCCGTTGAAGAACGTGCGTGGCCTTGGCTCGGCCAAGACCGGCACCGAGCACTTCGTGCATCAGCGCCTGACCGCCGCCGCGCTGGTGGTGCTGGGTATCTGGTTCCTGGTCTTCGTGCTGGGCCTGCTGGGCTCGGACTACGCGACCGCCGCCGCCGCCGTGGCCAAGCCGTGGAACGCAGTGCCGCTGATCGGCCTGCTGATCGCCATGTTCTGGCACGCGCAGCTCGGCATGCAGGTCGTGCTGGAAGACTACATCCACGAATCGCTGCTGGCCCTGGTGCTGCAGACCGCGGTGAAGTTCGTCGCCGTGCTCGGCATGATCGTCAGTGTGTTTGCGGTGGGCCGCATCGCCCTCGGCGTTGCCTGAGCCCAGGCACCAACACAGGAATCCAGATTAGATGTCCGCTTACAAGATCACCGAACACAAGTACGACATGGTCGTGGTCGGCGCCGGCGGCGCCGGCCTGCGCGCCACGTTCGGCCTGGCCGCCAAGGGCCTGCAGACCGTGTGCCTGACCAAGGTCTTCCCGACCCGTTCGCACACCGTTGCCGCCCAGGGCGGTATCTCGGCCGCACTCGCCAACATGGGCGAAGACGATTGGCGCTACCACTTCTTCGACACCATCAAGGGGTCGGACTGGCTGGGCGACCAGGACGCCATCGAATACATGTGCCGTGAGGCCATCCCGGCCATCATCGAGCTCGAACACTACGGTGTGCCGTTCTCGCGCACCGCCGAAGGCAAGATCTACCAGCGTCCGTTCGGTGGCATGACCACCAAGTACGGCGAAGGCCCGGCGGCGCAGCGTACCTGCGCGGCGGCCGACCGTACCGGCCACGCGATGCTGCACACCCTGTACCAGCAGTCGCTGAAGCACGATGCGCGCTTCATGATCGAGTACTTCGCGCTCGACCTGATCTTCGACGACGAAGGCGCCTGCCGCGGCGTGCTGGCCCTGGACATGTCCGACGGCACCCTGCACCTGTTCCGCGCCCAGGGCGTGGTACTGGCCACCGGCGGCTACGGCCGTGCCTACTTCAGCGCCACCTCGGCGCACACCTGCACCGGCGACGGTGGCGGCCTGGCCATGCGTGCCGGCATCGCCATGCAGGACATGGAGTTCGTGCAGTTCCACCCGACCGGCATCTACGGCGCCGGCTGCCTGATCACCGAGGGTGTCCGCGGTGAAGGTGGCATCCTGCGCAACAGCAGCGGCGAGCGCTTCATGGAGCGCTACGCGCCGCACTACAAGGACCTGGCCTCGCGCGACGTGGTCAGCCGTTCGATGACCATCGAGATCCGCGAAGGCCGCGGCGTCGGCGAGCACAAGGACCACATCCTGCTCGACCTGACCCACCTCGGCCCGGGCGTGATCGACGACAAGCTGCCGGGCATCGCTGAAAGCGCCCGCATCTTTGCCGGCGTCGACGTGCACAAGCAGCCGATCCCGGTCATCCCGACCGTGCACTACAACATGGGCGGCATCCCGACCAACTACCACGGCGAAGTGGTGCAGAAGGTCGGCGACAACGACAATGCCGTGGTGCCGGGCCTGTACGCCATCGGTGAAGCGGCCTGCGTGTCCGTGCACGGCGCCAACCGACTGGGCTCGAACTCGCTGCTGGATCTGGTGGTGTTCGGTCGTGCGGTGGCCAACCGCTGCGCCGAGACCATCAAGCCGGGCGCATCGCACAAGCCGCTGCCGGCCGATGCCTGCGACAAGGCGCTGGGCCTGCTGGACAAGCTGCGCCACGCCAACGGCGATACACCGACCTCGGTCATCCGCGATCGCATGCAGCGCACCATGCAGGCCGACGCGGCCGTCTTCCGCACCAGCCAGACGCTGAAGGAAGGCTGCGAGAAGATGGACAAGATCTTCGACTCGTTCCAGGACGTGAAGGTCTCCGACCGTTCGCTGGTGTGGAACTCGGACCTGATCGAGACCTACGAGCTGAACAACCTGCTGCTCAACGCGGTGGCGACGATCAACTCGGCCGAACAGCGCAAGGAAAGCCGTGGTGCGCATGCGCACGAGGACTATCCGGACCGCGACGACGTCAACTGGCAGAAGCACACCCTGGTCAGCGTCGACGAGAAGGGCAAGTGCAGCTTCGACTACCGTCCGGTGCACATGTACACGTTGACCGACGACGTGTCCGTGGTGCCGCCGAAGCCGCGCGTGTACTGATCCGACCCCGCCTACCATGCAATCCGCGCCCAAGGGCGCGGGCCGCCTGAGCCAACGAGAGCAGCCATGGCCGAGTTTTCACTCCCCAAGAATTCCAAGATCACGAAGGGCAAGCACTTCCCCGTCAAGAACGGCGGCAAGAACGTGCGCACCTTCAAGATCTACCGCTGGAGTCCGGACGACGACAGCAACCCGCGCACCGATACCTATGAAGTCGATCTGGACGCCTGTGGCCCGATGGTCCTGGACGCCCTGATCAAGATCAAGAACGAGATCGACCCGACCCTGACCTTCCGCCGCTCGTGCCGCGAAGGCATCTGTGGTTCGTGCGCGATGAACATCGACGGCACCAACACCCTGGCCTGTACCCGAGCCATCTCGGACTGCGGCAAGAAGGAAGTGCCGATCTACCCGCTGCCGCACATGAACGTGGTGAAGGATCTGGTTCCGGACCTGACCCACTTCTACGCGCAGTACGCCTCGATCAAGCCGTGGATCCGCACCCAGACCCCGGCACCGCCGGACCGTGAGCGCCTGCAGTCGCCGGAAGACCGCAAGAAGCTGGACGGCCTGTACGAGTGCATCCTGTGCGCCTGCTGCTCGACCAGCTGCCCGAGCTACTGGTGGAACGGCGAGCGTTACCTGGGCCCGGCGATCCTGCTGCAGGCCTACCGCTGGATCATCGACTCGCGCGATGAGGACACCGGTGCGCGCCTGGACGATCTGGAAGATCCGTTCAAGCTGTACCGCTGCCACACCATCATGAACTGCGCCCGGACCTGCCCGAAGGGCCTGAACCCGGCGCTGGCGATCGCCGAGATCAAGAAACTGATGATGGAACGCCGCGCCTGATCGGCTCTGGCCGTACCCGGTAGAGCCACGCCGTGCGTGGCTGTGCCACCCCAGTAGAGCCACGCCATGCGTGGCTTTGCTGTATCTGGAGAAACACGATGGAAGAAGACGTTCTGCTGAAGAAGCTGCGCTGGCGCTGCCGCCGCGGCATGCGTGAGCTGGACCAGCTGTTCGGCCGTTATCTCGACCACGAATGGAGCACTGCGCCGACCGAGGAGCGCGAGGTTTTCCTGTTCCTGCTCGACTGCGAGGACGATAAGTTGTGGCGCTGGTTCATGGGCTATGAGGCCTGCCCGCATGCGCACGCGATCCCCCTCATGCAGAAGATCCTCGCCCTCAAGCCTTGAGTGGCGCCCCTCGCGGCTGCAGGCCGCCGCCCAGCTGGCGGTGCTGCTGGCCGCACCCTGGCTGCTGCGCGCATCGGATCTGCCGCCCCGGCTGCTGACGCCGGCGGTGTTGCTGGCCTGGGGCATCGGGTTGGCCGAACTGGCCTGGCGCCAGCGCAGGCCATGCGTGCAGGTGCTTCTGCCGGTACCGCCCGAGCTGCTGCAGGTGGCCGGGCAGGACGTCGATGCACCACAACTGGTCGTGCGTGGGCCATGGCTGTTGTTGCTCTGGCGTGAGGATCGGCGCCGCCGGCGCCTGCTGTTCTGGCCCGATGTGCTCGATTCCAGGCAGCGACGTGAACTGCGACTGGCCGTGGCCGCACGCGGCGTTTCCCGTAGGCCCCGGTCGATGGCACCATAAGCTGAATTGACCGGCGTGCCTGCATGTTCAAACCCATTCCCGTGGCCATTGGCCTGCGCTACCTGCGCGCCAAGCGCCGCAACGGCTTCATCTCCTTCATCTCGATGGCATCGATCCTGGGCATCGCGCTCGGCGTTACGGTGCTGATCACCACCCTGGCGGTGATGAGCGGTTTCCAGAAGGAAATCCGCAGCCGCCTGCTGCAGATGACCGCGCACACCACCATCAGCCGCGACGGCGAGCCGATGCCGGACTGGATGCGCGTGGTGGACGTCGCCCGCAAGGACCCGCGCGTGGCCGGTGCCGCGCCGTACATCGAGATCCAGTCGATGATCAGCGGCCCGCGCGTGCAGGGCGCAATCATCCAGGGCATCGATCCGGCGCTGGAGCCGAAGGTGTCGGTGATCGACAAGAAGGTCACCAAGGGCAGCTATGACAGCCTCAAGCCGGGCAGCTTCAACGTGCTGCTGGGCAAAGAGCTGGCGGTCTGGCTGGGCGTGGACGTTGGCGACCAGGTGCTGGTGACCTTTGCAGAAGTGCAGGGCACGCCTGCTGGCGCAGTGCCGCGGATGAAACGCTTCACCGTCAGCGGCATCTTCGAGGCCGGCTACAACGAGGTCGACCGCGGCGTCGGCTTCGCCAACATGCAGGACCTGGAGCGCGTGCTGCGTTCCGATGGCGCTACCGGCGTGCGGCTGAAACTGTACGACATGGACCGCTCGCTGGAAGTGGGCGTGGACCTGGCGCAGAGCCTCGGCGGCGCGTACCGGGTAAGTGACTGGACCCAGCAGAACGCCAACCTCTACCACTCGCTGCGCATGGAGAAGGTAGTGATGGGCATCCTGCTGTCGCTGATCATCGCCATGGGCGCTTTCAACCTGGTGTCGTCGCAGGTGATGCTGGTCACCGACAAGCAGGCCGACATCGCCATCCTGCGCACCCTTGGCCTGACTCCGGGCGGGGTGATGCAGGTGTTCATGGTGCAGGGTTCGCTGATCGGCATCTTCGGCACGCTGGCCGGCCTGATCGGCGGCATCACCCTGACCCTCAACCTGGAACGCATCCTCGGCGCCATCGAGAGCGTGTTCAACGTCAAGCTGCTGCCGGAGGATGTGTACTACATCACCGGCCTGCCGACCGACATGCAGACCGGCGACGTGGTGGCGATCACCGTGGTCGCGCTGCTGATGAGCTTCCTGGCCACCCTGTATCCCGCCTGGCGGGCAGCGCGCACCCAGCCGGCGGAGGCCCTGCGTTATGAATAAGGTCTTCAACCGCGGCGACGAAGTGATCCGCGCCGAAGCACTGGGCAAGACCTACGCCGAAGGGCGCATGCAGACCCCGGTGTTCGATGGCCTGGACCTGACCGTGACCGCCGGCGAGACGGTGGCGATCATCGGTGCCTCCGGCGCCGGCAAGAGCACGCTGCTGCATCTGCTGGGCGGCCTGGACATTCCAACCGCCGGCGAGGTCTACGTGACCGGGCAGCGCATGTCGGCGCTGTCGGATACCGCGCGCGGTCTGCTGCGCAACCAGGCGCTGGGCTTCGTCTACCAGTTCCATCACCTGCTGCCGGAGTTCACCGCGCTGGAAAACGTGATGATGCCGGTACTGCTGGCTGGCACTGCGGTAGCAGAAGCGAGCAGCCGGGCCACCACGCTGCTGGAAGCGGTCGGCCTCGGCCACCGCCTGGATCACAAGCCGGGCGAGCTGTCTGGTGGTGAGCGGCAGCGTGCTGCGGTGGCGCGGGCACTGGTCAATCACCCAGCCTGCGTGCTGGGTGACGAGCCGACCGGCAACCTGGATGACCGCACGGCCGCCACGGTGTTCGAGCTGATGCTGGAACTGAATCGTGCGCGCCACACCAGCCTGGTGCTGGTCACCCACGACCGCAGCCTGGCGCGCCGCCTCGACCGGGTGCTGGAGCTGCGCGAAGGGCGCTTGCACGCACTGGCCCACGCGGACGTCTGAGGCGCCGGGGCCGCTTTGGTGGAAGCCGACCCTGGTCGGCTGCTCCTGCGGGGCAGGCGCCAACCAAGGTTGGTGACTTCCGGAATCCGGGGCCTTGGGTCTGCTTTGGTAGAGGTCGGCCTTGGTCGACCGCCGACCAGCGCCTGAATGGGGCTGTCGGTCGTCGCGCCGCCGTTGCCGGCCCGGGCGCATGATGGCGACAGTTCCCCGAGGAGATCGCCATGAAGACCCCGTTCCTGGTGGCCGGACTCTGCCTGGCGCTGGCCGCGTGTGCGACCACTGGCCGGCTCAGCAGCGCCGATAAGCTTGACCTGTACCGTGCCCATGCCGGTGCGCCGCAGAACGACATGCAGTTCTTCGGCACCCTCAATGGCTGGACCGAGCTGGGTGACAGCGCGCTTGCGGTATGGACGCGTCCCAGCGAGGCCTACCTGCTGGAGCTGAGGGGGCCCTGCCAGGACCTGCCATATGCCACCGCCATCGGCCTGACCAGCCAGATGAATCGTGTTTCGGCGCGTTTCGACAAGGTGCTGGTGCGCGACCCTACCGGCGGCCCGCGCCTGCCGTGCTTCATCGACAGCATCCGCAAGCTCGATGTGAAGGCACTACGCGCATCCGAGCAGGAGCTGCGCCAGGCGCAGGTGCAGGAGCGCGAGGAAAACAGGAAATAGCGCGGTCGTGCCCGCCGCTGGCCGGCATCGCGCAGATGCCAGGTTGCCGGCCAGCGCCCGGCACTACCTGTGCGTCAGGCTTCCGGAGTGAAGCCGGCCGGCTTTTGCGCGTCCTTCTCGAACAGGAACTTGACCAGTTCGCCTTCAAGGAACGCGCGATGTTCCGGCGTACGCGGCGACAGGCGGTTCTCGTTGATCAGCATGGTCTGGTGCGCCAGCCACGCAGCCCAGGCCTGCTTGCCGATGTTGTTGAAGATGCGCTGGCCCAGCTCGCCGGGGTAGGGCACGAAGTCCAGGCCCTCGGCATCGCGTTGTTCGTACTGGCAGAAGACGGTTCGGGGCATGGCACTCACTCGTGGTTGCGGGGTTTCTTGGAAGTTCGTTTTGGCGTCTTGATGGTCGCGCCGTCGAGCAGTTTGCGGATCGGCGCGGGCAGGCCCAGCGCGCGAAGTTCATCGTAGGCGACCCAGCGCAACGTGGGTTCTTCCACGCGCAGGCCGTTCACCTGGCGCGACAGTACCTGCAGGTGCAGCCTGTAGTGACTGAAGGTGTGCTGCAGCACTGGCAGCTCCTCGGCGTCTTCCAGCGAACCTTCAACATGCGCATCGAACCAGTCCTGCAGGTCGCTGCCGGCCTCGGCCTGCGGCAGCGTCCACAGCTGCGCCCAGATGCCGGTGTCCGGCCGCTTCTGCAGCAGCACGCGCTGCTGGGGGTCGCGCAGCAGCAGGGCCACTGCTTCGCGCTCGGGCAGGGTCTTGCTGGGCTTGGGCGTGGGTAGTTCAGCGGTGCGGCCTTCGCGGCGCGCCACGCACGCGTCCTGCAGCGGGCAGATCACGCAGGCGGGTCTGGCGCGGCTGCACACGGTCGCGCCCAGGTCCATCTGCGCCTGGGTGTAATCGGCCATGCGTCCGGCCGGCACCTGCGCCACGTGCGCCTCGGCGATCGCCCACAACTGCTTCTCGATGGCCGGAAGGCCCGGGAAGCCGTCGATGCCGTGGTAGCGGCTGAGCACCCGCTTGACGTTGCCATCGAGGATCGCGAACGGGTCGTTCCAGGCCTGGCTGAGGATCGCACCGGCGGTGCTGCGGCCGATGCCGGGCAGGGCATGCAGTGCATCGAAGTCACGTGGCAGGTCGCCGTCGTGCAGTTCCACGCAGCGCTTGGCTGCCGCGTGCAGGTTGCGTGCGCGGGCGTAGTAGCCGAGCCCGGCCCACTGCGCCATCACCGCGTCATTGCTGGCGGCGGCGAGGTCGGGCAGGGTCGGGAAGTGCTGCAGGAACCGCTGGAAGTACGGGATGACCGTACTCACCTGGGTCTGCTGCAGCATGATTTCCGACAACCAGACCCGATAGGGGCTGCGCGGATGCTGCCAGGGCAGGTCGTGGCGGCCGTGGTCGTCGAACCAATGCAGCAGGTGGGTGACGAAGTCGTCGGTCTGCGTGGTTCCGGCGCTGGCGTGCGGCTGGCGGGGCATCGGTATTCCGGAGGTGGGCAGCCACCGATGGGGTGGCTCTACCGGGCTGCAGTAGAGCCACGCCAAGCGTGGCTGCACGGTCTATCAGGCACCCAGCGCTTCGGGCAGCAGGGCGTCAACGAAGGCTTCCGGATCGAATACGCGCAGGTCTTCCGGGCGCTCGCCGATGCCGGCGAAACGGATCGGAATGCCGAACTCGCGGGCCAGCGCGAACACCACGCCGCCCTTGGCAGTGCCGTCCAGCTTGGTCACCACCAGGCCGGTCACGTTCACCGCAGCGTTGAACTGGCGCAGCTGCGACAGCGCATTCTGGCCGGTGGTGCCGTCGATCACCATCAGTACTTCGTGCGGTGCAGTGGCGTCGATCTTGCCGAGCACGCGGCGGATCTTGCCCAGCTCGTTCATCAGGCCGGACTGGGTGTGCAGGCGGCCGGCGGTATCGGCGATCAGCACCGAGGTGCCGCGGGCCTTGCCGGCCTGCAGCGCATCGAATGCCACCGAAGCGGCATCGGCGTTCTGCCCTTGGGCGACTACGGCCACGCCGTTGCGTTCGCCCCAGGCCTGCAGCTGTGCGACGGCGGCGGCGCGGAAGGTGTCGCCGGCGGCCAGCATCAGGCTGTGGCCTTCATCCTTGAAACGCTTGGCCAGCTTGCCGATGGTGGTGGTCTTGCCAACGCCGTTGACGCCGACGGTCAGCACCACGAAGGGCTTGGCGTTGCGGTCGATCACCAGCGGCTTGGCCACCGGCTGCAGGATCGCGATCAGCTCGGCACGCAGCGCGGCCAGCAGCGCATTTGCATCTGCGAACTCGCGCGACTTCATGCGCTTGCGCAGCCCCTCGACCAGGTCGGTGGTGGCACCCACGCCGACGTCGGCGGTGATCAGGGCGGTTTCCAGCTCGTCCAGCAGGTCGTCGTCGAGTTTTGGGTTGCGCGAGAACAGGCCACCGAAGCTGCGCGCGATGACGCTGTTGCGCAGGCGTTCGCGCCAGCCGGGCTTGCCGGCAGGAGCCGGAGCAGCGTCGACCGAGGCGGCAGCAGGCAGGTCGTCGGTGACCGGTGCCGGGGTGGGCTCGGGCAGCGGTGCGGGTGCCGGTTCGATGGCCGGGGTCGCGATGGGGGCGACGTCGATCTGCGCCGTCGGCGCAGGAGCTGCCGGAACCGCTGCGGCTGGGGCCGGAATCACCGGGGTGGGCTCGACAGCGACGGGAACGGCGGTTGCCGGGGGCGGCTCGACCGGTGCAGGCTCGGCCGGTACGGCTACCGGTGCCGGCTCCTTGTCCTCGACCGGCGAGGCCGACGGAAACGCCGCCGCCAGCTCTTCAGCCGAGTAGTGCTGGGTCTTGGGTGCCTCCGTTGCAGGGGCATCCTGGGGCTTCTTGCGGCGGAAAAAACTGAGCATTGGCAAAAGGCGCTGAAATCAGAGGGATATGCTACCACTCGGGCCTGTCGGGCCGATGTGGACTCAAGGTCGCGGCCGGCCGGCCGTTAACCGGTTCGGAGGGCTGCGCAGGGCGGTCCGGAGACCGCCATGAACAACGTGATGGGAATCGCCCTTGGCGGGATGCGTGCGGCCCAGCAGGGCGTGCAGGTGGCCGCGCACAACGTGGCCAACCTGGCGACTCCTGATGCCCAACGCCTGCAGCTGCAACGCAGTACGGTGGAGCAGGGCGGGGTGCAGGCCGCGGTGACCCCTACCGGCACCGATGTCAGCGCACCACTGGGTGATCTGCTGGCAGCGAAAGCCGAGGTGGTGGCTTTCGCTTCCAACACCGCGGTGATCCGACGCCAGGACCAGATGCTGGGCTCGCTGCTGGATCGCGAGGCCTGAGCCTCCCGGCCTTGATGGTGTCAACCTTGGTTGACACGCTCGACTCGCCTGGTAGATGTCAATCCTGGTTGGCACTCACCACCCGCCCCGGTAGGTGCCAACCTTGGTTGGCACGCTTTTTGGGCGCCAACCAAGGTTGGCTTCTACCAGAGCATCGCCGGGTAAGCCGGGCCATGCCCGGCGACCACCTTGTCGATCAGGCCGACAGCTCCAGCAGCAGCTTGTTCAGGCGCGCCACATAGGCGCCCGGATCCTTCAGGCTGTCGCCGGCGGCCAATGCAGCCTGGTCGAACAGCACCCGGCCCAGATCGTCGAAACGCGCGCCATCGGCTTCAGCATCCAGCTTGGCGATCAGCGGATGGCCCGGGTTGATCTCCAGCACCGGCTTGCTGTCCGGCACCTTCTGCCCGCTGGCTTCCAGGATCTGGCGCATCTGCAGGCCCAGGTCCTGTTCGCCGATGGCCAGCACCGCCGGTGAATCGGTCAGGCGGTGCGAGACGCGCACGTCGGCCACGTCATCGCCCAGCACCGTCTTCAGTCGCTCGACCAGGCCCTGCTTGTCCTTGGCCGCTGCTTCCTGTTCCTGCTTGTCCGCTTCGGTTTCCAGCGCGCCCAGGTCGAGGTCGCCGCGGGCGATGTCGACGAAGCCCTTGCCGTCGAAATCGGTCAGGTAGCCCATCAGCCACTCGTCGATGCGGTCGGTCAGCAGCAGCACTTCCACGCCCTTCTTGCGGAACACTTCCAGGTGCGGGCTGTTGCGCACCTGGCTGTAGCTCTCGCCGGTCAGGTAGTAGATCTTGTCCTGGCCTTCGGCCATGCGGCCGAGGTAGTCAGCCAGCGACACGCTCTGCGCATCGCCGTCGCCACGGGTAGAGGCGAAGCGCAGCAGGCCGGCCACCTTCTCGCGGTTGTTGTAGTCCTCGGCCGGGCCTTCCTTCAGCACCTGGCCGAATTCCTTCCAGAACGTGGCGTACTGCTCCGGCTTGTCTGTGGCCAGCTTTTCCAGCATGTCCAGCGAGCGCTTGGTCAGCGCGGCCTTCATCGAATCGATGACCGGGCCGGACTGCAGGATCTCGCGCGAGACGTTCAGCGACAGGTCGTTGGAATCGACCACGCCCTTGATGAAGCGCAGGTACAGCGGCAGGAACTGCTCGGCCTGGTCCATCACGAACACGCGCTGCACGTACAGCTTCAGGCCCTTGGGGGCATCGCGGTGATACAGGTCGAACGGCGCGCGGCCGGGCACGTACAGCAGCGAGGTGTATTCCAGCTTGCCTTCGACCTTGTTGTGGCTCCATGCCAGCGGATCGCTGTGGTCGTGTGCCACGTGCTTGTAGAACTCGGTGTACTCGGCGTCGCTGATCTCGGTGCGCGGGCGGGTCCACAGCGCGCTGGCGCGATTGACGGTTTCCCATTCGACCGCGGCGCCTTCTTCGCCACCTTCCTTCGGCATCTGGATCGGCAGGCCGATATGGTCCGAATACTTCTTGAGGATGCCGCGCAGGCGCCAGCCATCGGCGAAATCGTGCTCGCCGTCCTTCACGTGCAGCACGATGCGGGTGCCGCGCTCGGCCTTGTCGATGGTGGCCACTTCGAAATCGCCTTCGCCGCGCGAGGTCCAGCGCACGCCTTCGCCTGCAGCCAGGCCGGCGCGGCGCGAGGTCACTTCCACTTGGTCTGCAACGATGAAGGCACTGTAGAAGCCGACGCCGAACTGGCCGATCAGCTGCGAATCCTTTTTCTGGTCGCCGGACAGCTGGCGGAGGAAATCGCCGGTGCCGGACTTGGCGATCGTGCCGAGATGGGCAATGGCTTCGGCGCGGCTCATGCCGATGCCGTTGTCTTCGATGGTGATGGTGTGGGCGGCGGGGTCGAAGCTGACGCGCACGCGCAGCTCGCTGTCACCTTCAAGCAGGGCCGGCTGGGTCAGGGCCTCGAAGCGCAGCTTGTCGGCAGCGTCAGCGGCGTTGGAGACCAGCTCGCGCAGGAAGATCTCCTTGTTGGAGTACAGCGAGTGGATCATCAGCTGCAGCAGCTGCTTGACTTCGGTCTGGAAGCCAAGGGTTTCGGTCTGGGTGGTCTCGGTCATCGATAGGGCTCCATGTGCAATGCCGCGCCAGCGCGTGCGGCCTCGCCAAGGGGTATGGCTGATTGTCCCGAAATCAAGGGGTTGGTCGGCCGGGCTGCGCCCGGCACCCGCCCAGTGCAACTGCAACTGCCAAAGCCAGAGCCAGAGCGGCATTCCGTGGGATGGCGGGGCACTGTGGGTTCGCGGGGACGGCGCAAGTACGTCCATGTAGCCTTGGTCGCCGCATCCATGCGGCTCACACCCCGCGAACCCGCAGTGCCCCGCCTCTGACAGGTTCACGCGGCTGTTGGTAGGTGTCGACCTTGGTCGACACATCTGTCAGATATCGATACATCCAATGGGGTCAGATCCGTTTTCCTGCGGAAAACGGATCTGACCCCGCCTGTATGTCGAGCATCGGATCGCGTCTGGGGTAGAGCCCCCTGAGTCAGGGGGCGGCCGCGAAGCGGCGGGGATATGGAAGCTGGTAAGTGGGGCCCGCGTTTCGCGCAGCGAAGCGTGGGAGCGACAGCGCGCATGCGTTGGCGCGTCCCCGGGCAAAGCCCGGCCGAACTACAATCCCGCTCATGCTGAAATTCTCGAATGAACCCCGCCGGGGGCGCCTGTGAGCGGCCGTGGGGGCAATGAAGGCCAGGTCCGCATCATCGGCGGGCGCTGGCGCAATACCCGCCTGCCGGTGCCGACCCTGCCGGGCCTGCGGCCCAGCAGTGACCGCGTGCGCGAGACCCTTTTCAACTGGTTGATGCCCAGACTGGGCGGCGCGCGGGTGCTGGACCTGTTCGCCGGCAGTGGCGCGCTGGGCCTGGAGGCGGTATCGCGCGGTGCCGCCCACGCCACCCTGGTCGAGCGCGACGCGCAGCTGGGACGCAACCTGACCGCGGCCGTGGCCAAGCTGCAGGCCGCCGATCAGATCACCGTGGTGCAGGCCGATGCCCTGCGCTGGCTGCAGGGCGCGCCCGCGCAGCAGGCCGATCTGGTCTTCATCGACCCGCCGTTCGCCGATGGCCTGTGGCAGGACGTGCTGGCGCAGCTGCCGCGGCACCTGGCCGCCGATGCCTGGCTGTACCTGGAATCCCCGGCCAGCCACGTGCCGGTGCTGCCGCCGGAGTGGCTGCTGCACCGCGAGGGCGGTACCCGCGAGGTGCGCTTTGCCCTGTACCGCCGCGCCGCTGCTACACTTTGACTTCATCTGAACATCTGCATCCGCCCATGACCGTGGCCAACCGCCGCATTGCCGTCTATCCCGGCACGTTCGACCCGATCACCAACGGTCATATCGACCTGGTCAGCCGGGCCGCGCCGCTGTTTGAAAAGGTCGTGGTGGGCGTGGCGCAGAGCCCGTCCAAGGGCCCGGCGTTACCGCTGGAGCAGCGCGTGCAGCTGGCGCGTGGCGCACTGGGCCACCATGGCAACGTCGAGGTCATCGGCTTCGACACCCTGCTGGCCCATTTCGTCCGTTCGGTCCAGGGCGGGGTGCTGCTGCGCGGCCTGCGCGCGGTGTCCGACTTCGAGTACGAGTTCCAGATGGCCAGCATGAACCGCCACCTGATCCCCGAGGTCGAGACCCTGTTCCTGACCCCGGCCGAGCAGCACAGCTTCATTTCGTCCTCGCTGGTCCGCGAGATCGCGCGCCTGGGCGGCGACGTGTCCGGTTTCGTGCCGGCCGCGGTGCTCGAAGCCCTGCGCAAGGTCCGCGAAGCGAAGGCGGCACAGTCGTAAGCCCCGCTGTACCCGCACCCCATTACGTACACCACCACGCACCATTCCGGGAGGAAACCCATGAACACCACCATGCGCGCGATGCTGATCGCTTCGTTGGCCCTGGCCTTCACCGCCTGCAAGAAGGAAGAGGCCGCTCCGGTCGACGAGGCCAAGCAGGCCCTGGTCGCCCCGGCCAAGGACGACGATGCAGGCTGGAAGAAGTACCTGCAGGAAGTGGCGATCCAGAACATGGGCAACATCACCAACAGCCCGTTCCTGTACTACCTCTCCCCGGAATCGGACCCGGACTTCCAGGCCAAGTACGAGCGCCAGACCGAGAGCGCGACCCAGGCCGTGGCCCGTGGCGTGCAGCCGGGCAACATGCTGGCCTTCGGTTCGTCGGCCTCGGGCAAGATGGCTGACATGATCCAGGCCGTGTTCAAGGACGTGTCGCCGGATTCGATGAAGGGCGTGCGCGTCGTCTTCATCGGCCAGTCGGCCGACAACGCCCGCGTTCAGGCTGCGATCCAGCCGACCGGTGCCGAGTACATTTTCGTCGAAGCCAAGTAAGACCGAGCCATGGCGGCCATGCTCCGGCATGGCCCGGGCGGCGTCCTGCGAGGGCGCCGCTGATGACCTGACCGGCCCGCGCGCCCGCGCTGGCCGGTCCTTTGTCCCAGGGCGCGGGCGAGGAGTATCGCCGTGTCGCTGAAAATCAACGAGCTCTGCGTCAACTGCGACGTATGCGAGCCGGCCTGCCCGAACCAGGCCATTGCGATGGGTGAAACCATCTACGTGATCGACCCTGCGCGCTGCACCGAATGCGTGGGTCATTTCGACGAGCCACAGTGCGTGGTCGTCTGCCCGGTCGAGTGCATCGATCCGGACCCGGAGATCGTGGAAACGGAAGACCAGCTGCTGGCCAAGCTGCGCCAGCTGCAGCACGATCACCCCGAACTCTACGCGGAGTCCCCATCCGAATGAAGACGCTGATCGTCCGCCCTCTATTGCTGCTCGGCCTGCTGCTGAGCCCGATTGCCTGGGCCGACAGCCCGGCCCGTGCCGAGCGCCCCGACGGCGCGGCCATTGCCAGCGGCCACGCGCTGGCCACCCAGGCCGGCATCGACATCCTGGCGCAGGGCGGCAACGCCTTCGACGCCGCGGTGGCGGTATCGTCCACGCTGGCGGTGGTCGAGCCGATCAGTTCCGGGCTGGGCGGCGGTGGCTTCTTCCTGCTGCACGACGCGGCCACCGGCAAGGACGTGATGCTGGACGCGCGCGAGACCGCGCCGGCCGCGGCAACGCCGCAGGCCTTCCTCGACAAGCAGGGCAACCTCGACCGTGACCGCTCGGTCAACGGTGCGTGGTCGGCCGGTATTCCGGGCCTGCCTGCGGCGCTGGTCGAGCTGTCGGCCAGGCACGGCAAGCTGCCGCTGTCTGCATCGCTGCAGCCGGCGATCCGCATCGCGCGCGAAGGCTTCCCGGTCTACGACCGCATGGCCAAGGGCTATGCCTCGCGCCGCGAAGTGATGGAGCGCTATCCCGGCACCCGTGAGGTCTACCTGCGCAACGGCAAGCCGATCGCCAGCGGTGACCTGTTCAAGCAGCCGGAGCTGGCACAGACGCTGGAGCGCTTGGCCGCAGGTGGCTTCGATGGCTTCTACAAGGGCCAGACCGGAAAGCTGTTGCTGGCCGGCGTGAAGCAGGCGGGCGGCCAGTGGACCGCTGAAGAGCTGGCCGGCTATCGCGTGAAGCAGCGCGAACCGATCGTGTTCAACTACAACGGCTGGAAGATCACCACCGCGCCGCCGCCGTCGTCCGGTGGCATCGCGCTGGCCAGCATGCTGCAGATCCTGGAAGGCTGGGACATCAACAAGATGGACCCGGCGCACCGCACCCACCTGGTGGTGGAGTCGATGCGCCGTGCCTACCGCGACCGCACCTTCTTCCTCGGCGATCCGGACTTCGTGCAGATCCCGCAGAAGGTGCTGACCAGCAAGGACTACGCACAGGGCCTGCGGGCGACCATCCATCCGGAAAAGGCCACGCCCAGCGACCTGCTGTCGGGCAACCCGACGCCGCTGGAAGATGACGAGACCACGCACTTCTCGATCATCGACCGTGACGGCAACCGGGTCGGCGCGACCCAGACCGTCAACCTGCTGTACGGCTCGGGGCTGATTCCGAAGGGCACCGGCGTGCTGCTGAACAACGAGATGGACGACTTCGCGCTGAAGCCGGGCACGCCCAACGCGTTCGGCGTGATGGGCTACGAGGCCAATGCGCCGAAGGCGGGCAAGCGCATGCTCAGCTCGATGACCCCGACCTTCATGGAGAACGCCGACAAGGTGGTGGTGCTGGGCACCCCGGGTGGCAGCCGCATCATCACCATGGTGCTGCTGGGCATCCTCGGCTACGACGCCGGCCTGGACGCGCAGCAGGTTGCCGCGCTGCCGCGCTACCACCACCAGTGGCTGCCGGACCTGATCGAAGCCGAGGACGATGCATTCGACGCGGCCACGGTGAAGCAGCTGCAGGCGATGGGTCACAAGATCGACCTGCCGGGCAATGTGGCCGCCGGGGGCCGCGGGTCCAGCCACGTGTGGGGCAACCTGCAGACCGTGGAATGGGACCGGAAGGCCAACAAGCTGTTTGGCGGCAGCGACCCGCGCAACCCGGTGGGCAGCGCCCTGGTCGTGCCGGCACGCTGATCCGGTCGTGCCGGCCGCTGGCCGCCAATCTGGATGTTTACCGAAACCCCGCCCTTGACGGCGGGGTTTTCTGTTTCCTTTCTAGCGATTATTTAACGAGCCGGCGCCGATAATCGACACATGAAACTCTGGTCTATTCGTGGAAACTCGCAGCGCCTCGACGGCGGCGCGATGTTCGGCAACGCGCCGCGCGCGTTGTGGGAAAAATGGGCGGCACCGGACGAGCTCAATCGCATCGAGCTGGCCTGCCGTGCGCTGCTTGCCAGCCCGCTGGAAGGCAAGACAGTGCTGTTTGAAACCGGTATCGGGGCATTTTTCGATCCGCGCATGCGCGAGCGTTACGGTGTGCAGGAAAGCCAGCACGTGCTGATCGATTCGCTGCGCGAGGCCGGTTTCGAGCACGAGGATATCGACGTGGTGGTGCTCAGCCACCTGCACTTTGATCACGCCGGTGGCCTGCTGGCGGCGTGGAGCGAAGGGCGTGAGCCGGAACTGCTGTTTCCCAATGCGACCTATGTGGTCGGTGCGCAGCATTGGCAGCGCGCCATGCAGCCGCATCCGCGCGACCGCGCCAGCTTCATTCCGGAGCTGCCTGGCCTGCTGCAGGCCAGCGGCCGCCTGGAAGTGGTGGACGGCGAGTATTCGAAGGTACTGGGTCGCAGCGTCCGCTTCAGCTACAGCGATGGTCACACGCCGGGGTTGATGCTGGCCGAGATCGTCGGCCATGCGCACGCCGGCGAGGATGCGCACGGCGGGGTGGTGTTCTGTGCCGACCTGATTCCCGGCCGCTCATGGGTGCATGTACCGATCACCATGGGCTACGACCGCAACGCCGAACTGCTGATCGACGAGAAGCGGCAGTTCCTTGAGGACAAGCTGGCGCGCAACGTGCATCTGTTTTTCACCCACGATCCGCAGGTGGCACTGGCGCAGCTGGGGCGCGATGACAAGGGGCGTTTCGTGACCCTGCACGAGCAGGGCGAACTGAAGGCGCGCGCGCTGGGGTGAGGGGTGTTGTCGGCAGGGCTTGCAGCCCTGCACCTGCACGACGGCAGCGTCAACGTCAAAAGCGGGCTATCCGTGGGGTGGCGGGGCGGTGTCGGATTGCGGGGACGCCGCAAGTACGTCCCTGTAGGCTTGGCCGCCGCATCCATGCGGCGGACACCCCGCAATCCGACACCGCCCCGCCTCTGACAGATGGCTGCGATCTGTCGGGGTCGGATCCCGTTGCTGCGCAACGGGCTCTGCCCCCATTCGATTGAACTGGACGAGCGATGCTACGAGGCCTTCAGGCAGCTGCTCATGAAGGTCTTGCGCGCGTCACCGGCCAGCTTCCTGGCACCCGCGTCAGCATTGCACTTGCGCATGCGTTCCTGTTGCGCGTTGGCCGGCTTGGCTTCGGCAGCGTGGCCACTGAGGCAGGAACTCTGCGCGGTCTTGTAGGCGTCACCCTTCAAGCCCTTGTTCTTGGCCGAGCAGTCGGCCATGCGCTGCTGCTGCGGCGTGGTGGCATTGGCAGCCAGGGGCAGGCCGACCAGCAGGACAGCGGCCAGCAGGAAAGAAGCTTTCATCGAGAGCACTCCAAGCGGTGGCGGGTGCGCGGAGCATTGGCCTGCGGGCAGCAAGGCCACGTGAAGAATCGTGCCCCGGCAGCGATCGCTTGCAGCGGCATTCAGATGGGCGTATTACTTAGCCATATGGGTAAGTATGATCCCTCCGTTCAAGACGTGTTCCAGGCTCTGGCCGACCCCACCCGATGCGCGATCGTGGCGGCGCTGGGGCAGGGGCCGCGCACGGTGTCGACCTTGGCCGAGCCTTTTGAGATGGCCTTGCCCTCGCTGATGAAGCATCTGGCCGTGCTGGAGCGCAGTGGCGTGGTGCGCAGTCGCAAGCAGGGGCGTGTACGCACCTGCGAACTGGTGCCGGAACGGTTGGGCCAGGCCGAGCAATGGCTGGCCGCGCAGCGCGTAGTGTGGGCAGCGCGCGCCGACCGCATGGTCGAGTTTGTCGAAACCCTTCACCGACAGGAGCAGGCCCATGGCCGTA
Organism: Stenotrophomonas sp. YJH_SMC_58; assembly: GCF_059369635.1. Taxonomy (NCBI): domain Bacteria; kingdom Pseudomonadati; phylum Pseudomonadota; class Gammaproteobacteria; order Lysobacterales; family Lysobacteraceae; genus Stenotrophomonas; species Stenotrophomonas sp. YJH_SMC_58. The sequence continues at coordinate 189,924 of NZ_JCAFSW010000004.1, forward strand.
GACGCAGGTAACAACCCCGAGACCGATCTGGTCATCAGTCGCGTACTGAACGCACCGCGCGCCGCCCTGTGGCGGGCGTGGACCGACCCGGAGCTGCTGCGCCAGTGGTGGTGCCCGAAGCCGTGGTCCACCGAAGTGCGTGCCTTCGACCTGCGCCCGGGCGGCGCCTTCCACACCTTCATGCAGGGCCCCGACGGCGGCAGCAGTGACAACCCGGGCAGCTTTCTGGAGATCGTGCCGCAGCAGCGTCTGGTGTTCACCTCGATGCTGGGCCCGGGCTGGCGGCCGCAGTCACCGTGGCTGGGCTTCACCGCCATCATCTCGATGGAGGATGAGGGCCAGGGCTGTCGTTACACCGCGCAGGTGATGCACCCGGACAAGGCCCTGCGCGACCAGCATGAGCAGATGGGCTTCTTCGACGGCTGGAACACCGTCATCGGCCAGCTGGAAGCGTTCGCGGCCGGCCTGTAGGCCGGCATCCGGGGTGGGGTCAGAGCCCTTTCTGCGAAAGGGATCTGACCCCGGTTCACCGGATCAACCGACGCGGGTACCGAAGATGCGGTCACCGGCATCGCCCAGGCCGGGCAGGATGTAGCCCTTGTCGTTGAGCTGGGCATCGATGGCCGCGGTGTAGATTTCCACGTCCGGATGCACGGCCTTGACTGCTTCGATGCCTTCCGGCGCGGCCACCAGGAAGATGCCCTTGATGCGGCGGGCGCCGGCACGCTTGAGCATGTCGATGGTGGCGATCAGGGTGCCGCCGGTGGCCAGCATCGGGTCCAGGATCAGCGCGTCGCGCTCTTCCAGGCGGCCGGTCAGGCGCTCGAAGTAGGGCACCGGCTGCAGGGTTTCCTCATCGCGCTGCAGGCCGACCACGCTGACGCGTGCCGCCGGGATCAGCGACAGCACGCCGCTGAGCATGCCCAGGCCGGCGCGCAGGATCGGCACCACGGTGATCTTGGCACCGGCGATGCGCTGCACGGTGACCGGGCCGGCCCAGCCGGGCAGAGTGTGCGGCTCGGTATCCAGGTCGGCGGTGGCCTCGTAGGCCAGCAGCGTGCCGAGCTCGTTGGCCAGTTCTCGGAAATCCTTGGTGCTGAGCGCAGCGTTGCGCATCAGGCCGATCTTGTGCTGCACCAGCGGGTGGCGCACTTCGACGATCTTCATGGTCGGGAAGGGGGATAAGGAGAGAGGACGCCATTTTGCCGGATTGGGCGCCCAACCCCAAACCGGGGCCGGAGACGGCCTGCATGAAATGTGCAGATGCATGTCATTGCCATGCAACCTTGCGGACATACCGTGCAGACCCATTCTTAACAGGAATGGGGATTCCCAGTGCATATCAAGACTCCGTTGGCCGTTGCCATCACCCTGACCCTGGCGATGGGGGCTGCTGCACCACTGCAGGCCGCCGGGCAGCAGGCGGTCGCCGCCACCGGTGCAGTGGCCGCCGATGCGGTCGACCTGGACCGCATTGAAGTGCGCGCCCAGCTTGAATCGCAGATCCGCGCGGTGGACCTCAAGCGCAGCAGCAACGCCATCGAGGATGCGGTGTCGTCCGACGCGCTGGGCCAGTACCCGGACAAGAACGTGGCCGAGTCGCTGCAACGCCTGCCGGGCATCAGCGTGACGCGCGACCAGGGCGAGGGCCGCTACGTGGTCGTGCGCGGACTGGATGCCAACCTCAACAGCGTCAGCGTCGACGGCATCGCCATCGGCACACCGGACAACTCCAGCCGCGCCGCACCGATGGACGTGATCCCGTCCGATTCGACCGAGCGCCTGCGCGTGGTCAAATCGCCGACCCCGGACATGCCGGGCGACGCCATTGGCGGCGCGATCCTGGTCGAGACCGCCTCGGCGTTCGACCGCGAGGGCCGCAGCCTGCGTGGCAAGATCGAAGGCAGCCACCAGCAGCTTTCGGGCGAGACCAGCCCGAAGGCCGCCTTCAACTACAGTGAAGTGTTCAACGACACCTTCGGCATCGCCGCCGGCGTGAACTACCAGAAGCGGACGTTCGAATCGGACAACAGCGAAGTGGAGTACGGTGATGTCAGCGGGAACAAGGATCCGACCACCACCCGCCCGGGCGAAATCACCGCGCTGAACCTGCAGAACCGCAAGTACGAGATCGAGCGCAAGCGCATCGGCGCCAACCTCAATTTCGACTGGCGCCCGAACGAGGACAGCCGTTACTACCTGCGCACGCTGTACAGCCAGTTCGACGATGCCGAAACCCGCCAGCGCGTGATCTTCAACTTCAACAGCGCCGACATGATCGCCACCGGCACCGACCAGTATCGACTTGCCGGCATGCCGAAGGATTCGATCGACAAGCGCATGCGCTACCGGACCAAGGAAGAGAACACCTTCGCCGCCAGCTTGGGTGGCGAGAACAAGCTGACCGACGCGCTACTGGACTACAAGATCGGCTATACCCGTACCGAAGAACGCGTGGACGACGAGATCGAGTCGCGCTTCAAGCTCAACGGCAAGGCCTTCAATGGCACGTTGGACCAGCGCAGCCGCCTGCCCACCTACACCTTCGACAACGACCAGTGGCTGGACAACGCCAACTACAAGTTCGACCGTGTGGTGGCCAAGCCGAAGAAGGTGGACGACGAGGAGCGCAGCGCGCAGGTCAATATCCGCTTCGACGGCGACAACAGCAGCTACAAGTTCGGCCTGCTCGGGCGCTGGCGCGACCGTGACGTGAATGTCGATGAGGCGTCGCTGCGCGTGGGTCCGGCGATCAAGCTCAGTGACTGGACGACCGGCTCGCCGGAACATCGCCACGGCCCGATGGGGCAGGGCATGGACTCGTCGGCGATGCGCAGCTACTGGTCGCAGCGCGGTGGCGAATACAGCGCGCGTCCGCAGGATGTCGGTGGCAACGCCGCGACGTCTCTGGAAGGCGACTACACTGCGCGCGAAGACGTGTTCGCCAGCTATGCGATGGGCACCTGGGACATCGGTGCGCTGCGCGTGATCGGCGGCGTGCGTGTGGAGAACACCCGCTTCAGCGCCACCGGCAATCGCGTGGACGTGGCCAAGGACGGGCGCTCCTACACCGCGACCCGTGTTACCGCCAGCAAGAGCTACAACAACGTACTGCCGGGCCTGCACCTGCGTTACGACGCCAGCGACGACTGGGTGTTCCGCTTCGCTGCCAACAAGACGGTGGCGCGCCCGGGCTTCGGCGATGCCTCGCCGCGCATCGGCCTGGCTCGCAACGACAATGAAGTGCGCCTGGGCAACCCGGAGCTGGATCCGTACGAGTCGACCAACATCGACCTGTCGGTGGAGAAGTACATCGGCGACAGCGGCATCCTCTCGCTGGGCGTGTTCCACAAGTCGATCGACGGCTACATCGTGCAGGTCCGCCAGGCCGGCGCCGACGGCATCTACGACGGCCTGCCGGTGGTGACCTCGGTCAATGGCGACAAGGCCAAGGTGCGTGGCGCCGAGTTCAACTGGCAGCAGCAGCTGTCGTTCCTCCCGGCTGGCTGGGATGGCCTGCTGGTGGGTGCCAGCGGCACCTGGCTGGACACTGATTTCGACCCGGGTCTGGCCAAGCGCGCCGGTGAGGACTTCACCCTGCCGCGCGCCTCGAAGAACGTGTACAGCGCGCACGTCGGTTACGAGAAGTACGGCCTGAGCACCCGCGTGGCAGCCGTACACCGCAGCGAGTACCTGGATACCCTTGGTGCCGGCCGTGCCTTCGACATCTACGTAGCGCCGAACACCCAGCTCGACTTCTCGCTTGACTACAGGTTCACTCCGCGCGTGAGCATGTATTTCGAAGCACAGAACCTGCTGGACAAGCCGCTGGAACTGTACCAGGGCACGCGCTCGCGCACCCTGCAGATGGAAGAATATGGCCGCACCTACGCCCTCGGCCTGAAGGTGGCACTGTGAGCGGGCCTCGCATCACCCTGCTGGCCGTGACGCTGGTGGCCGGCTGCACGCCGGCCAACGGCAATGATCCGGCCGTGGCCAAGCCCGGAGCGAAGGCCACGAACGAGCGTGCGGTGACCACCATCGCCGAGGCATTCCTATCACCGATGACGCCGGCTGACAACATCGATTCGCCTGCCGCCTGGCGTGCACCTGACGGAAAGCTGTGGCTGATCGCCACTGCCAAGGCCACCGACAAGCTGGTGGTCTACGACGGCAGCAGCGGCCAGCACCTGCGCGACGTAGGCAGCAGCGGCACCGCGCCAGGGCAGTTCGATCGCCCAAACGGCATCGCGGTGACCGACGATCTGCTGTGGATCGTGGAGCGCGACAATCACCGCGTGCAGGTACTGAGCCTGCCGGACTTCACTCCACTGGCGACCTTCGCTGCGGACGACCTGCGCAAGCCGTACGGGCTGTGGGTCGACCGCCGTGCCGATGGCTACAGCGTCTACGTGACCGACTCCTGGGACAACGGCGAGGATGCACAGGGCCGTGACATCCTGCCGCCGCTGACCGAGCTGGACAAGCGCGTGCGCCAGTACCAGGTGACCCGCGATGGCGCGAAGGTCGAAGCGAAGCTTGTGGCCAGCATCGGTGATACCACTGAGGCGGGTGCCCTGCGCGTGGTCGAGTCGATCTGGGGCGACCCCGAGAACGATTGCCTGCTGATCGCCGAAGAGGACGAGGGCTACGCCAGCGAGTTCAAGGTCTACACGCTGGCCGGACGCTTCACCGGCACCACCTTCGGCCGCGATGTGTTCAAGGCGCAGGCCGAAGGCGTAACCCTGCGCACCTGCGGCAAGGATGGTTGGTGGATCACCACCGAACAGGGCAAGCAGCGCAGCGTGTTCCACCTGTTCGACCGCCACACCCTGAAGCCGGTCGGCGCGTTCCAGGGCAATACCGTGGCCAACACCGATGGCATCTGGATGATGCAGCAGCCCAGCGCGCGCTTCCCGCACGGCGCGTTGTATGCGGTGCATGACGACCAGGGCGTGGTGGCGTTCGACTGGGAGAGCATCGCCAAGCAGTTGGCATTGCCGCTGGAGTGTGGTTCGTGAGCGGTCGTTGCCTGATGCGTACGTTGGCGCTGGGCCTGCTGCTGGCGGTGCCGTCGTTGTGCTTCGCGGCGGCCGAAGCGAACACCCAGGTGCCGGCGGGCAGCCGCCACTACGCAGCGACGACGGTCCCGGACCGCATTGTCGCTTCGCCGGCAGTCGATCCCGGCCATGGGTTCGCCGTGGCCTGGCGCACCGACGGCAGCGTGCAGGCGCCGCTGCTGGAGATTGCCCTTGCCGGTGATTCACCGGCCATCGAGGGCATCCGCCAGGTGCGCGCCACGACCCGCGCGCTGCAGACCGAGAACGGGCTGTCGCACCACCACCGCGCTGATGTCAGCGGCCTTCGGCCCGATACCCTGTACGTCTACCGCGTGCAGGGCAACGGCAGCTGGAGCGCCTGGAACCAGCTGCGCACGCTGGCTGCGCCCGACCAGCCGCTGACCCTGCTGTACTTTGGAGATACCCAGAACAAGAACGTGAGCCATGTCAGCCGCGTGGTGCGCGCCGCGCAGAAGGCCGCACCCGAGGCGCGCCTGAGCCTGTTCGCTGGCGATCTGGTCAGTGGGGGCGATGGTGCCGATGACAGCGAGTGGGGCGAATGGTTTGCCGCCGCCGGTTGGCTGGCGCAGGAAACCCTGGTCGCGCCGGCGATCGGCAACCACGAGTATGTCGAGGAGTTCGAGGACACTCCGCAGGAACGCCGCGTGCTGGGCAGGCACTGGCCGGTGACGTTCGCGCTGCCGGGCAATGGGGCATCCGCCGCACAGCAGACCAGCTACTGGTTCGATGCGCAGGGCGTGCGCGTCGCCGTGGTCGATGGCACGTCGGCACTCGACCTTGGCACGGCCAAGGCGCAGGCGCAGTGGCTGGACAAGGTACTGACCGGCAATCCGCAGCCGTGGACGCTCGTGCTGCTGCACCAGCCGTTCTATTCGCCGCGCGAAGGGCGCGAGAACGCCGCATTGCGTGACGTGCTGCTGCCGGTGGTACGTCGCCACAACGTCGATCTGGTGCTGCAGGGCCACGATCACACCTATGGCCGCCGTGGTGAAGGACAGGCCGCGACGCCGCAGTATGTGGTGACCGTGGCGGGGCCGAAGCAGTACCGTCTCTCCGACGAGGCACGTAGGACGATGGATCCGGTGGCCGAGGACACCCAGCTGTTCCAGGTGTTGCACATCGATCCGCAGCACCTGCGCTATGAAGCCCGCACGGTGACCGGGCGACTCTACGATGCCTTCGAGCTGCGTCGCGACGCCAAGGGCGGCAAGCAGCGCACGGAGCTGACCGAAGGCCGCATCACGCCGCGTGACTGCCCGCGCGCGCAGACTGCCAAGGGCCGCGCCGATCGCTGCTGGGAATGAGGAGGAGATCCAGATGAAAACCGTACATCGTCTTGTCCCCATGGCTGCCATCGGCGGGGCCCTGCTCCTGCTCGCGACCGCGGTGGCCGCCGCCGATGGCGTGCTGCACCCGTTCCTGGTGGCGCAGCCGAAGCAGGCGCCGCAGGAAGTGAACCTGGCGGTGGAGATTCCGGCCGGCAGCTTCACCAAGTACGAGATCAAGGAGGACGGCCTGGTGCACGTGGATCGCTTCCAGTCGATGCCGGTCGCCTATCCGGCCAACTACGGTTCGATGCCGCGCACGTTGGCTGGCGACAACGATCCGCTGGACGCGCTGGTGCTGACCCGTGAACCCCTGCATCCGGGCGTGATCGTGCGCTTCCGGCCGATCGGCTACCTGAAGATGGTCGACGGCGGCGAGCACGACGAGAAGATCATCGGCGTGCCGACCGACAAGGTTGACCCGACCTACGCCAACATCCGCGACCTGGCCGATCTGCCGGAGATCGAACGACAGCGCATCGAAGCGTTCTTCCGGGTCTACAAGGACCTGCCGGCCGGGCGCAACCCGGTGCAGCTCAACGGTTGGGGCAACGCTGCCGAGGCGCGGACGCTGATCAGCGAAGCGATAAAGCGCTTCGAAAAATAGATCCACGCCATGGCTGGATTCAGTCCAGCAACGTCCCGATGAACGACTCGGCCTGCAGGCGGTCGCCCAGTACCCGGGCCACCGCCTGTACGGCTGCCTCCTGGTGTTCAGGACGGATGCCGCCATCGTCATCGTCGTTGTAGAGGTCATCGCCGGCATCGAGGTACACCGTGCCTGCAGCAGCCAGAGCCGCCATCAAGGTCGGCACATCGGCAGTGATCTCGCCGGCATCCAGCAGGCCGGCGCCGTGGTGGCTGAACAGCACACGGCCGTCGTCCAGGTCGAGGATGAACGGATCAGCGCCGCGATCGGCAATCACCAGCCAGTTCGATGGCCAGTCGTTGATCCGTTCGCCGCTGACGCCATGCCATCGATAGCCGGCCTGCTGGCTCCACAGGCGCTGCAGTGGCGGTATCCAGACATCAAGGCCGGGAACGGTGATGCCGGCGCGGCCAACCCTGGCATTGATCTCTTCGCCCAGCGGCCCGACCTGCGCGTAGAACGACGCCAGTGCCGTGGGCAGCGGGAACGGGCCCTGCCAGTCACGCTCGTGCTGCGCATGCAGCAGCCCGAAGCGGGCGAATGAGGCGTGCAGATCATCCATGTCAGAGTCCAACGGGTAGCGGCCGTGCAGCCTAGCAGATGGCGTCTGCGCGCATCCCCTTCACCACCGCTGGCTATCATGTGCGCCTTCCACAACGAAGGCAGTACCTGTGTCGGTAGCGTTGGTATGGTTCCGCCGTGATCTGCGGCTGCAGGACAATCCGGGCCTGCAGGCCGCGCTGGATGCCGGTCACGACGTGGTGCCGGTCTACATCCATGCGCCGCACGAAGAAGGTGAGTGGGCGCCGGGTGCCGCCTCCGATGCGTGGCGCCACCGTTCACTGGCCGCGCTGGATGCGGACCTGCGCACGCGCGGTTCCTCGCTGGTGCTGCGCAGTGGTGACAGCCTGCCGGCCCTGCAGTTGCTGATCGCGCAGACCGGCGCCGAGGCGGTGTACTGGAACCGCAAGTACGAACCGGCCACCCAGCCACGCGACGCCACCATCAAGCGCATGCTGCGCGAGCAGGGCATCGACGCGCAGAGCTGCAATGGCAGCCTGTTGTTCGAACCTTGGGACATCGCCACCCAGCAGGGCCAGCCGTACAAGGTATTTACGCCGTACTGGCGCAATGTACTCAGTCATTGGCGCCTGCCGGCACTGCAGGCCGCACCGGAAGCACTGGCGCCGCACGCGGTCGACAGCCTGGCATTGGATGATCTCCAGCTGGCGCCGACGCTGGACTGGGATACCGGCTTCTGGGAGCACTGGCAGCCGGGTGAAGCCGGTGCGCTGGAAGCACTGTCCGTCTTTGAAGACGGTGCCCTGCGCGGGTATCGCGAGCAGCGTGACCTGCCGGACCGTGTCGGGACCTCGCGGCTGTCGCCGCACCTGCATTTCGGCGAAATCGCACCCTGGCGGATTGCCCATGCGCTGGAAGGGCTGCGTAGCGCCGGCACCGACGCCGACATCGACGGCTACCTGCGCCAGCTGGGCTGGCGTGACTTCGCCTACCACCTGCTGCATCACTTCCCGAAGACGCCCACCGACAACCTCAACCCGCGTTTCGATCGCTTCCCATGGGCAACGCCCAGTGAGGCGCAGCTGTACGACTGGCAGCGCGGCAACACCGGCGTGCCGATCGTCGATGCCGGCCTTCGCGAGCTGTGGCACACCGGCTACATGCACAACCGGGTGCGGATGATCGTGGCCAGTTACCTGTGCAAGCACCTGCGCGCGCACTGGCTGCATGGCGCACGCTGGTTCTGGGACACTCTGGTCGATGCCGACCTGGCCAACAACACCATGGGCTGGCAGTGGGTGGCCGGGACCGGTGCCGACGCGGCACCGTACTTCCGTGTGTTCAACCCCGTGACCCAGGCCGAGAAGTTCGATCCGCAGGCACGGTACATCAGCCGCTGGGTGCCCGAACTGGCCGCGCTGCCGGTGAAGGCCCGGTTTGCGCCCTGGCAGCATCCGCTGCTGCTGGCGGCACATGCCCCGGGCTATCCGCGTACGCCGCTGGTGGACCTGGCCGCGGGCCGCGACGCCGCATTGGCGGCTTACCGCCAGTCGGGGGCGGGGTAAAGGGCGACCTGAGCGATCTGGTCAGTTAGCTGAACGCGGCCCTGTCGATGTGCCCGATCATCATTCCGGCATCGCATCGGGCTGTTTATTCTCTTTGCGCCCGCAGGCCGCTGGCCGACCGGAAACCAAGGAGAACCTCATGATCCGCAACACCACCCGCAACGTCGCACTGGCCCTGATGAGCGCGGCCGTCCTGTCGGCCTGCGCCACCGGCGGCTCGTACGTACAGAGTGACCAGTACGGCAACCCCACCGAGCAGCAGAACCGTACTGGCCGTAACGCCCTGATCGGTACCGCCATCGGCGTGGCAGCCGGCCTGCTGACCGGCGACAGCGCCACCGAGCGCCGCCAGCATGCCCTGATCGGCGCCGGTATCGGTGCGCTCAGCGGCGCCGCCGTCGGCCAGTACCAGGATCGCCAGGAACGCGCACTGCGCGAGCGCACTGCCAACACCGGCATCGATGTGCAGCGCCAGGGCGACAACATCATGCTGAACCTGCCGGACGGCATCACTTTCGACTTCGGCAAGTCGACCCTGAAGCCGCAGTTCTACGGCGCGCTCAATGGCGTGGCAGGCACCCTGCGTGACTACAACCAGACCATGATCGAAGTGGTCGGCCACACCGACAGCATCGGCAGCGATGCGGTCAACAACCGCCTGTCGAAGGAACGTGCCGACTCGGTCGCGCAGTACCTGATCGGCCAGGGCGTGCAGAGCGTGCGCATCGAAACGCTGGGCGCCGGCAAGTCGTACCCGATTGCCGACAACAGCACCGACGCCGGCCGCGCCAAGAACCGCCGCGTCGAGATTCGGGTGATTCCGCTCAAGCAATAACGCGTAGCGTTACTGCTTGAGCCGGCGGTCCGGCCATCGGCCGGAACGAAAATGCCGCCCTTGCAGGCGGCATTTTTGTGGGTGCCGAGCGTTGCTCGGCACGCCGATAGCGCATCCCTCTGTAAGCCATGCCGACCAAGGTCGGCAACTACCAGGAGATGGGTAGGCGCTCTTGTTGCAGGCTACGCCGCAGAAGCGGCCACCTTCTCCAGGATCCGCTTGCCGCTGCTTTCCAGAGCGGCGTCTTCCTTTTCCTTCTGCTGCTGCGCCAGCTTCGCACCCGGGCACTGCGCCAGCATGTAATTGGCGTCGAAGTTGAGCTTTTCGACCAGGAAGTCGACGAACGCACGCACCTTTGGCGAGACCAGGCGGCCGCCGGCGAACACGGCGTTGAAGTCCACTTCCGGGCCGGTCCAGCCGGCCAGCACGCGGCGCACCATGCCCGATTCAACGAACGGCTTGGCCATCACGTCACCGGTCAGCAGCAGGCCTTCGCCACAGACCAATGCACCATTCAACGCAGACATGTCGTTGGCGGTCATCAGCGGGGTGACCGGGAAGTCACGCAGTTCGCCGCCGTTCTCGCCCAGCTGCCAGGTGAAGCGCGGTGAATTGCCGGTGTGATACGGCTTGCGCATCGCCAGGATGCGATGGAACTGCAGCTCCTCCGGATGCAGCGGCTCGCCATAGCGCTCGATGTAGGCCGGGCTGGCGAACACCTGCGTGCGCAGGCTGCCGAGCTTGCGTGCGACCAGATTGGAATCGGGCAGGGCCCCCACGCGCAGCGCAAGGTCCGCTTCACCTGCAATCAGGTCCAGCTTCTCGTTGCCCATGTGCATGTCCAGGCGGATTTCCGGGTACTGCGCATGGAACTGGCCCAGCAGCGGGGCGATCCAGGTGATGCCGATCGAATAGGGCACGGTGAAGCGCAGCCAGCCGCGCGGGCCGGACTGCAGCTGGCTCACCGCGCTCTCGGCCTCTTCCAGTTCGCGCGCGATGCGCTGGCAATGTTCGTGGTAGATCGAACCGGCTTCGGTCAGGCCGAGGCGGCGCGTGGTCCGGTGCAGCAGGCGCGCGCCCAGGCGCGTTTCCAGCTCCTGCACTTTGCGGCTGACCGTGGTCTTGGGCAGGCCGAGCGATTTGGCAGCGGCAATGAAGCTGCCTTGCTCGACCACTTTGACGAAGATCAGCGTCTCGTTGAGATCGTGGGACATGGTCGGGGATCCTGGACGTCGGGGATGGGACAATCGTGACAGAACGATTGGACCGGGAGCGGGATGATTATTCCCCTTAATCAGGACTAATCAAGTAAAGGTTTGAGGTCTATCGTGGCGCCATTCGTCAATTGGAGCCCGTCCGCCATGAGCCTGCGCAACATTCTTGCCCGACTCCGGAACGCCGGCCAGAACACCCTGGACCTGGCGATGACCGTCGAAGCCCGTCCGAGTTCCTTGGTACACAAGGACTTTCGTGAGTTTACCGCGCCCATGCGTCAGCAGCGTGGCGGTGCCATCCGCCTGGCCCCTCACAAGGGTGACCGCCTGCGCCGAATCGGGACTATCCCGGATTTGGGAGGAAATGTCCCGTGAATGGGATGCTGACGCCTGAAGTCCTGGTCCTGGGCGGCACCGGTGCCGTCGGCCAGGGTGTGGTTGGCGCGCTGCTGGAGGCCGGCAGCCCGGTACTGGTTGTCGGCCGCGATCCGGGCCGGCTGGCGGCGCTGCGCGAGCAGTTCGCTGACGAGCCGGGCCTGGAGACGCTGCTGGGGTCGCTCAGCGACGACGGGTCGGCGCGCGCGCTGGCCGAACGCATCGCGCAGCGCCCGCGCCGGTTGGCGGCGGTGATCGCCGCAATGGGTGGACCGTACCGCCGCGGTCGCGTGGTCGACCGCAACGGTGACGAACTGATGGGCGCGATGCAGGCCGATCTGATGCCGCACGTGCACGCGGTGCGTCACCTGCTGCCGCTGCTGCAGGACAACGTGCATGCGCGCCGCTACGTGATGATCGGCAGCCCGGCCAACGCCAAGCCGTGGGCGGGCTACGGTGAGACCTCGATCACCACCGCCGCGCTGCGCATGTACGCGCAGGTCGTACACCAGGAAGCGCAGGCGCTGGGCGTGCGCGCGCAGATGCTGGAAGTCTGCAGCCCCGTCTGTACCCCGGCCAATGCGGCCAATGCCTGCATCGAGTGGCCCAGCTCGCTGCTGGTGGGTCGTCGCGTTGTGTCGCTGCTGGATGGTTGCCGCGACAACCGTGCCATCGTCCGCTGTGACAGCAGCGATGCCGAACTGCCGCGCGGCCTGCTGCACCTGGAAGTTCCCCCTTTGTGGCGCGATACCGCAGGCGTCGCTTGACCTCGACCATGGTTGAGGTCGCAGGATACGCCGCCGATTTTTGCAACACGTTCTCATATAGCTGTACCACCCCTCCGTACGGATGCATGCCATGACTTCCCCCAATACCACCCCACATCGTTTCGGCCATCGCATTGCGATGGTCGGCGTGTCGATCCTCGCCGCAGCCGTGCTTGCGGCCTGCAGCGGCGGCCACGCCGAAGAAGCCGGTGCACCGCCGCCGCCGCAGGTCAGCGCCGCGCCGGTACTGGTCAAGCAGGTCAGCCAGTGGGACGAGTTCAGCGGCCGCGTCGAAGCGGTGCAGAGCGTTGAACTGCGCCCGCGCGTGTCCGGCTACATCGACAAGGTCAACTACGTCGAAGGCCAGGAAGTGAAGAAGGGCGAAGTGCTCTTCACCATCGACGCGCGCAGCTACCAGGCCGAGTACGATCGAGCGGCTGCCGAGCTGGCCCGCGCCCGCACCCAGGCCACGCTGGCCCGCAGCGAGTCCGAGCGCGCCAAGCGACTGTCCGAGCAGCAGGCGATCTCCACCGAGACCGCCGAACAGCGTCGCGCGGCCGCCGACCAGTCCGGTGCCGCCGTGCAGGCCGCGCAGGCTGCGCTGGACGCGGCCCGGCTCAACCTGGAGTTCACCAAGGTGCGTGCACCGATCGACGGCCGTGCCGGCCGCGCGATGGTCACCGCCGGCAACCTGGTCACCGCCGGCGACAGTGCCAGCGTGCTGACCACGCTGGTCTCGCTGGATACCGTCTTTGTCTACTTCGATGCCGACGAAAGCACCTTCCTGCGCTACGCCCAGATGGCACGCAAGGGCGAGCGCCCGAGCGAGCGTGACAGCGAACTGCCGGTGAAGGTTGGCCTGTCCGGCGAAGAGGGCTACCCGCACTCGGGCAAGGTCGACTTCCTCGACAACCAGGTCGCCCGCAGCACCGGCACCATCCGCGTCCGCGCACTGCTGGACAACGCCGACCGCCAGTTCACGCCGGGCCTGTTCGCCCGCGTGCAGCTGCTCGGCAGCGGCCAGTTCCAGGCGCTGCTGATCGATGACAAGGCCGTGCTGACCGACCAGGACCGCAAGTATGTCTACGTGGTCGACAAGGATGGCAAGGCCCAGCGCCGCGACATCCAGCTCGGTCGCACCGCTGATGGCCTGCGCATTGTCGAACACGGCCTGGCCGCGGGCGACAAGGTGATCATCGACGGCGTGCAGAAGGTCTTCATGCCGGGCATGCCGGTGCAGGCCAAGGCGGTGGCGATGCAGCCACAGCCGGCGCCGGCACCGGGCCGCGATGCCACCGCCGCCCTGAAGCACTGATCCGCGTCCCCGCTTAGCTGCCGGCGCCAGCGGCAGCCTTCCCTGCCTTCGTCATTTCGGCGAGGGGCAGGGCGGGTGTTGCCCGCCGAATGCCTTTCCCAGGAATTCCTCCATGGACTTTTCCCGTTTCTTCATCGACAGGCCGATCTTCGCGGCGGTGCTGTCGATCGTGATCTTCGCCGCAGGCCTGATCACGATTCCAATCCTGCCGATCAGCGAGTACCCGGAAGTGGTGCCGCCGTCGGTGGTCGTGCGCACGGTCTATCCGGGCGCCAACCCCAAGGTCATCGCCGAGACCGTCGCCACGCCGCTTGAAGAAGCCATCAACGGCGTCGAAGGCATGATGTACCTGAAGTCGGTCGCCGGTTCCGACGGCGTGCTGCAGATGACCGTCACCTTCCGCCCGGGCACCGACCCGGACGCAGCGGCGGTGAAGGTGCAGAACCGCGTGGCGCAGGCGCAGGCGCGCCTGCCCGAGGACGTGCGCCGGCAGGGCGTGACCACGCAGAAGCAGTCGCCGACCTTCCTGATGGTGGTGCACCTGACCTCCCCGCAAGGCAAGTACGACACCCTGTACCTGCGCAACTACGCCCGCCTGCACGTCAAGGATGCACTGGCGCGCATTCCGGGCGTCGGTGATGCGCAGATCTTCGGTGGTGGCGACTACGCCATGCGCGCCTGGCTGGATCCGGACAAGGTGGCTTCGCGCGGCCTGACCGCCAGCGACGTGGTGCGCGCCATGCGCGAGCAGAACGTGCAGGTGTCAGCCGGCCAGCTCGGCGCCGAACCGCTGCCGGACAGCAAGTTCCTGACCCTGATCAATGCCCAGGGCCGGCTGAAGACCGAAAAGGAATTTGGCGACATCGTGCTCAAGAGCGGCACCGATGGCGAGATCGTGCGCCTGTCCGACGTGGCCCGCCTGGAGCTGGGTGCGGGCGACTACACCCTGCGCTCGCAGCTGGACGGCAAGAACGCGGTCGGTATCGGCATCTTCCAGTCGCCAGGTGCGAACGCGCTGGAAATCCGTGACCAGGTCATCTCGACGATGGACGAGATGCAGAAGACCATGCCGGCCGACGTGAAGTACGAAGCCGTGTATGACACCACCATCTTCGTGCGTGACTCGATCAAGGCCGTGGTCTCCACGCTGCTGGAAGCGATCGCGCTGGTGGTGCTGGTGGTGATCCTGTTCCTGCAGACCTGGCGTGCCTCGATCATCCCGTTGATCGCGGTGCCGGTGTCGGTGGTGGGTACCTTCGCCGCGCTGTACCTGCTGGGCTTCTCGATCAATACGCTGAGCCTGTTCGGCCTGGTGCTGGCGATCGGCATCGTGGTCGACGACGCGATCGTGGTGGTGGAGAACGTCGAGCGCAACATCGAGGAAGGCCTGTCGCCCACCGCCGCGGCCCACCAGGCCATGCGCGAAGTGTCCGGCCCGATCGTGGCGATCGCGCTGGTGCTGTGTGCCGTGTTCGTGCCGATGGCGTTCCTGTCCGGTGTCACCGGCCAGTTCTACAAGCAGTTCGCGGTCACCATCGCCATCTCCACGGTGATCTCGGCGATCAACTCACTGACCCTGTCGCCGGCCCTGGCCGCGCGCCTGCTGAAGGCCCACGGCGCACCGAAGGATGGCCCGAGCCGCCTGATCGACCGCCTGTTCGGCTGGGTATTCCGCCCGTTCAACCGCTTCTTCAAGTCCAGCTCGGAGAAGTACGAGCGTGGCGTGGCCCGCATCCTCGGCCGACGTGGCGCGGTGTTCGTGGTCTACGCGATCCTGCTGGTCGGTACCGGCGTGATCTTCAAGCTGGTGCCGCCGGGCTTCATCCCGACCCAGGACAAGCTGTACCTGATCGCCGGCGTGAAGCTGCCGGAAGGTTCGTCGATCGCGCGTACCGATGAAATGCTGCGCAAGGTGGCCAAGATCGCCCAGGAAACCGATGGCGTGGCCCACACCATCTCGTTCCCGGGCCTGAACGCGCTGCAGTTCACCAATACGCCCAATACCGGTGTGGCGTTCATTCCGCTCAAGCCCTTCGCCGAGCGTCATGGCCGTACCGCTGCGCAGATCAATGCCGAGATCAACCAGAAGATCGCCGGCCTGCAGGAAGGCTTCGCCTTCGCGATGATGCCGCCGCCGATCCTCGGCCTGGGCAACGGCAACGGCTACCAGATGTTCATCGAGGACCGCGGCAACCTGGGCTACGGCGCGCTGCAGAATGCGGTGCAGGCGATGCAGGGCACCGTGGCGCAGACGCCGGGCATGGCCTTCCCGATTTCCAGCTACCAGGCCAACGTGCCGCAGCTGGATGCCGAGGTCGACCGCGTCAAGGCCAAGGCACAGGGCGTGCAGCTCACCGAACTGTTCGACACCCTGCAGACCTACCTGGGTTCGGCCTACGTCAACGACTTCAACCAGTTCGGCCGTACCTGGCAGGTGATCGCCCAGGCAGACGGTCCGTTCCGCGAGACGGTCGAGGACATCGGCAAGCTGCGTACCCGCAACGACCGCGGCGAGATGGTGCCGATCGGTTCGATGGTCACCATCAAGCAGACCTTCGGCCCGGACCCGGTGCTGCGCTTCAATGGCTACCCGGCAGCGGACCTGGCCGGTGAAGCCGACCCGCGCCTGCTGTCCTCGGCCGAGGCGATGACCAAGCTGACCGAGATCGCCGGCAAGGTGCTGCCGGTGGGCATGACCACCGAATGGACCGACCTGAGCTACCAGCAGGCGACCCAGGGCAAAGCCGCCTTCATCGTGTTCCCGGTGGCGATCATGCTGGCCTTCCTGGTGCTGGCCGCGCTGTACGAGAGCTGGTCGCTGCCGCTGGCGGTGATCCTGATCGTGCCGATGACCCTGCTGTCCGCGCTGTTCGGCGTCTGGCTGACCGGCGGTGACAACAACGTGTTCGTGCAGGTCGGCCTGGTGGTGCTGATGGGCCTGGCGTGCAAGAACGCGATCCTGATCGTCGAGTTCGCCAGAGAACTGGAGATGGGCGGCAAGGGAATCGTTGAAGCGGCGCTGGAAGCCTGCCGCCTGCGCCTGCGCCCGATCGTGATGACCTCCATCGCGTTCATCGCCGGCACCGTGCCGCTTGTGCTGTCGCACGGTGCAGGTGCCGAGGTGCGCTCGGTGACCGGTATCACCGTGTTCGCCGGCATGCTGGGCGTGACCCTGTTCGGCCTGTTCCTCACCCCGGTGTTCTACGTGGCCCTGCGCAAGTTCGTCACCCGCAACGGTGGTGGCCAGCTGGTGCAGCACGGCGAGCCGACCATCCACCACTGACATGGAACCCCGTCGCCGCCGGTCAATGGCCGGCGGCGGCTTTCCCCTCACAAGGCATGCATCCATGATTACCCATCAGAACAAGATCGCGCTGGTCACCGGCGCCACCCGTGGCATCGGCCTGGAAACCGTGCGCCAGCTGGCCCAGGCGGGCGTGCACACGCTGCTGGCCGGTCGCAAGCGTGAGACCGCCGTTGAGCTGGCGCTGAAGCTGCAGGCTGAAGGCCTGCCGGTCGAAGCCCTGCAACTGGACGTGACCGACGCGGCCAGCATCGCCGAAGCGGTCGAGCAGGTACGCCAGCGCCATGGCCGCCTCGACATCCTGGTCAACAACGCCGGCATCATGATCGAGAACCCGGCGCAGGCGCCGTCGGAACAGTCACTCGATACCTGGAAGCGCACTTTCGACACCAACGTCTATGCGCTGGTGGCGGTAACCCAGGCCTTCCTGCCGCTGGTCAAGCAGGCCAAGTCTGGCCGCATCGTCAATGTGTCCAGCATGCTCGGCTCGCAGACCCTGCACGCAGATCCCTCCTCGGGCATCTACGACTTCAAGATTCCGGCCTACAACGCCTCCAAGGCGGCGGTGAACAGCTGGACCCTGAGCCTGGCCTACGAACTGCGCAACACGCCGATCAAGGTCAATACCGTGCATCCGGGCTACGTGAAGACCGACATGAACGGCGGCAACGGCGAGATCGAAATCAGCGAAGGTGCACGCTCCAGCGTGGAAATGGCACTCATCGGTGAATCCGGTGCCAGCGGCAGCTTCACCTACCTGGGCGAGGTGCTGCCATGGTGATCCGCACGTTGGCGATGGCCGTCTCCAGCCTGGTGCTGGCGGGCTGTGTCAGCGTCGGCCCGAACTACAAGGCGCCGGTGCAGGAACCGGTGGTGCTGCAGGGGGCGCAGCAGCCTGTGTTCAGCACTATCTCGCCGGTGGCCAGCTGGTGGGCGCAGTTCGATGATCCGGTGCTGGAAGAACTGGTGCACGGTGCACTGTCGGATAACCTGGACCTGCGCGTGGCCGTGGCCCGCGTCAGCCAGGCCCGTGCGGTGTTCGTCGAAAGCCGCTTCGACCAGGCCCCGCACATCACCGCGGGCGGCAGCTACGACCGCCGCAAGCAACCCGATCCGCAGCTGGGTGGGCAGCGGGTGTTCAGTGAAAGCTACCAGCTCGGCTTCGATGCCGGCTGGGAGCTGGATCTGTTCGGCCGCAAGCGCCGTGCGGCAGAAGCCGCGCGCGCCGACCTGGACGCCGAGCAGGCCAACCTGGCCGATGCGCAGGTACTGGTCGCCGCCGAAGTGGCACGCAACTACTTCGAGCTGCGCGGTACGCAGAAGCGCATCGCGGTGGCCCAGCACACCCTGGTCAACCTGCGCGATACGCAGAAGCTGACCGAGGCGCGCTGGGAGCTGGGCGCCGGCAGCGAGCTGGACGTGCAGAGCAGTCGCGCCCGGCTGAAGGCGATCGAGGCCGATATCCCGCTGCTGGAAGTGGCCGAAACGCAGTCGCGCAATCGCCTGGCGGTTCTGCTGGGCCAGCGTCCGGAAACGCTGACTGCCATGCTTGCGCCGCACGACGTGCCGGCATTTGCCAAGGCGCTGCCGCTGGGCGATACCCGCGAGCTGCTGCGCCAACGCGCCGACGTGCGCGTTGCCGAGCGTCGCCTGGCCGCTGCCACCGCGCGGGTGGGCGTGGCCACTGCGGACCTGTTCCCGCGGCTGTCACTGTCCGGTTTCGTCGGCTTCCTTGGCGGCGACGCCAGTGGCCTGGTCAATGGCAACAACAAGGCCTGGTCGCTGACGCCGTCGCTGAGCTGGGCCGCGTTCGACTTCGGCACCGTGCGTGCACGCCTGCGTGCCAGCAAGGCTGAAGCCGAGGGTGTGGCTGCGCAGTATGAGCAGGCCGTGCTGCTGGCGCTGGAAGACACCGAGAACGCGCTGACCCGCTATTCCAAGCAGCAGGCGCGGCTGGCGATCGTGGTCGAGCAGGCGCAGGCGGCACGCCGGGCTGAGTCGCTGGCGCAGATCCGCTACCGCGAGGGCTCGGAAGACTTCCTGACCCTGCTGGATGCGCAGCGCACGCAGCTGGCGGCCGACGATGCGTTGGCGGCGGCTGAGTCCGAGGTCAATGTCAGCGTGGTGGGCGTGTACAAGGCGCTGGGTGGCTGGGGGCAATCGCCGCAGCAACCCAGCGTGGCGCAGGTGCAGTAACCGCAAGGGACGGAAGCAGTGGCTTCCGTCCCTTTCTTCTGTCAGGGCCAATGATTGGCCGGTGTGTCGCGCTCGCGCATGGGCACGATGCAGAAGCGATGGCCGGTGGGTGCTTCCATCACCCACCAGCGTTTGACGAAGCCGATCCGGCGCGCGCCGAGTTTTTCCAGTCGATCTGCCTCGGCATCGATGTCGTCGCTCTCGATGTCCAGGTGCACCCGTGAGGGGTGAGCGACACGTTGCACTTCCACGTTCAGACCCGCGGGTGCGCCCTGCAGGTCGGCGTACTCGGCGCCATCTTCGCCATACGATGGCTGCGCCTGCAGGCCGAGGGCGGTCGCCCAGAAGCGTGCGCCTTCGTCAGCGGGCGTGTCTTCGCAGTCGATGATGAATCCGGCCAGACGGCTCTGGTGCGCCATGACGTCCTCCGCAGATCGGGAATGGAGGGAGGGTAGCGCGTCGCTTGCTGTGGACGTTGTCACAGTCGTGACGTTTCTGACTCTGCCAGAACCGGGGCCTGCGGTGTAACTAGTGGGGCAGATTCCAGGAGGGAAGGCGATGAGCGACGACAAACGTGATACCCAGCGCATGCTGTTTGGTGATCCGGGACCGCCTGGCGCAGGGCTGTCGGTAGCGGTCGTAGTGCTGATGGTGTGGGCTACCATGGCGGCTGCGATCGGCTTCATGCGCCTGCCGGACCAGATGCTGGGGCTGGGCCTGATCGGCATCTCCGTGTTTCTGGCGGTCGGTGCCCGCATCTGCCAGGCACGCAACCAGCATCAGGCGCTGTACCGGCTGATGTCGCGACAGCCGCGGCATTGAGATTGCACCGCATTGAGATCCTGAACGAAGCAATGGCCACACTTCCAGAATTACACTTGGCCTGCAGGTGGGAATAGACGCGACATCACGCGGTAGCCATCGGAACTATTCAGTAACGTTCTAATGATCTCTTCTCCATCAACATGAAATGATTCATGGGACTTGATGTAGCAGAAAAATTTTTCAGCAAGAACGGAGCCGGCTGAATTGAATGCTCCATGCAGCTCCGGCCTTGAACGGTCAAGGAACAGCACCGAAGCAACAGCAGTTCCCAGGGCCCGCATCGCGAGAGAAGGACCGCTATGGTCCCAGAGCCAGCGACCCTTTGCCGGACAGAAGTCCTCGTTGTCATCGTGAATCATGTAGTTCCAGTCGGGGCTCTCGTACATCCAGTCTGGTGGCGTAAGGAGCCTGCCGTTGTAGAGAACTTCATGGGTTCTCGCTGAGCCGGTAAATCTCACTCCGTGGTGCTGAAGCCAGCAAAGTGCACGTTTGCTCAGTGCGTGATACTCGAGACGCTGCTGTACCCCCTGTGTAATCTGGGCTTGCGTGGATCCATCGGTTGCCGCGAGCAGAAATTCACCCAATGGAATGCTTTCCGAATGCAGTTCGGTGAGATCCAGGTATGCTCGTCCTTGTAGAACAGGAGGGAGTGCTGTGCGGGCTTCAGCATCGAGGATGACTGGGACGATTCGCACGTCGGACTGATCCACGTGCTTCTCCAGCATAGCCAGTTCGCGATTCAATCCTGAGCCGGGTCTCGACATGGCCGAGAGAAAGTCGCTGTCACAAAGGCAGAAAACGATCAGTGGGCGTTCCGCAAACGCGCGTTCAATCAGCTTGTCGATGTTTTGACCAAAACCGACGCTGTCCCTGTCCCAAAAGACTCGATACTTCCAATCCAAGTTGCGGACAATGTCGCTACGGATCCATTCCTTTGCATGAAATTGCCCGCCCCAAGCGTAAGAAATGAAGACAGATACATCTTCGCGCCAAGGTGTGTCCATTCAGTCAGTATGATTGTTTTGGATTCGACCGGATTCTACTCAGGCCAGTCCAGCTCGACCACCAGCGGGAAATGATCCGACGGCAGCACGCCGTCGATGCGACGGTCATCGGTCAGGAAGCTGCGTGCATGGAAGCCACGCACCAGCACCAAGTCCAGCTGCACGGTGGCCTTGCCGGTGAAATCGTGGAAGGTCAGGCGTGGCCCCTGCGGAACCTTCACCTGGTTACGGGTGTCCTGCAGCAGGCGGGTGAATGCCTTGTAGGTGTCACCACCGGGCTCGCTGTTGAAGTCACCCGTCAGGACCACCGGCAGATCGGCCGGCAGGGCTTCCACGCGCTTGCCGATCAGCTCGGCACCCTTCACCCGGCGCGGTTCATCCTCGTCGCGGTAGGGCAGGTGGGTATTCATGAAATAGAAACGACGGCCATCGTCCAGGCGGCGGAACAGGGCCCAGGTGACCATGCGCGGGTACAGGTTGCCCCAGGTGATGCTGCCGGGTACGTCGGGCGTATCGGACAACCAGAAGTTGCCGGACTCCTCGATGGCCAGCACCTTGCTGTCGTAGAACACGCCCATGTGTTCGTCACCGCTGCCACCGCGGCGGCCTTCGCCGAACCAGTGGTAGCCGGGCAGGTGTTCGGACAGGTAGTCGGCCTGCTCCTTCACCAGTTCCTGGGTGCCGATCACAGCCGGGCGCGCATCGAGGATGACCTTGACCATGGCATCGCGGCGGTCGGGCCAGCGCTTGCCCGGTTCGGTATCGACCGGGGTGCGGACATTGAACGACATCACTTTGAGTGGCGCCGGTGCAGCAGCCCAGGCGACGGCAGGCAGCGCAAGCGCCAACAGCGCACACAGCGCGGGGCGACGGAAACGCGACAACATCGTGGAATCCCTCCATTCCATGAAAACGGTTTCATGAAGCATGCCATGGAAGGCGAGGGCAGCGGTATGCCGGGATGGGCGACTGGGAGATGCCGGACGGGCGCTGGACGCTCCGCCCGGCAGATGCCCCTTGCCCGATCAGGGGTCGTAGATCATCCCGTTCTCGTCGCGGTTGTAGTGGTCGCTGGCCACGCGGGTGCCGTCGTCATGGACCACGTACAGCGTGCAACGCTGGTGGAACACGTTGCCGCTGATGCGGAAGGGCACGCACTCCTCCTGCAGGCCGACCTCTTCGGCTGCATTCGCTGGCGGCGAGGGCACCAGGGCAGCAAGTGCAACTACTGCAGCGAAAGAAAAAGCGGTCATTCGATTGTGCAGCGTCATTGATCACACTCCTTGTCGTAGTTGGTGTCCGATGCAGATCAGTCTGCCGGGAGGTACCACTGACCGTTCTCGTCTATCCAGTACACCGACGTGAAAACGGTGCCGTCTGCCAGAGTGCGGGTGACGGTGCAGCGCTGATGCACGAGGTTGGGCCCCAGTCTTACGGGCACGCAATCGGTCGTCGATCCGGGGGACCCGGCCGCGTGGCCGGTTGCCGGTACCACACTACCCAATGCCAACATCAATGCGGCCATCGCGGCCAGTTGCAGTTTCATAAGCATCATCCTTGCTTTCTGCAATCGCGCACATGCGCATGGCGTGTGTAACACGCAAACCAGGCCGCCGGAAGTGTCTCGCCGTGATCAGTCTTCGATCTCGCCGCGACGGCTGGCAGCACGCACTGCCTGCGCGGTGGTCGCCACACCCAGCCGTTGCCGCGCGTGGCGCAGGTGGTTCTCCACGGTGCGCGTGGAAAGCCCAAGCGTGGCCGCGATCTCAGCTTGGCGACGGCCAGCGGCGACCCAGCGCAGCACTTCGCGCTCGCGGTTGCTCAGTGCGCTTCCTGAAAGCTCGGCAGGCGATTCGGCCAGATGGCGCGCGGCCCGGAATGCTGCAGCTGCAGCAGCTTCCAGCTGCAGGCGCGCGCTGGCCGATGCATCGATCGCTGTCCCGGCAAAACTGATCGCGCCTTCCAGACCGGTGGTGCCGAACACCGGCACCTGCAGACCGTGCAGGCCTTCACCACGTGGCTGCTTCACCACCTGATAGCGTTCGCCGCGAACACCCTGGCGCTTGCTCCAGAAGAACGGCGCATCGCTGTCCAGCACGTGGCGATTGACGGGGCAGGTGTGGAGGTAGCGCGCAAGGTCGGTATCGCTGCCATCGCCGAACCAGTCGCCCTCGATCCAGTACACACGCTGTGTACCGCGCTCCAACCCCGTGCCGGTGGCGAACACCAGCACGCGGTCGTAGCCGAGTGGTGCAGAAATGCTGCGTAGTACGGCGCCCACCGCACTCAGTGAGCGGGCGCGTTCCAGTTCCAGCAACGCCTGCACCAGTTCGCTCATCCGGGTCAGCGCCCGGCCAGGGCGTCGAGCAGCGTGCGCGCGGCCAGCTTGCCCAGCGCATTACCGGCCAGCGGGCTGTCGCCGGTCAGCAGCAGGCGATCCTGCAGCACGCTGCCGTCGATGCCATCGTTGACGATCTGCACGCCCTGCTGCGCCAGGCGCTCACCGAAGAACCACGGCAGCTGCCCGGGCATGTAGCCGATCTCTGGCGTCTGCCGGTCCATCGCATCGGGGAAGGCGCAGATGCGGTAGCCGCGGAACAGCGAACCACCATCGGCCTCGTCCACACCTGCAGCGAGCAGTGCGGCCGGACCGTGGCACAGGGTGATGATGTAGCGTTTCTGGGCCATCGCCCAGTGCAGGACGGCCTTCACCGCGCGGCTCTGCGGCAGTCCGATCAGGGCGCCATGGCCGCCGGGGATGAACACCGCAGCATAGTCCGAATCCGCATCAAGGCCGGCGACCACCTCGTCCAGCGGCAGCGGCTGGCGGAAGCGCGACTCGTAACGTTCGTACAGTCCGCCGATCTCCGTGTCCTCGCGCGGGAACGCCCACCACTCGAATTTGGCGGCGTTGCCGGACAGCGTGGCCACATCGATGTCGAAGCCGGCCTTGTCCAGGTGGTACATCGGCAGCAGGGTTTCCACCGGATGGTTGCCGGTGGAGAACAGGTGGCCGTTGGCAGTGGGTAGATAGCGTTCGTCCGCAGCGATCATCAGCACCTTCCAGCGGCCATCGCGGCGTGCGTCGGGATAGTCGGCACCGGACAGGTTGCTCTTGGGCGATGTGAACTGCGACAGCGAGTAGGGCGACGGAAAGAAGGCATCGCGCTCGGCCGGGTCGGGGCTGGGCTGGCGGCTGGGCTCTTGCGTGTTCATGCGGACCTCCAGTGGGGTGGTGGGATCCAGCATAGAAGGGCTGATGCGTACGTGCGATGAGGGTTTTCCCTCAGCCGCGCGCAGCTACTTCACCGTGGCCGAATGCTGCTGCATGTCTTCATGCAGGATCCGCCGCAGTTCGACGATGGCCGGCGTGGCTTCCTGCACGCTGTGCCCGGATACGATCACCTTCTCCGAATCCGCGTGCGGCAGGTGCGAGCTCCAGTAGGGCACCAGCCCGTCGTCGGTCTTTTCCAGCGGCCCATCGGCCTTGGCGCGCGCGATGATCGAGTGGTAGTGCACCTCCGGCGACATCGGCAGGTCGGCCACCGCGCGGACGAAGGGATCATCCTTGTCCAGGTTCTGGATGCTGTTCATCTGGTAGCCGTGCTTGCCGTCATTGCGGTCGATCTGACCATCGTTGGCAATGGTGGCCACGTCTTCCAGCACGGTCAGCGGCAATCGCACCAGGCGACCGATCCAGCGGCCCAGGCGGGTGCCCGCCACGTCGGTGCCGCGGTGTGGCGTGGCGATGAATACCACGCGCGACACTTCCGGTTCCGGCAGGAAAGTCAGCACCGGTGCGCCCTTGGTACGCAGCAGTTCACGCTGTGCCGGCGTCATCTGCGCAGTCTCCAGCAGGGTGTCGACCAGATGATCGCCGGAAGAAGAGATCATCAGCCGCGCGATCATGCCACCCATGCTGTGCCCGACCAGCACCATGTCATGCGAAGCCTGCGCCTTGCCGCTGGGGTCGAAATGCTTGAGCACTTCGGACAGTGTATGACGCATCGCATCGTGGCTCATCGCGATGGGCATGTTGGTCGGGTAGTAGAACTGCCAGACCTGGAAGTCCTGGCGGATCTCGTCGTCGCGCATCAGTTCGTTGGCGACGTTCACCCAGGCTTCCGGGCTGCTGGCCAGGCCATGGATCATCAGCAGCACGCGACGGTTCGGATCGTAGGGCTGCATCATGTACAGGTGCGGCGTGTCGATGCCGCCCTTGCCACCGAACAGCGAGCGCAGCGACTGGTGGCTGAAGTTGGAACGAGCCAGCCACAACGCATAGCCGGCGGTGAAGTTCGCGGCCAGCGGAACCTGTTGGCCATGCAGGGTGACTTCCGTGACCTGGTAGGGATCGTGGATCTCCAGCTCCGGCTCGTCGTCGTGCAGCACTTCCCACAGGTTCTTTCCCGAGAAGCGCAGCAGCACCGTCATTGAAGGGGAGGGCATCTCGCTCCAGCTCTGCGCGGCCGAGGTGCTTGCCTGCGCGGCGGGCGTCGCTGCCGAAGGCGGGGTGGCCGTGCTGCCAGCCGGATCGTTCATTACCGCCACCAGCTCGGCACCGAAGCCATCGCGGCGATGCACGCTGCGCAGCGTGCCAGTGAACGACAGCGAGGCCGCCGGTACCAGTTCGGTAGGGGTACGCGTATCCAGCGGTGATGCTTCGCCTGAAGGGGCCAGCACGAAGGTCCAGCGGCCCAGCTGGAAGTGGCTGGCCTGGCCGTGCACGCGGCCCGTGGCATAGGCGTCGTACAGCTGTACCGAGGCTTCCTGCACGGCCAGGTTGTAGTAGTCGCGCACCTGGGTCTGGCGATCTTCGAAGCCGCGCTGGTTGGCGGTGCGCTCAGTGAAGAAAAGATAGGCATAGGCCTGGCGCGCGACCTGCATCCACGCATCCAGGCGCGGTTGGAAATCGGCATCCAGCTCGGTGATCGCGCTCTTGGCGCGGCCGGATGCCGAGTACTCACGCTTCGGCGCCGGCAGGGTCATCGCATACTGCAGCCACAACTCGGCCAGGCTGGAGCGTTTGTCCTCCTCGCGCACCACGATGCTGCTTTCCATCGCCTCGATGCAGGGCAGGCCCGGTTTGGCGCATACGCCTTCATCGAGGCCGGCCACCCGCAAGGTCTCCGTGGTCGCCGCGCTGAGCTTGCCGGAAGTGAGGATGTCACCGCGCTTGAGCGCGATGTACTGGCCGGGCGTGACCGAGGCCACCTGCACCGACGGCCCGAACTGGCGCAACGTGGCGCAGCCGCCCAGGGTGAGCAGCACAGTGATGATGAGGGTCGTGCGGCCGATGAAGCCCAAGCCCGTGGTTGCCATACGATCCTCCTGCGCGGTGGCGCCACTCTAGCGGTCGGCATGTCAAAGCGGAAGATACCGGGCGGTCGGTTTGCGGGGCTCAGGCGCTGCCATCCAAGCGATTCAGCCGGTTCCGTGTGACACTGGGGTGAATGCAGCGATGCAGGGACTGCGATGAGGTGGCTTGAGACCCGGATCCCGCCGCCGCTGGTGATGCTGCTGTGCGCGGGGATCGGCTGGCTTGGGAGCCGACTGTGGCCGGAGGCGGTGTTGCCACTGCCGATGCGGGCGCTGATGTCAGGCGGGGTGATGGGGATCGGTGTGGCGCTGAACCTGCTGCCGAAGCTTGCGTTCCAGCGGGCGCGCACCATGGTCAATCCGCTGCGCCCTTCGGCATCAAGCGCGCTGGTCACGCGCGGCATGTACCGTTACACGCGCAATCCGATGTGTCTGGGCCAGGCAACGATCCTCACTGGCGCAATGTGGTACCTGCAGAACACGATCGCGTTGCTGGCTGTGCCGTTGTTCGTGCTCTACATCACCTGGTTGCAGATCATGCCGGAAGAGCGGGCGTTGCTGGCCCGCTTCCCCGACGTGTATCCGATGTTCCGCCAACGTGTGCGGCGTTGGCTGTAGCGGGCATCACCCGTTATCGAGAGATCTGGCACTTGACGGCAGCGGAATAGCCTTCGTAGTCGTCGCCTGCGATCACGTGCAGGGTGTGGCGCTTGTCGATGGCCTTCACGTATGAAGGCTCTTCCGTGTTGGCGTGCTCGTTGACCGTGGTTACTGACCATGCCTTGGCCAGACGCTTGGAATCAACGCCGTTCAAGTAGACGAAGAGGCTCTTCTCGCCCTCGGCCACGTTCACATCGGCACTGGTGACGGTACCGCCGAACAGGGCGACCGGCTTGTCCTCCGGCTCGAAGGTGCCACCCGGTTTCCTGGCCAGGCCAGCGGCCTGCAGTGCATCGATGGCGTCGGCTTCGCTGAAGTCCGAGCCGGCCTTGCAGGCCAGCAGGACTTCCAGCGTGGCGGTGCCTGGGGGCGCGATGGCCGGTGCCGCGGCGTGCGTGGCTGGGGTTGCGGCGAGGGTGACGAGGAACAGGGTGAGAGCGACGGGAGCTTTCATGGCAGATCCTTTAATGTGTCGCGGGATAGCCGGTGGCGGGGCGAACAGATCCCGGCCACCGGCCACATTCGGCGTGATGGGTCAGTCGAACCAGACCAGCGGCATGTCGGCATTGAGCGACATGTGGCGGAAATCTCCTAGCACCTGGGCCACGGCCTGCACGGTGTGGCAGCCCGTTCCCAGCGCGGACGATCCCGCGCTCAGGTAGCTGGCGGAGATGGTACGGGTGCTGACCGAGTCCGGTCTGGAGCCCAACTGCTGGGTGCCGAGGCTGCCCACCTGCTGGCCATCGATCTTCAGGAACAGGAACACGCTTCCGCCACCGTCGTTCGGGTCACCCTGCACGCGGGACTTTGTCGAGAAAAGCACCACGCCGTTGTGCCCCTGCGGAATGCAGACCTGGCCCTCGCCAATGACCACCTGCGAGCCCGCTGACGGACAGCCCGGCGCGAAGCCATTGGTCCCGACGCAGACGTAGGCGAAGCGGCGGTAGGGGCCTGCGGCGGCGTAGTTGAATCCAGGATTCAACCCCTTTCCGACCACGCCAAAGCCGTTGGACAGCGTCACCAGTCGGGAGTTGGCGCCGAACTTGTACTTTACGTTGTTGGTGTTGGCGTCCTGCGGCTGGTAGTACGGCGATTCGGACGCGACGAAGCTGACAGTGCTGTAAGCCGGCGGATTGACGAACAGGCCTTGCGAATAGAAGGGAGCCTGCGTTTCTGCGCCACTGAAGATGTCATTGATCGACCAGGTCATCGATTCGATGCCGGGCTCCTGCTCGTTCAGGAAAATTCCCATCATGCCATCGCCGTAGTTGCCCCATGCGAACGCGCGGCCGGAAGCCATGGCCACGATGGGGCCACCGGGATTGCCGGCCTGGGCAGTCATCAGCAGCTTGCGGTCCTTGGCCTGCAACGCCATTCCTTCAGGGCTGCCGACGGTATTGAAGTCCAGCTGCGCGGTGTCACTCGGAAGGCTGCTGTTGGTTACCGAGCCTGCAGATGTGATGAGCACGGAAAGGTTGCTGGCGGAGCCGAAATTGACGGCCGAACCGATGGCCTGTCCGGCCAGGCTGACCGTATGGTGTCCGGCGGGCAGGTACTTGGCACCGATGACATTGAAGGAGTGCTGTTGGGCCGATGTCGACTGCCGCCAGTCGATGTAGCTGTCGTTGGAGACCACCTCACCGTTGATGGTGATGTAGGCGTTGGCGGCAGAGCGGCCGCCAGGGAAGTACCGTCCATCCGACTGCACGTATACCCATCCAGGGGCGTTCAGATCGATGGTGCTCGAAAGCAGGGTTGCCGTGCCGGGTTGTACGCGCTGGTCAGCGGCCAGCTGCAGATAGCGGGAGCCTGGCGTGGCAGCGGAAGCCTGCCCCAGTGCCAACGCCACGGCCAAGCCCACAAACAGTGTGATGCGCTTCATCTGATGTCCTTTCAGGTTTCGGGTCACGTCGTGTGACGCAGGGACTCTACTGGATCCGGATCTCAGCTTCTGTGACTGGCTCCCGATGCGGGTGGCATCGGGGAATGTCGGGACAGCAGAGGAAGCGCCATCCTCGGAAAACAAAAAAGCCGGAACTCCATTGACGGGAGATCCGGCTTCTTGCGGCCTCGACAGGCCATACAGATGGTGGAGGTGGGCGGAATTGAACCGCCGTCCGAAGGCACTCCATCCCCAGCACTACATGCTTAGCTCACCGTTGGATCTCGTCCCCGAACAGCACGGCGTGCAAAGCGCATCCGGGAACCAGCCTGTTGTGTTCTAGTGCCGGACTGACAGGCAGCCACCCAGCGCGATTCCATGATAGTGACTCTACACCGCGAGCATGGACACAAGCGGTTTCGAGGCTTAGGCCTTAAGCGGCCAGAGCGTAGTTGTCGTCGTTGGCAACTAGAGTTTTGCAGCTGGATTTACGAGGAAAGCTACCCCCTCGGCATGCGCCAGGCGACTTCACAACCCCCGTCGAAACCAATGCACCCCCGGTTTCTACAGTGCTGCAAGGTACAGGGCCGATCCCGCGTTGCCACGGTCAGGGCCTGCCCAACGGTTGCAATGCTACGGCAAAGCAGCTGAACAGTCACCTTTGCAATCCACAACACGTTGTAGAGCCGCCGTCATAGCGGATTGGTAACGTCATGGGCACGAATTTGCGACACACTGGCCATCACGATCCAGGCCAAGACAGACACGGAGACTGTGGGTGACCGAGGCAAGCCAACAACGCAGCCTGCGACAGCTGATCGGGCCGGTCGGTGCCGACTATCGGCGGCGCGCGTTGCCGCCCGGCTGGGTCTGGGCCGTGCTGGCGGTGCTGCTGGCGGCCACCTGGGTGACGGAGTTGCCGGCCACGGCCGCAGCGGCACTGGTCGCCAGCGCGGTGGTGGTGCACTGGTCGCAGCGCGGGCGCATCCATTGGCTCGGCTGGCGCCTACCGGGCCTGGCCGTACTGGCGGCCCTGCTGTGGGGCCCGGAAGTGCTGTCGCAGTGGTTCGAGCACGGGCTGGCCGTGGTCCTGATGTCGCTGGCCAGTCTCAGTATTGGCGTGCACGTGTGGCAGTCGCGGCAGTTGGCGCGCCAGCTGCAGGGCGCCGCCGATGCGCTGGATGATGCCCAGTTGCTGTCGTTGCTGCCCGATGATGCCGCGCAGCTAGCCCAGCAGTGGCGGGAGGGCGATGACCGCTACGCGCCGGAACTGGCGGTGGTGATGCACCTGGCGGTGATGCACGCGGCACTGGCGCCGCGCATGCGCGGGCAGGGCATGCTGGCAGGGTGACCCGCCTTTTGTAGCGTCGAGCCATGCTCGACTGCTTTTCT
Source organism: Stenotrophomonas sp. YJH_SMC_58 (assembly GCF_059369635.1). Classification (NCBI taxonomy): domain Bacteria; kingdom Pseudomonadati; phylum Pseudomonadota; class Gammaproteobacteria; order Lysobacterales; family Lysobacteraceae; genus Stenotrophomonas; species Stenotrophomonas sp. YJH_SMC_58. The sequence goes on from NZ_JCAFSW010000004.1 coordinate 220,154, forward strand.
TACCGGAGCCGAGCATGGCTCGGCTCTACAGAAGACCAAGGCAGCCGAGCATGGCTCGGCTTTACAGGGTGATGCGCAGCGGCGTTACGCGTCGCGGTTGCCGCGACGCATCACGCGCTGCTTCTCGATCGCCCAGTCGCGGTCCTTGGCGGCATCGCGCTTGTCGTGGGTCTGCTTGCCCTTGGCCAGCGCGACTTCGAGCTTGATCTTGTTCTTGCTCCAGTACATCGCGGTGGGCACGATCGTGTAGCCATCGCGCTCGACCTTGCCGACCAGCTTGTCGATCTCGCTCCGGTGCAGCAGCAGCTTGCGCTCGCGGCGGTCGTTGGCCACCACGTGGGTGGAGGCCTGGATCAACGGGGTGATCTGGGCGCCGATCAGGAAGATCTCGCCGTGCTTCACGTAGGCGTAGGCATCGATGATGTTGCCGCGGCCAGCGCGGATCGACTTCACCTCCCAGCCCTGCAGTGCCAGGCCGGCCTCGAAGCGTTCTTCGATGTGGTACTCGTGGCGGGCACGCTTGTTCAACGCGATGGTCTTGTTGGCCGTCGCGCTCTTTGCTTTATCCTTGCCGCTGTTCTTGCTCATTTCCGTATTGTCTCCGATTCGGGCCCGCCCGGTCGATTGCCGAAACGTCCTGTATTCATGCCTACTATCCGCCGCAGCGCCCTGGTCGAACATTCGTCCGCGCGCATGTTCGACCTGGTCAACGATGTCCAGGCCTATCCGCGCCGCTTCCGCTGGTGCTCGGCTGCCCAGATCCTGGAGCAGGGCGAGGACCGGCTGGTGGCGCGCCTGGACCTGGGCCTGGGTTCGTTCAGCACCTGGTTCCAGACCGAAAACACCCTGCAGCGCCCGCACAGCATCGACATGCAGCTGCGCGATGGCCCGTTCAAGCAGTTGCACGGCCGCTGGGAATTCCATGCGCTGGCCGAGGACGCCTGCAAGGTCACCCTGACCCTGGAATTCGAGCCCAGCTCGCGCCTGCTGGGGCCGGCCCTGGCGATCGGCTTCCAGGGTCTGGCCGATCGGATGGTCAATGATTTCGTCCGCGTCGCCGACGAGGCCTGAGCGATGATCGAGGTCGAGGTGGTGCTGGCCTGGCCGCAGCAGGTGCTGTCGCGCCGGCTGCAGCTGGACGAGGGCGCGACCGTGGCCGATGCCATTGCCGCCGCCGCGCTGGAAGGCAGTGACCGATGCCCGGCCGTGGCCGTGCATGGCGTACTGGCGCGCCCGCAGCAGGTGTTGCTGGAGGGTGACCGCATTGAGCTGCTACGCCCGTTGCTGGCCGACCCCAAGGACAACCGCCGGCGACGCGCGCTCGGCGGTTGATGCCCGCAACCCGTCCGTGGGGACGGGCAGGGCCTCAGCGGCCCTTCTTCTTCTTGTCCTTCGGCAGGTTGCGGCCGAACTGGCGCACGGTCTGCTGGGCCAGGGCCTTGTCGTTGCCCGGGAAGTAATCGCCTTCCCAACGGGTCACGGTGTCATTCTCGAAGAACACCACGAAGTTCTTCACTTCAGTACGTCCCAGGCGGTTCACCCGCTGGCTGGAGGTGTAGTCCCAGCGCTGGGCGTGGAACGGATCGGGAATGGACGGGGTGCCCAGCAGCGCGGTGACCTGCTGCTTGCTCTGCCCGACCTGCAGCTTGGCCACGGCATCTTCCCGGATCAGGTTGCCCTGATAGATGGGTTGCTTGTAGATGATGCCGCACCCGGTGGTGGACAGGGCGACGGCGGCGACCAACAGGAGATTGCGCATCGGGACTGGCGGTTGGGGAAATCAAACCGATGATACACTCCCGGCGTGCCACCGCGACCCAATCCGAGGCAGCTGGCGCTAAATCGCCAATGAACGGAGACCTATGGAAACCCACGACCTGCGTAAAGTCGGCCTGAAGGTGACCCATCCGCGGATGCGGATCCTGGCGCTGCTCGAGCAGCGCAATGCCCAGCACCACATGACCGCCGAAGACATCTACCGCCAGCTGCTGGAGCATGGCGACGAGATCGGCCTGGCGACGGTGTACAGGGTGCTGACCCAGTTCGAGGCCGCCGGCCTCGTGCTCAAGCACAATTTCGAGGGCGGCCAGGCGGTCTACGAGCTTGACCGTGGCGGCCACCACGACCACATGGTCGACGTGGACAGCGGCAAGATCATCGAGTTCGAGAGCCATGAGATCGAGGAGCTGCAGCGCAAGATCGCAGCCGACCACGGCTACGAACTGGAAGAGCACTCGCTGGTGCTGTACGTGCGCAAGAAGCGCAAGTAAGCCGATCCGGCCAGCCAGATGCGACGAAACCCCGGGCCTGCCCGGGGTTTTTCGTTGCTGGGGTCAGGGCCTGTTCCCTTCAGGAAAGGGCTCTGAGCCCGGGCGCCCCGCGGAGTCGGATCCCTTTGCACGAGCAAAGGGCTCTGACCCCTTGCGACCCAGCAGGATCTTCAGATCCACCGCCTCGGCCATCGCCCGGTTCCCCGCATCACCCGGATGCAGGTGGTCGCCGGAGTCGTAGGCAGCGGCCATCCGTGATGGATCGGCCGGATCGCGCAGGGCCGCGTCCAGGTCGATCACCGCGTCGAACGGCCCGTCGGTGCGCAGCCAGGCATTGAGCTGGCGGCGCAGGGCGTCCTTGTCCGGGTGGTAGTAGTCGTCCAGCGGCGTGCCGGGCAGGGCGCCGGCGAACGGCATCAGGGTGGCGCCGAGGATGCGTAGACCCCGCCGATGGGCCTGTTCGGCCAGGGCGCGGTAGCCTGCCTGCAGCTCGGCAAGCGTGGGCCGCGCCTGCTTGCGGGCGAAGGCGGTGCCGGGCCAGCTGATGTCGTTGATGCCGATCAGCACGATCACGCTGGACACGCCAGGCTGATCCAGTGCATCGCGTTGGAAGCGGGCGAGCGCGGATTCCCCCATGCCGTCGCGCAAGAGGCGGCCACCGGAGATGCCGGCATTGACCACGGCGATGCCCCGCGGTGCCAAACGCGCGGCCAGATGGTCGGTCCAGCGCTGGTCCTGGTCGAGGCTGGCGGTGGCGCCGTCGGTGATCGAATCGCCGATCACCACCACGCTGCGTGCGCTGGTCGGCGCCTCGACCTCGATGCCGGCCAGGAACAGGCGGGCCGTGGTGCTGCTGGCCCCGCTCAGTGCCTGGGCCTGGCTCTGGTCGCCAGGCGCAATCCAACTGGTCTGCCTGCTCTCCCAATGGAACGTCTGTACCGGCATCGGCCCCGGCACGAAGACGCTGACCTGCAGCGCCTGCCGGTCAGCCGTGGCCAGTGGCAGCGGATCGCTCAGCCGTTCCTGCCCGGGGCCGATCAGTACCCCGGGCTGGCCTTCGAAACTGAGCGGCTGCGGGGTGTCCCCCGCCCGGGCGGCCACGCTCGCCGCCCCGATCCGCAGTGGTTGAGTGCCGTAGGCATTGCTCAGCCGCACTCGCAGCCGGGGCCCGCCCAGGCTGATACGTGCCGTCTGGCGGAAGGTCTGGTCCTGCAGAGCGGCTGGGACCAGGGTCGGAAACAGGAATTCCGCGCCCCAGACCGGTTGCGGGCTGGCCTGCCAGCTGGCGACCCAGTGTGGCGCAGGGGCGTCGCTGGCGGCGCTGGCGGCACTGGACAGGCCGATCAATGCGGTTGTGACGAACTGGCTGAAACGATTCATCGGGCAATCCCGGGTGGAGGGAAGGCCATGGTGATTCCGTGCTCATCTGTGAACTAGACTGCGCATGGACAATCATCTGTGAACTGGATTCATTGCCATGGCGCGCTCCGACATCAACCGATCCGGCGAACTGGAAGTGTTCGTGCGGGTGATCGAGACCGGGGGCTTTTCCGCAGCCGCCCGAACGTTGGAGATGACCCCGTCGGCGGTCAGCAAGCTGGTGGCGAGGCTGGAACAACGGCTGGGGACGCGCCTGCTGCAGCGTTCCACCCGCCAGCTGCAGCTGACTCCCGAGGGCTGCGCGTTCTACGAGCGCGGCCTGCGCGTGCTGGCCGACCTGGACGAGGCCGAGCGCTGCGCCAGTGCTCACGCCGAGCCGCGTGGACGCCTGCGGGTCAATTCCAACGTGCCGTTCGGCCAGCATTTCCTGTTGCCGTTGCTGCCGGCGTTCCTGCAGCGCAATCCGCAGGTAGGCGTGGACCTGACCCTCAACGACGAGGTGATCGACCTGCTGGAGCAGCGCACCGACGTGGCGGTGCGGGCCGGTCCGCTGAAGAGCTCGAGCCTGGTGGCGCGGCGGCTGGGCGCGACGCGGATGATGATCGTGGCTGCGCCCGCCTACGCGCAGCGGCATGGACTGCCGCGCAACGCCGAGGAGATGCAGTCGCACAACCGGCTGGATATCGGCCATGCGCGCGCGATGCAGGGCTGGCCGTTGCTGCAGGACGGGCGCGAACGCATGCTGCTGCCCAGTGGCAACGCGCGCGCCAGCAACGGCGATGCGCTGCGCCAGCTGGTGTTGGGTGGGTTGGGCATGGCGCGGCTGGCAGCATTCCAGGTGCAGCAGGATATTGCCGCCGGGCGCCTGCTGCCGGTGCTGGAAGAGGCCAACCCCGGTGACCTGGAAGAGGTGCACGCGGTGTTCCTGGGGCAGGGCGGCTACCTGCCGCTGCGGGTGCGCGCGTTTCTTGATTTCCTGGTGGAGAACGTCGACCTGACGCAGCCACGGGGGTAGTGCCGGCCGCTGGCCGGCAACCTCACGATCTTCGCCCACCCGTGTTGGGTTGCTGGCCAGCGGCCGGCACTACCGCGCGGAAGCCGGGCCTATGCCCGGCTCGGGCGGCGTTACACCTGCAGCAGCTTGCGCGCGGCGGCGCGCGCTTCCTTGCTCACTTCCACGCCGCCGAGCATGCGCGCCAGCTCTTCCTCGCGCGCCTTGCTGTCCAGCTTTTCCACGGCGCTCTGGGTCATGCCTTCCACCGGGGCCTTGCTGACCCGGTAATGGGCATGGCCCTTGGAGGCAACCTGCGGCAGGTGGGTCACGCACAGCACCTGGCGCTTCTCGCCGAGCGCGCGCAGCTTCTGGCCGACGATGTCGGCTACCGCGCCGCCGATGCCGGAGTCGACTTCGTCGAACACCATGGTCGGTACTGCATCCAGGTCCAGCGCGGCCACTTCGATGGCCAGCGAGATGCGTGACAGTTCGCCGCCGGAGGCCACCTTGCGCAGGGCGCGCGGCGGCTGGCCGGCATTGGCTGCGACCAGGAATTCCACGCGCTCGGCACCCTGCGGGTCGGGCTTGCCGGCGTCCTGCGGTTCCAGCTCGATCAGGAACTGGCCGCCGCCCATGCCCAGCTCGGCGATGATGCCAGTGGTGGTGGCCGACAGCTCGGCAGCAGCGCTGCGACGGCTGGCGGTCAGCACTTCGGCCTGTGCGCGCCAGGCGGCGGCGGCCTTGTCGATCTCGCCGGCCAGGCGCTGCAGGCGTTCGTCGGCGCCGCGCAGCTGTTCCACTTCGGCGTGCATGCGCTCGCGCTGCGCACCCAGCTCGTCCATCGGCACGCGGTGCTTGCGGGCCAGGTCGTGCAGACGGCCGAGGCGGCGCTCGTTCTCCTCGAACTGTTCGGGGTCGGCGTCGAGGTCGTCATGCACCCGATCCAGCAGCGACAGGGCTTCGTGCAGCTGGATCGAACCGTTCTCGATCAGGCCATCCACCTCGCCCAGGCGCGGGTCGTGCTCGATCAGGCGCGACAGCTCGTGGCGCACCTGCTGCAGCAGGTCCAGCGCGGAGCTGCCGTCGTCGCCGTTGAGCTGGTTGCTGGCGGCCTGGCAGGCGCTCAGCAGGGCGCTGGCATGGGCCTGGCGGCGGTGGCTGGCGCCGAGTGCGGCAATCGACTCCGGCTCCAGGTCTTCACGGTCCAGCTCGCGCAGCTGGTGCTCCAGGAAGCCGATCCGGTCACTGACGTCGCCCTGTTGCGACAGCGCCAGCGATTCATCGACCAATGCCTGCCAGGCCGCGGCGGCGCGTCGCACCTGGCGGCGTTCGTTCTCGTTGCGCGCATAGGCGTCGAGCAGGGCCAGCTGCGACGGGCGCGTCAGCAGGGCCTGCTGTTCGTGCTGTCCGTGGATCTCCACCAGCAGCGAGGCCAGGTCGCCCAGCTGCGCCAGGGTCACCGGGCGGCCGTTGATCCAGGCCCGCGAACCGCCATCGGCGCGGATGACCCGGCGCAGCTGGCACTGCTCCTCGTCGTCCAGCTCGTTGTCGGCCAGCCACTGGCGTGCAGCCTGCAGCTGCTCCAGGGCAAACTCGGCCGAAAGCTCGGCGCGCGCGGCGCCGTGGCGGACCACGCCGCTGTCGGCGCGCAGGCCGGACAGGAAGCCCAGCGCGTCGACCATCAGCGACTTGCCGGCGCCGGTCTCGCCTGAAACCACGGTCATGCCTGGCCCGAACTCCAGTTCGGTGGCGCGGACGACGGCGAAATCCTTGATCGAAAGATGTCTGAGCATGGGTAAGGGGGTATCAGCAGCCGCGCAACGCTAGCACGCGGGCGAGGGAGGTCCAATGACTTGCCAAGGTGATGCGCCGCCATTATCTAGTGTCCGTGTCTCACAGGTTGATTCCATGCACGGTTCTCCCGACCAGCTTGCCCCGCGTGCGCGCCATCTGCTGCGCACGCTGATCGCGCGTTACATCCAGGACGGCGAGCCGGTCGGGTCGCAGACACTGGCGCGCGTGGCCGGGCTGGAGGTCAGTCCGGCCACCATCCGCAACATCCTGGGCGACCTGGAAGACCTGGGGCTGCTGGCCTCGCCGCACACCTCCGCCGGGCGCGTTCCGACCGCGCATGGCTACCGGGTCTTCGTCGACAGCCTGCTGCAGATGCAGCCGCCGGGCGAGGGCGAACTGGCCCGGCTGCGCCAGGAACTGGCTGGCGGCGGCAGCACCCAGGCCCTGCTCGGCAGTGCCTCGGAGCTGTTGTCGGCGATGAGCCACTTCGTCGGCGTGGTCAGCGCGCCGCGACGCGAGCAGTTCGCCTTCCGCCAGATCGACTTCGTGGCGCTGGACGGGCGCCGGGTGCTGGCGATCCTGGTGTTTGCCGACAACGAGGTGCAGAACCGCGTCATCGAGACCCGCCAGGAGTTCGCGCCGGGCCAGCTGGAGCAGGTCGCGAACTACCTCAATGCCCATTTCGCCGGCCTGCCGATGGCCGAGATCCGCACCCGCCTGCTGCTGGAACTGCGCGATGCCCGTTCCGAGCTGGAACAGCTGCTGGCGCACAGCATCGAGCTGGCCGAGCAGGCCCTGCAGCCGGCGGCCGACGACATGCTGGTGGCCGGCCAGACCCGCTTGATGGGGGTGCAGGACCTGTCCGACCTGGAGCGCCTGCGCGAGCTGTTCGAGCTGTTCTCCAGCAAGCGCGAGATCCTGCAGCTGCTGGAGCGGACCATCCAGGCGCCCGGCGTGCGCATCTTCATCGGCGAGGAGACCGGGATGATGCCGCTGCAGGGCGTCTCGCTGGTCACCGCCCCTTACACGGCCAATGGCCAGGTGCTGGGCGTGCTGGGGGTGATCGGCCCCAAGCGGATGGCGTACGACCGCGTGATCCCGCTGGTCCAGGCTACCGCCGATGTACTGGGCGCGGCGTTTTCGCCAGCCGGCCGCCCGCCGGGAACATCCGACGCTTGAAACGCAGCATCCCGCCCACACTAGGGTGGGTGGAGGCGGAGATTGACCGCCAGGGACCCAGACATGAACCACGAACAGCCAGATATCGAATCCCAGCAGAGTGCCGCCGATGCGGCCGCCACCGCCGGCGTCAACGACGAAGTCGAGCGCCTGCGCGCCGAAATCGAACAGGTCAAGGCCGATGCCCTGCGTGAGCGCGCCGACCTGGAGAACCAGCGCAAGCGCGTTGCCCGTGACATCGAACAGGCCCGCAAGTTCGCCAACGAGAAGCTGCTGGGCGATCTGCTCCCCGTGTTCGACAGCCTGGATGCCGGCCTGAAGGCCGCCGGCGACGACCCGCACCCGCTGCGCGAAGGCCTGGAGCTGACCTACAAGCAGCTGCTGAAGGTGGCCGCCGACAACGGACTGGTCCTGCTGGACCCGATCGGCCAGCCGTTCAACCCGGAACACCACCAGGCCATCAGCCAGGTGCCGACGCCGGGCGCCGCCCCGGGCAGCGTGGTGACCGTGTTCCAGAAGGGCTACCTGCTCAACGAGCGCCTGCTGCGGCCGGCGCTGGTGGTGGTGGCCGCCGATTGATGGACCAGGCCGGGCTTTGCCCGGTCCCGGTTGTGCAAGGCCATGCCTGGCAAGGTTTTCCAGGCGCTGAACACAGCGTTCGGGAGACGGCTTGAATGTTCCACGAGCCTCCCCCACATCGTATTCATCCACCGGCCGAACGGCCGGACTGACACCAACAAGCATCCTCAGGAGTCTCCCCCATGGGCAAGATCATTGGTATCGACCTCGGCACCACCAACTCGTGCGTGGCGATCATGGACGGCGGCAAGGCCCGCGTCATCGAGAATTCGGAAGGCGATCGCACCACCCCGTCGATCGTCGCCTACACCAAGGACGGCGAAGTCCTGGTCGGTGCCTCGGCCAAGCGCCAGGCCGTGACCAACCCGAAGAACACCTTCTACGCGGTGAAGCGCCTGATCGGCCGCAAGTTCACCGACGCCGAAGTGCAGAAGGACATCGCGCACGTCCCGTACAGCATCCTGGCCCATGACAATGGCGACGCCTGGGTGGCCACCAGCGACGGCAAGAAGATGGCCCCGCAGGAAATCTCGGCCAAGGTGCTGGAAAAGATGAAGAAGACCGCCGAGGACTTCCTCGGTGAGAAGGTCACCGAAGCGGTCATCACCGTGCCGGCCTACTTCAACGACAGCCAGCGCCAGGCAACCAAGGACGCCGGCCGCATCGCCGGCCTGGACGTCAAGCGCATCATCAACGAGCCGACCGCGGCCGCGCTGGCCTATGGCCTGGACAAGGGCGACAACAAGGATCGCAAGATCGTGGTGTACGACCTGGGCGGCGGCACCTTCGACGTCTCGGTGATCGAGATCGCCAACGTCGACGGTGAAAAGCAGTTCGAAGTGCTGGCCACCAACGGCGACACCTTCCTGGGTGGCGAAGACTTCGACAACCGCGTCATCGAGTACCTGGTTGAAGAGTTCAACAAGGACCAGGGCATCGACCTGCGCAAGGATCCGCTGGCCCTGCAGCGCCTGAAGGATGCTGCCGAGCGCGCCAAGATCGAGCTGTCCAGCGCCCAGCAGACCGAAGTGAACCTGCCGTACGTCACCGCTGACGCGTCGGGTCCGAAGCACCTGAACATCAAGCTGACCCGCGCCAAGCTGGAAGCCCTGGTGGACGACCTGATCAAGAAGTCGATCGAGCCGTGCCGCGTCGCCCTGAACGATGCCGGCCTGCGTTCGAGCGACATCAGCGAAGTGATCCTGGTCGGCGGCCAGACCCGCATGCCGAAGGTGCAGCAGGCGGTGACCGAGTTCTTCGGCAAGGAACCGCGCAAGGACGTCAACCCGGACGAAGCCGTGGCACTGGGTGCGGCGATCCAGGGCGGCGTGCTGGGCGGCGACGTCAAGGACGTGCTGCTGCTGGACGTGACCCCGCTGTCGCTGGGCATCGAGACCATGGGCGGCGTGTTCACCAAGATCATCGAGAAGAACACCACCATCCCGACCAAGGCCTCGCAGGTGTTCTCCACCGCCGAGGACAACCAGTCGGCCGTGACCGTGCACGTGCTGCAGGGTGAGCGCGAACAGGCCCGCTTCAACAAGTCGCTGGCCAAGTTCGACCTGTCCGGCATCGAGCCGGCCCCGCGTGGCCTGCCGCAGGTGGAAGTGTCCTTCGACATCGACGCCAACGGCATCCTGCACGTGTCGGCCAAGGACAAGAAGACCAACAAGGAACAGAAGGTCGAGATCAAGGCCGGTTCGGGCCTGTCCGAGGAAGAGATCGCGCGCATGGTCGCCGACGCGGAAGCCAACCGCGAAGAAGACAAGAAGTTCCAGGAACTGGTGCAGGCCCGCAACCAGGCCGACGCCCTGATCCACGGTACCCGCAGCGCCATCACCGAGCACGGCAGCAAGGTCGGCGGCGATGTCATCGGCAAGGTCGAGGCGGCCCTGGCCGACCTGGAAACCGCGATGAAGGGTGACGACAAGGCACAGATCGAAGCCAAGTCGAAGGCACTGGAAGAAGCTGGCCAGTCGCTGTTCGCCGCTGCTTCGGCCGACCAGGGCGGTGCCCCGGGTGCCGACGCCGGCAATGCCGGCAAGGCGCAGGACGACGTGGTCGACGCCGAGTTCACCGAAGTCAAGGACGACAAGAAGTCCTGATCCGGACCGACACGGGACGCTGGCCACCAGCGTCCCGTTGTCGCATCAGGGTCCTGACCGCCCACCGGCGTGTCGGGGCGCCCGACGCAAGAGCGGACCTGGTTCCGCTCTTCCGCTTTGACGAATCCCGACTTTCCGGAACCAGATCCACGATATGAGCAAGCGCGATTATTACGAAGTGCTGGGCGTTGCCCGCACCGCCACCGACGACGAGCTGAAGAAGGCGTACCGTCGCTGCGCGATGAAGTTCCACCCGGACCGCAACCCGGGTGATGCGGCGGCCGAAGCCTCCTTCAAGGAGTGCAAGGAAGCCTACGAAGTGCTGTCCGACGGCAACAAGCGCCGCATGTACGACAGCCATGGCCACGCGGCGTTCGAGCACGGCATGGGCGGCGGCGGGCCGGGCGGCCCGGACATGAACGATATCTTCGGCGATATCTTCGGCAACATCTTTGGCGGCGGTGGCGGTGGTCCGCGCCAGGCGCGTCGCGGCGCCGATATCGGCTACGTGATGGAGCTGGACCTGGAAGAAGCCGTGCGCGGCGTCGAGCGCCGCATCGAGATTCCGACCCTGGCCGAGTGCGGCGACTGCGATGGCAGTGGCTCGGAAGACGGCAAGGTCGAAACCTGCAATGTGTGCCATGGCCGCGGCCAGGTGCGCATCCAGCGCGGCATCTTCGCCATGCAGCAGGCCTGCCACAACTGCGGCGGCCGTGGCCAGATCATCGCCAAGCCCTGCAAGACCTGCCACGGCAACGGCCGTGTCGAGGAAGACAAGGTGCTGTCGGTGAAGGTGCCGGCCGGCGTCGATACCGGCGACCGCATCCGCCTGCAGGGCGAGGGCGAAGCCGGTCCGGCCGGTACGCCACCGGGCGACCTGTACGTGGAAGTGCGCGTGCGCGAGCATGCGATCTTCCAGCGCGATGGCGACGACCTGCACTGCGAAGTGCCGATCCGCATCTCGCAGGCGGCACTGGGTGACACCGTGCGCGTGGCCACCCTCGGCGGCGAAGCGGAGATCCGCATTCCGGCCGAGACCCAGACCGGCAAGCTGTTCCGCCTGCGCGGCAAGGGCGTGCGTTCGGTGCGCAGCCGCAGCGAGGGCGACCTGTACTGCCGCGTGGTGGTGGAGACTCCGGTCAACCTCACCCCTGAGCAGCGCAAGCTGCTGGAACAGTTCGAAGCCACCTTCGTCGGCGAGGAGGCGCGCAAGCATTCGCCGAAGTCGGCCACCTTCATGGATGGCGTGAAGGGCTTCTGGGACCGGATGACGTCCTGAGTTTTTCAACCGAAGCGTTGAGCGGTAGCGCCGGGCCATGCCCGGCGTTTTCGTTTGCGATCAGCGGAAAAACGCCGCCGGCGTCTGCCCCAGCTGGCGCTTGAACATGCTGGTGAACGCGCTGGGGCTGTCGTAGCCCATCGCCAGCGCGACATCGATGACCTTGTCGCCGACCGCCAGCCGCTCCAATGCGGCCAGCAGTCGCGCCTGCTGTCGCCACTGGCCGAAGGTCATGCCCAGTTCGCTGGCGAAATGACGCTGGATGGTTTTCACGTCCACTTCCAGCGCCTGTGCCCAGTCCTGCAGCGTCGCGTCATCGCCGGGGTGCTTCTGGATGTGCTGGCAGATCCGCTGCAGGCGCGGGTCGGTTGGTGAGGGCAGGTGCAGCGGCAGCGCGTCCATGCGGTGCAGCTCGTCCAGCAGGAGGCGGACCACGCGGCCGTCGCGGCTGTCGTCCACATGCGCGGTCTCGATCAGGCTGGCGGCCAGCAGCAGCTCGCGCAGCAGCGGCGCCACCTGTACCGCGAACGCCTCGTCCGGCAGCTGCGGCGCGAAGTCCGGCTCCACGTACAGGCTGCGCATGTGTACTTCGGCGATGCAGTCCACCGCATGGGCCATGCCGGCCGGGACCCAGATCGCGCGGGTTGAAGGCACTACCCAGCGGCCGCCGTCTGCACGCACCACCATCAGTCCGGACATGGCGAACACCAGCTGGTGACGGCGGTGCCGGTGGGGCGCGATGTGGGTCCCGGGCTTGTAATGGCGGGCGCGGCAGGTCACTGGGCGGTGCACCGGAACCTCGTTCCACGGCGCACTCTCGCGGACCTGGCAGGGGATGTCCTTTTTGCGATAGGCCATGACCCGAACGCGGCAGAAGGGAGGGGAGGGCAACCGTAGCATGCGTGGCTCGCCCCCAACCTGACTGCGTCCATGTCCGCCTTGGCTTCTCCCGCAACGACCTCACGTCCGGTGGCTCCCGGTGTGCTGGCAGCTATTTCCACCTCGCATGTCGTCAACGACATGATGCAGTCGCTGATCCTGGCCATCTATCCAGTGATCAAGGGCGGCTTCAACCTGAGCTTCACCCAGATCGGCCTGATCACGCTGACCTACCAGCTGACCGCTTCGATCTTCCAGCCACTGATTGGCGCCGCCACCGACCGTCGCCCGGCGCCGTACTCGCTGCCGATCGGCATGGCCTCGACCCTGTGCGGCATGCTGCTGCTCGGCTTCGCGCCGAACTATGCGGTGGTGCTGATGGCTGCGGCGATGGTCGGCATTGGTTCGGCCATTTTCCATCCGGAAGCATCGCGCATTGCGCGGCTGGCCTCGGGTGGCCGCCATGGCTTCGCGCAGTCGGTGTTCCAGGTGGGCGGCAATTTCGGTACCGCGCTCGGTCCACTGATTGCTGCAGCCGTGATCGTGCCGCATGGCCAGCATGCCGCGTCGTGGTTTGCCGGCGCCGCGCTGATCGGCATTGCACTGCTGACCTATGTCGGCCGCTGGTACGCGCTGCACCTGGGCACCCCGCGCCCGGCCAGCACCGCCTCGATGGCGCCGCGCCATCCCCCGCGCACCGTGGCCAAGGTGCTGGCGATCCTGCTGGTGCTGATCTTCAGCAAATACTTCTACATGGCCAGCATCGGCAGCTACTTCACCTTCTACCTGATCCACCATTTCGGCATTCCGGTGGCACAGGCGCAGCTGCATCTGTTCGCATTCCTGGTGGCGTCCGCCGCCGGCGGCTTCCTCGGTGGCCCGCTGGGCGATCGCATCGGCCGCAAGCCGATCATCTGGACCTCGATCCTGGGCGTTGCACCGTTCGCACTGATGCTGCCGCATGCCGATCTGTTCTGGACCACGGTGCTGGCGGTGCTGATCGGTTTCGTGTTGTCGTCGGCGTTCTCGGCCATCGTGGTCTATGCCCAGGAGATGATGCCGCACCGCATCGGCATGGTGTCCGGCCTGTTCTTCGGCTTTGCGTTCGGCATGGGTGGACTGGGTGCTGCCGTGCTCGGCCTGCTGGCGGACAAGACCAGCATCGAGTACGTCTACCAGTTGACTGCGTTCCTGCCGCTGCTCGGCATCGTGGCGGCGTGGCTGCCGCCGTCGCGCCCTGCTGTTCACTGAGGGGTTTTTGGTTTGCAGGGCTTGCAGCCCTGCACCCGCAGAGGCAACGTCAACAGCAGAAGCGGGCTATCCGTGGGGTGGCGGGGTGGGTCCGGTTGCAGGGGACGCCGTAAACCCATCCCTGGGGGCTTGGCCGCGGCATCCATGCCGCGGACACCCCTGCAACCGGACCCACCCCGCCTTCGACAGTTTTCCGTGATCTGCCGGAACGGCGTACTGCTCTGGTAGGTGTCGACCTTGGTCGACACGGTAGATCCACGCCATGCGTGGATGACTCATTCGATATCTGACAGATGTGTCGACCAAGGTCGACACCTACCAACAGCGCGGAACAACAGCCGCAGTTACCAACAGCCGCGTGAACCTGTCGAAGGCGGGGCGGTGTCGGAGTGCGGGGTGTCAGCGGCATGGATGCCGCTGCCAAGCCTACAAGGACGTACTTGCGGCGTCCCCGCACTCCGACACCGCCCCGCCACCCCACGAAATGCCGCTTTGGCTTCGGCTTCGGCCGTTGCAGTTGCCGTTGCATTGAGCAGGTGCAGGGCTGCAAGCCCTGCCGAAAACCCCCTTGGGCGTAGAATGCGGCCATGAGCGAATCCCTTGATAACCACCTGGTCCACGGCCGCCGCCAGCGGCCGGATGGCCCCTCGCCGATCGATGTCATCTCGGTCCAGTCGCAACTTGTCTACGGCCACGCCGGCAACAGCGCCGCCGTACCGCCGATGCGCGCGCTGGGCGTGCGCGTAGCGGAAATCCCGACCGTGCTGCTGAGCAATGCGCCTTTCTACGACACCACGCGCGGTCGCGTGCTGCCCGCTGACTGGTTCGCCGACCTGCTGCTGGGCAGCCACGAGCGTGGCCTGCCACAACGGGCGAAGATGCTGGTCTCCGGCTACTTCGGCAGCACCGCCAACGGCGCCGCCTTCGCCGACTGGCTGGACGGGATCCTGCCGGCCTGCCCGCAGCTGCGCTATTGCCTGGACCCGGTGATTGGCGATACGCACACCGGCCCCTACGTGGAACCCGGGCTGGAAGCGATCTTCGCCGAGCGCCTGTTGCCGCATGCCTGGCTGGTGACGCCGAACGCTTTCGAACTGAATCGCCTGACCGGCATGCCGGCGTTGGCCGAGGCCGATGCCATCGCCGCCGCGCGCACGCTGCTGGATCGCGGCCCGCATTGGGTGATCGCGCACAGCGTGGGCGGCACCCCGGGTGAACTGGTGACCCTGGCCGTCGGCCGCGAGGAAACCTGGCGCTGGACCTCGCCGCTGCTGCCGGTGGACGTGGCGGGTACCGGCGATGTGCTGATGTCGCTGGTGGTGTCGTTCCTGCTGCGCGGCGAATCGATGCAGCAGGCGATCTCGCGTGCGATTGCCGGCACCCACGCGGCCCTGGAGGCGACCCTGGACAACGGCTTCGAAGAATTCGACGTGATCGCTGCAGCGCCTGCCGCGCTGGCCGAGGGGACGCGCTTCCGCGCCGAACGCGTGGCATGAGCGGCCTGCTCGAACGCACGCCGCGCACGGTCGGCATCGTCGGCAGTGCCGGCGCCTACGGGCGCTGGCTGACCCGCTTCTTCCAGCAGCACATGCAGCTGCGGGTAATCGGCCATGATCCGGCTGATCCGGGCTCGCATACGCCGGAACAGCTGCTCGCGCAGGCCGATGTGCTGGTGTTCTCGGCACCGATCCGGCATACGCCGGCGTTGATCGCCGAGTACGTGCGGCAGTCGGCCGGCCGCGAGCAGGACCGGCTGTGGCTGGACGTGACCTCGGTGAAGGAGGCGCCGGTGCAGGCGATGCTGGCCTCGCAGGCCGAGGTGGTCGGGCTGCACCCGATGACCGCGCCACCGAAAGCGCCGACCCTGAAGGGTCGGGTGATGGTGGTCTGCGAAGCGCGGCTGCGGCACTGGCAGCCATGGGTCGATTCGCTGTGCACGGCGCTGCAGGCTGAGTGCGTGCGGGCCACGCCACAGCATCACGACCAGATGATGGCGCTGGTACAGGCGATGGTGCATGCCACCCACCTGGCCCAGGCCGGCGTGCTGCGCCAGTACCAGCCGCAGCTGGGCGACCTGGCCGCGATGATGCCGTACCGGTCGGCATCGTTCGAACTGGATACGGCGATCATCTCGCGCATCCTGTCGCTGAACCCCGCGATCTACGAGGACATCCAGTTCGGCAACCCGTACGTGGCGTCGATGCTGGAGCGCTTGGTCGGCCAGCTGCAGGCCCTGCAGGCCCAGGTCGGACAGGGCGACGACACTGCACGCAGTGCATTCCGTGAGCAGCTGCTGTCGTCCAACCGCAGTGCCTTCGGCGAGCAGGCACTGGCCGCGGGCAACTACACCTTCGAACGCGTGGGCTATCTGCTGGCTGACCTGACCGAGCGCAATGCGTTGTCGGTGCACCTGCCGGAAGACCGGCCGGGCTCACTGCGTGAGCTGCTGAACGTGTTCGAGCAGCACCGCATCAGCCTGGCCTCGATCCATTCCTCGCGCACGCCTGGCGGCGAAGTGCATTTCCGGATCGGGTTCGTGGCCGGCAGCGATCCGGGGGCGATCAGTCGCGCGGCCGCCGAAGTGGACGCCAGCGGCATCGGGCGGGTGCTGGGCTGAGCACATTCATCCACAGGCGGTGTGGATGGTTTCTGAGCAAAGGTGTGGATAACCTCGCTCAGCCCTTGGTAGTAAAGGCTGTCAAGATGGTTGGTCAAAAATTGATCACGCTTTTTGTAGGGTCGAGCCATGCTCGACCGCCTTTGGCAAAAGGCGTGTCGACAAAGGTCCACACCCACCAGAGCGGAGCGGTACGAAATCCGGTGGCGCCGGGCCGTGCCCGGCGAACCTCAGATCGTCAGCCTCAGCTCACCGCCACTGGTGGTGAACTCGCGGCCGTCGCGTACCAGCGGCCGTCCATCATCCAGTTCGTAGCGTGGCGTGGCTTCGGAATGGTGCCCGCTGCCATTCGCCTCGGGCTTGAACTCGATGATGATGTGGCTTTCGCCGTTGCTGTCGACGGCGGGGAACTGACGGAACGACATCGTGCACCTCCTTCAGCGGATGCTGCTGTTGCGCGGCCAGCTTGGCCGCGCCGATGTTAGGCGGACGTCATCAATCGATGAACTGCAGGCGTGCAAGTTCAGCGTACAGTCCGCCTTCGGCCAGCAGTTGCGCGTGCGTGCCCTCGGCGACGATGCGGCCCTGGTCCATCACCACGATGCGGTCGGCCTTGAGCACGGTGGCCAGACGGTGGGCAATGACCAGCGTGGTGCGGCCCGCCATCAGGCGTTCCAGCGCTTGCTGCACGCCGTGCTCGCTCTGCGCGTCCAACGCGCTGGTGGCTTCGTCCAGCAGCAGGATCGGCGCATCCTTCAGCAGTGCGCGGGCAATCGCCACACGCTGCTGCTGGCCACCGGACAGGCGGGCGCCGCGCTCGCCCAGCTCACTGTCATAGCCCTGCGGCAACGCGCGCAGGAATCCGTCCGCCTCGGCGGCGCGTGCGGCATCTTCCACCTCGCTGTCGCTGGCCTGCAGGCGGCCATAGCGGATGTTGTCGCGCGCGCTGGCGGCAAACAGCGTCGGCTGCTGCGGAACCAGCGCCAGCTGTCCGCGCAGCTCGGCCGGGTCGACCTGGCGCACGTCGATGCCATCCACGCAGATGCGGCCACTGGCCGGATCGTGGAAGCGCAGCAGCATCGACAGCACCGTGCTCTTGCCTGCGCCGGACGGGCCAACCAGGGCCACGGTCTCGCCCGGGCGCACGTGCAGGTTGAAATGGTCCAGCGCCGCCTGGTCTGGCCGCTGCGGGTAATGGAACACCACGTCGTCGAACCGGATCTCGCCACGCAGCGGCTGCGGAAGCACGTGCGGCTGCGCCGGCGCGCGGATCTCGATGTCTTCCTGGAGCAGTTCGCCGATGCGGCCCATGCCGCCGGCCGCGCGCTGCAGTTCGTTCCAGACTTCGGCCAGGGCACCGACCGAACCACCACCGATCAGCGCGTACAGCACGAACTGGCCAAGGGTGCCTGCGCTGAGGCGGCCATCGATGACATCGTGCGCGCCCAGCCACAGCACGCCGACGATGGCGCCGAACACCAGCAGGATGGCGCTGGCGGTGACCAGCGACTGCGCACCGATGCGGCGGCGGGCGGCCTTGATGGCATCGCCCAGTGCATGGTCGAAGCGGCCGCGCTCGTAGGGTTCGCGTGCATGCGCCTGCACCGTCCTTACGGCGCCCAGGGTCTCGCTGGCCAGGCTGTTCGCATCGGCGATGCGGTCCTGGCTGCTGCGCGCGACGGTGCGCAGCTTGCGCGCACCGATGATGATCGGCAGTACCGCAAGCGGAATGCCCAGCAGCGACCACGCCGCCAGCCGCGGGCTGGTGACGAACAGCATCGCCAGGCTGCCGACCACCGTGACGCTGCTACGCAATGCCACCGACATGGTCGAGCCGACCACGCTGCGCAGCAGCTCACTGTCGGCGGTCAGGCGCGAGACCAGCTCACCGCTGCGGCTGCGGTCATGGAAGCCGGCACCGAGCTGGATGAGGTGTGCGTAGAGGCGGCTGCGCAGGTCAGCCACGACCTTTTCGCCCAGCAGCGACACGAAGTAGAAGCGCGCGGCGGTGGCCAGGGCCAGCACCACGGCCACCAGCATCAGCAGGGCGAAGGCACGGTTGATCTGGCCGCCGCTGCTGAAGCCGTGGTCGATCATCTGCTTGACCGCCGGCGGCAGGCTCAGCGTGGCCGCCGAAGACACCGCGAGGGCCATCAGCCAGGCGGTGAACAGGCCACTGTGGCGGCGCACGAACGGCCATAGCGTGCGCAGGCTGCCAAGGCGGCGCAGCGGCGGGGGCGAGGCGGGGGCGCCGTCCTTGTCAGTCATCCTGGTGGTCGTCTTCTATGCGGATACGGTCACGAGTGGCGTCGCGCAGGCGGATTTTCAATGCGTCGACCTGATCGGCCGGCAATTCGACCCGCAGGCACACCCCGTTCGCGTCGAACTGTTCATCGCGCTTTTCCGCGCCGAACCCCGGAAGGGCCGCATGCAGGGTGCCCAGGTCTTCGAAGCCGGCCTGCAGCTGCAGCCGTGCCATGGCGACCAGCGCCAGCCGCGGCGCGGTGCGCAGGCATTCTGCGGCGGCGCCACCGTACGCCCGGACCAGGCCGCCGGCGCCGAGCTTGATGCCACCGAACCAGCGCGTCACCACCACCATCACCCGGTCGAAGCCCTGCCCGTCGATCGCGGCCAGGATCGGCCGCCCGGCGGTGCCTGCCGGCTCGCCATCATCGCTGGAGCGGTAGTCCTGGCCATGCCGGTAGGCCCAGCAGTTGTGTGTGGCGTCGGCCACGGCAACCTGTTGCAGGAACGCCAGCGCTGCGGGGGCGCCGTCGATCGGCGCGGCATGGGCGATGAAGCGGCTGTGTTTGACTTCCAGCGTGTGGCTGACGGGCTGGGCGAGGGTATCGAGCATTCCCGCCATTCTACGGTGTTGCCGGGTACCCCCGCCCGTTTCAGTCGTCCAGCAGCGGGCGCAGGTCACGCGGCAGGCGCGCTTCCGGATATTGCTGGATGTAGCGCTCCAGGCTGGCGCGGGCGAGGTCGCGCTGGTCCTGGTCACGGCGCTCGCGGATTTTCTGCAGCCACTGCCGGCGTGGCAGGCGCGCGTCGGCGTCCACCTCGGCCTGCACGGTATCCGCGCTCAGGCCCGCATCGCTGCCGCGGCGCATGATGCCCGGAGCCGAACGGCTGGGAGCCTCACGCTTCATCGAGGTGATCTCCACCCGATCCAGCGCCTCCGCCCGCTCGACCTCGGCGGCATTGGCTGCTGGTGCCGGTGCAGGTGCCGCGGCCGTGCGTGCTTTCAGTGCCCCGGACGCTGCCGGCGCGAATGCCGGTGCAGGTGCCGGTGCCGAGTAGGCGGCGGGTGCCGGTGGCGCAGGCGGCGCTGCTGCCGGTGCTGCCGTCGGCGCTGGCGGGAGGGCCGCAAAGGCGGTATCGGCGGCCGCATCCGCAGCCATCGATCGTGCAGCCTGGGCCGGCGCTTCAGCGGTTTCGGCCGGCGCCGGCTCGGGCGCGCGTGCGATGGACGGTGCCGGGGCAGCGGCAACAGGGGCGGCCTCGGGTGCTGCGGGCGCAGCGCTTGGTTGGGCGCCCGCCACAGCGCTGTCGGCTGCACTGTGGTCAGCGGCCTGATCGGCAGCCGCAACGTCTTCTGCCGCTGCCGGTGCCGCAGCAACAGCGGCCTCACCGGCCGGAACCGGCGGCGGTTCCGGACGCAGCTGCCAGGCGATGCCGATGGCAAACACCATCGAGGCGGCGATGCCGAACACCGCCGGCCAACGCGGGCGTGTGCGCTGCGTGCGCGGCGCCTCGGGAGAGGCGACCGCATCGGCGGCCGGCGCGTCCACGGCAGCGCGTGCCGCGGCCAGGATGGCGGCGTCCAGTGCGGCGGGCGGAGCCTGCTCGGCGCGACGGCCGAGCAGCCGGGCCAGCTCGCGTTCTTCCGGCGTCAGCGGTTCGTCTCGGTTCATGCGTTCAATCCCGCACGCAGCTTGTCCATCGCATAGCGCAGCCGCGATTTCACGGTTTCCCGGCCTACGCCGGTGATCTGGCCGATCTCCTCCAGGCTCAGTTCCTGATCCAGCCGCAGTTGCAGCACTTCGCGCTGCTCAGGCGGCAGTTGTTCCATCGCCAGCTGGATGCGGCGACGTTGTTCGAATTCGGAAAGCTCGCCTTCCGGGGTCTGCCCATCCTCGATCGCGGCCAGGCGCAGATCGGCATCGGCCGGGGCAGCCGGGCGGTGGCGGGCGGCGCGCCAATGGTCGTTCAGGCGGTTGTGGGCAATGCGGAACAGCCAGGTGCTGAAGGCCGCGTCCGGTTGCCACCCGGCACGGGCGCTGATCACCCGCTGCCAGACGTCCTGGAAGATCTCCTCGGCCAGCGCGGTGTCGCGCAGTTGCCGCAGCAGGAAGCCGAACAGGCGCTTGCGGTGGCGCCCATACAGGCTTTCGAACGCGCGCAGGTCGCCACCGGCCCAGGCCAGCATCAAGGCTTCATCGGTTGGCAGTGCGCTGGCTTCCACGGCGTACAGGGTAAGGCCTGCAGGCGGTGGCGCATAGCCGGTGGCAGGGGCGGGCAGGGCGAGGTTCATGGCATGGAAGCAGCTACGGACAGCACGAAAAACGTACGGGCGCACGATTCGGGGTTTACGGGCTTCCATTGCCCCCCGGGTGGCGCGCTATGCTCGGCGGCTCAGGGGAGGCGACGCACAGACGGCGCCAAGAGATTGTCATTTGTCCACGCATGCTGAATCGGCGGAAGAGCCACTACACGAGGCCGTGTTGAGCACGGCGCTGGTGCGCGCGTTGCATGCGCTTTTGCCGGAAACGGCCGTGGTCCGCGTTGGCTGGGACGACCCGCAGCTGGGGAATGGCCGAGGGGGCTGGCCCTTGCTTGCGATTGACAGCGCTGCGTCCGTGGAGCCCGCCACCGGCGATGGCCAGCACGGCTGGGAGTATGACGGTGCGCGGCTGCTGCTGTCGGTTGCGGGCGCGGTGCCTTCACCCGCGTGGTGGGGGCTGGCCCGGCAGGCAATGGAACTGGCGCTGCAGCGCGGCCGCCAAGCCGGCCAGATCAAGGCACTGGAAGAGGCCGAGCGGCTGCAGCAGGCCCTGTTCCAGATTGCCGATCTGGCCGGTGCCGATCTGGAAATGCCCGAGATGCTGCGCCACGTGCATGGCGTGCTCGGCACGCTGATGTATGCCGAGAACTGCTACATCGTGGAATACGACGATGTGCGCGACCAGATCCGGTTCCTGTACTTTGCCGATCAGGTCGATGACTTCGTCGCCGATCCCACGCAGAGCCATGACGCCAGCGAGATGCCGCGCAGCCTGACCGTGGCGCTGCTGCGCCATGGCAAGCCGCTCAGTGGCCCTTCGCGCAAACTGCTGGCGCAGGTGATGGAACAGGAGCATGACCCGCAGCGCGGTCCCGAAAGCCTGGACTGGCTGGGCGTGCCGATGCTGCGCGACGGCCGCGTCTGCGGGGCCATCGTGGTTCAGAGCTATGAACAGGCCGCCCGCTACGGCGAGGCCGAGCGCGCACTGCTGGGCTTCGTCGCCCAGCACGTGCAGACCGCGATGGATCGGCGCCAGGCGCAGGTCCGGTTGGAACAGCAGGTGGCGCGGCGCACCCAGGAACTGCAGCGGGCCAACCACAGCCTGCAGGACGAGGTAGCCGAGCGTCGTCGTGCCGAACAGCTGCAGACCGCCCTGTACAACATCGCCGAAATGGCGATGTCGGCCGACAGCCTGGCTCAGTTCTACGGGCAGGTGCACGGCGTGGTCGGGCGCCTGCTCGACGCGCGCAATTTCTACATCGCCCTGGTCAACCCGGCCGGCAACGGCCTGGATTTCGTGTATTCGGTGGACGAGCACAATGCCAGCCGCGCGCCACGGCCCTTCAGCCGGGGCCTGACCGAATACGTGGTGCGCAACCGGCGCCCGCTGCTGGCCTCGCGCGCGCAGATCGATGCGCTGCTGGCCAGTGGCGAGGTGCGTGAATCCGGTGCACGTTCGCACTGCTGGCTGGGCGTGCCGCTGCTGCGCGACGACGAAGTGGTCGGCGCGATCGTGGTGCAGAGCTACAGCGAAAACAGCACGTTCAGCGTTCACGACCAGCGCCTGCTGACCTTCGTCGCGCAGAACATCGGTACCGGCCTGGCCCGTCAACGCGACCAGCAGCGGCTGCGTTCGGCGCATGCCGAGCTGGAAAAGCGCGTTGAGGAACGCACCCGCGAACTGGCCGAGGTCAACGAAAAGCTGCTTGGGCAGATCGGTGAGCGCCTGCGTGCCGAGCAGCGCCTGACCCACCAGGCCATGCACGATGCGCTGACCGGCCTGCCCAACCGCCTGCACCTGCTGGATCGCCTGCAGGATTCACTGGCGCTGGCCAAGCGTGAGGGCGGACCGGTGTTCGCCGTGCTGTTCCTCGATCTGGACCGCTTCAAGCTGGTCAACGACAGCATCGGCCATGCCGCCGGCGACCGCATGCTGGTGGAAGTGGCCAAGCGCATCGTGTCGATGGCGGGTAACGAAGATGTGGTGGCCCGGCTCGGCGGTGATGAGTTTGCTGTTCTGCTGCAGTGCCCGCAGGGCCTGGCGCAGGCACTGGATTTCGGCCAGCGGCTGCTGCTGGCGTTGCAGGAATCGATGTGGATCGCCGGGCGCGAACTGTTTCCGTCCGGCAGCCTGGGCATTGCCTTGTGGAATCCGCGCTACCGCACCGGAGAAGAGCTGCTGCGCGATGCGGATGCGGCCATGTACCGGGCCAAGGCGCAGGGCCATGACCGCTGTGCGATTTTCGACGAGGACATGCGCGAAGAAGCCATGCGCAGCCTGGACCTGGAAGCCGACCTGCGCCGTGCGATCAACAACCGCGATTTCGTACCGTTCTACCAGCCGATCGTGCGCTTGTCCGACGGTGAAGTGGTCGGCCACGAGGCGCTGCTGCGCTGGCAGCATGAGCGCCGTGGCCTGCTGCTGCCCGGCGCGTTCCTGGAGCTGGGTGAAGAGAGCGGCCTGATCGAACAGGTGGACTGGCTGATCTACGAGCAGGTCATCGCGGGGCTGGCACGGGGAGGCGAAGGCTACGTCTCGGTGAACGTATCGCCCCGGCATTTCCGCTCGGCAGAGTTCAGTGATCGCCTGTTCGGCCTGCTCGACAGCTGTGGTGCCGATCCGCGCCGGCTGCGCCTGGAAATCACCGAGGTGGCGTTGCTGGACGACGGCCCGCACACGCTGCGTATCCTGCAGGGCCTGCGCGAGCGCGGCATCCAGGTGCAGCTGGACGATTTCGGTACCGGGTTCTCCGCGCTGTCCTACCTCCACCGTTTCCCGATCAGCACGCTGAAGATCGACCAGAGCTTCATCGCCGGCCTGCACGGTCCGGAAGTGCAGAGTACGCGGGCGCTGGTGGAAGGCGTGCTGTCGCTGGCGCGCACGCTGGGCATTGAGACCATCGGCGAAGGCATCGAGACCGACGCGCAGCGGCAGACCCTGCGTGAACTGGGCTGCGACTACGGCCAGGGCTACCTGCTGGGGCGGCCCGCGCCCTGGGCGCACGCGGCGGCCTGAGCCACCGCGTGCAGCTGGATCATCGCAGGGCGGCGCGGCGCTTCTCGTCGATCCACTTCGAGGCCTGGGCCGGCTGGTAGTTCTTCATCCACTGCAGCATCTCTTCGATGTCCGAGCCGTACCACAGGTCCTGGCGCTGGTCCGGATGCAGGAAGCGTTCTTCCACCATGCGATCGATCATGCCGATCAGCGGGGCGTAGAAGCCGTCCACATCGAGGAAAGCGCATGGCTTGTTGCCGATGCCCAGCTGGCGCCAGGTCAGCATCTCGAAGATCTCTTCCATGGTGCCGAAGCCGCCGGGCAGGGCGACGAAACCGTCGGCAAGATCGAACATGCGCGACTTGCGCTCATGCATCGAACCGACGATCTCCAGTTCGGTCAGGCCACGGTGGGCCACTTCCCAGTCGGCCAGCTGGCGCGGGATCACGCCGGTCACCTCGCCGCCAGCGGCGAGCACGGCATTGGCCACGGTTCCCATCAGGCCGACGTTGCCGCCGCCATACACCAGGCGCAGGCCGTCGCGGGCGATGCGGTCACCCAGGGCAATGGCGCGCTCGGTGTAGGCCGGTTTGCTGCCAGCGTTGGAACCACAGTACACACAGATCGATTTCATGGATCTTCCTGTCTCTTGGCCGGAAACGAAAACGCCCCGTCGCCAACCGCAGGGCGGTCGGGGACGGGGTGTCCTTGGATTATGAGCCCTTCTGTAGAGCCGAGCCATGCTCGGCTGCTCTTCGTTCAGATCGCGGCAAAGGCCGAGTCGAGCACGGCTCGACTCTACAAACGCCAAGCAGGCCTACGCGGCAGCGGCCTGCTCGCGGCGCGGGCCTTCACGCAGGGCGCGGCCGACCATGCCCACCAGCAGGTCCAGCTCCTCGCTGTCCATGCCGAAGTGCGGGGTGAAGCGCAGCGAGTTCTCGCCGCCGTGGATCACGTTGATGCCGTGCTGGCGCAGCCATTCCTCGGTCGAGTTGGCGCCGTAGCACTTGAACTGCGGGGCCAGCTCGCAGGAGAACAGCAGACCGGTGCCCTGCACCTTGGTGATCAGCCCGCCCAGCTCGTTCTTCAGCTGTTCCAGCTTGCGCACGGCCTCGGCACCGCGTTCGGCGATGTTGGCGCGCACCTGCGGGGTCAGCTGGGCCAGGGTGGCGCAGGCCACGTCCAGCGCACGCGGGTTGCTGGTCATGGTATTGCCATAGATGCCCTTGCGGTACAGCTGCGCGGCATGCTCGGTCACCGCCAGCACCGACAGCGGGTACTGCGCGGCGTTGAGGGCCTTGGAATAGGTCTCCATGTCCGGCGGGTCGAGGCCTTCGAAGCCCGGGTAATCGACCACCGACAGCACGCCATGCGCGCGCAGGCCGGCCTGGATCGAGTCGAGCAGCAGCAGGCTGCCGTGGGCACGGGTCAGTTCGCGGGCAACGGCATAGAACGACGGCGGCACCGAACGCCCCGGGTCGCCTTCGCCCATCACCGGTTCCAGGAACACCGCCTCGATGAACCACTGGTTGCGTGCGGCGTCCTCGAACACCTTGCGCAGGCCGGCTTCGTCGTACGGCGCCACGGTGATCACCGAGTCCTCACCGCGGTAGCTGGCCAGGTGCTGCATGTAGCTCTTGCGGCTGGAATCGGAATACAGGGCAGGGCGGTCGGTACGGCCATGGAAGCTGCCCTTGACCACCACGCGCTTGATCGCAGCGCCAGCGTGGCGCGCACCCGGGTCGGTCTGCAGCTTGGCGTTGACATCGGCGATGCGGGCGGCCAGGCCGACCGCTTCGGAACCGGAATTCAGGCACATGAAACGGGCGAACGGGCAGCCGCCACGGCGGTGGCCGATCTCGGCGCGCAGGGCGGTGATGAAGCGCTGCTGCGACAGGCTGGGGGTCATGATGTTGGCCATCACCTGCGGGCGGGCCATCGCCTCCAGCACGGCGTCCGGGGTGTGCCCGAAGCCGAGCATGCCGTAGCCGCCGGCGTCGTACAGCACGGCGCCCTTCAGGGTGACCACCCATGGGCCGCGCGCAGCCAGTGCCACGTACGGGGTCACCGCGTCATCGGCATAGAAATTGACGAAACCGTCCTGCATCGCGTCGATCTGCGCCTGTTCGTCCTGCGCCAGCAGCGGCCCCAGGTCGGCCTGCACGCGCGCGAATTCCTCGGCAGCGGCGTCCACCGCGGCGATCAGCTGCGGGTGGTTGGCGGACAGGGCGGTCAGGGTGGCATCGTCCAGCCCGGTGGTGAGACGGGTGCCGGGCTGGCTGCGCAGGGGGGCGAGGCGTTCGATGAAGCTCATTGCAGATCTCCTGAAACAATGGGTCGCACGGGTCTTCAAAAGCAAAACGCGCGTCATCACGCGCGCTTGGGGCAGGCTCGTGCAGCGGACTTCCGACTCGATGCTAGCACTTGTTTTTTTGCGCGATAACCCCGCAGAAACCTGCTGCATAGCAGCATTTTCCGCGACGTTCGTCGCGGAGCACGCCGGCTCGCAGACGCTGGACGTACAATGCGCGCCATTGTCGACCTGTTGCCGCCCACCGCCTTGAAGAAGTCCGATTTCCATTACGACCTGCCGGCTGAACTGATCGCGCAGGCCCCGCTGGCCGAACGTTCCGCAAGCCGCCTGCTGCTGGTACCGCCGGCGCCCGATGCCTTCACCGACCTGCAGGTGCGCGACCTGCCGTCGCTGCTGCAGCCGGGCGACCTGCTGGTGTTCAACGACACCCGGGTGATCCCGGCGCGCCTGTTCGGGCAGAAGGCCAGCGGTGGCCGCGTGGAGATACTGATCGAGCGCCTGCTCGGTGGCCAGCAGGCCCGTGCCCAGGTGGGCGCCAGCAAGTCACCGAAGGCCGGCAGCCGCATCGCGCTGGATGCCGGCGGTGAAGCAGAAGTGCTGGGCCGCGATGGCGAGTTCTACGTACTGCAGTTCCATGTGCCGGAATCGCTGGAACAGTGGCTGCTGCACGCCGGCCGCCTGCCGCTGCCGCCGTATATCCAGCGCGAGCCGGGCGTGGACGACCGCGAGCGCTATCAGACTGTGTTCGCGCGCGAAGTGGGGGCGGTGGCGGCGCCGACCGCCGGCCTGCATTTCGACGAACCGCTGCTGGCCGCACTGAAGGACAAGGGCGTGGAGTTCGGGCACGTCACCCTGCACGTGGGTGCAGGCACCTTCCAGCCGGTGCGTGCCGATGACCTGAAGGACCACGTGATGCACCGCGAGTGGCTGAACGTGGGTGCCGAGCTGGTGCAGCAGGTGCGGCGCACGCGTGCCGCCGGCGGCCGCGTGATCGGCGTCGGCACCACCGTGGTGCGCGCGCTGGAAAGTGCGATGCGCGATGGCGAGCTGCTGCCGTTCGCTGGTGAGACGCAGATCTTCATCACCCCCGGCTACCGCATC
This sequence comes from Stenotrophomonas sp. YJH_SMC_58, assembly GCF_059369635.1. Lineage (NCBI taxonomy): Bacteria > Pseudomonadati > Pseudomonadota > Gammaproteobacteria > Lysobacterales > Lysobacteraceae > Stenotrophomonas > Stenotrophomonas sp. YJH_SMC_58. The sequence goes on from NZ_JCAFSW010000004.1 coordinate 247,398, forward strand.
CGCAGCGTCGACGCGATGGTGACCAACTTCCACCTGCCGGAAAGCACGCTGCTGATGATGATCTCCGCGTTCGCCGGCAAGGAGCGCGTGTTCGAGGCCTACCGGCACGCGATCGAGCAGCGCTACCGCTTCTTCAGCTACGGCGACGCGATGCTGCTGTTCCCGCAGGCGGGGTAGGGCCACAGCCTCTGCTTGTGGTGGGTGCGCACCGTTGGTGCGCACTTGCAGGTGCCTGGAGCCCCGGAAAGCCACGCTTGGCGTGGCTCTACTGCCGCTGGAATCAGTAGATCCACGCCATGCGTGGATGGCATCCCAACGTTCTTCCCGGCATAAGGTGCACTGCGAGTGATGTGGTGACCACCCGCCAAGGCCAGTGGCGACGAAGGTGAAACCGCGCCCCGCGAGGTTTGTCGCTTTTTTCAGGATTAAGCGGGCAGCCCGCCGACAGGCGGTCGTCCAAGGCCTGCGACAGCGGGCTAGGATCGCATCGCGCAGACCCCGGGGAGGGGCCGGTGCCCCACCAAGGAGAACGTTCATGCGCCGGATTGCCGGGTTGTGCCTGATCGTGTGTGGCCTTTCGTCCTGTTCCAGCGTGCCCGATGTCGCCTACTGGCCCGAGCATGAAGCCCGTCCCCTCGCATTGCCTGCGCGCAGCGAGCGAATGGTGATCGAGATCAATGATGCCGGGGGCTTCCATTGGCCGGGCCAGTTCAACCGCCTGCAACGCTGGCTGGCGGCGGAACCTGTCGATCTCCCGGTGGTGGTCTTCATCAACGGCTGGCACCACAACGCATCGCCCAATGACAGCAACTTCACTGATTTTGAAGAATTCCTTGGCAAGGTCGAGGCCAAGGCGGGAACCCCGGTGAGGGGGCTCTATGTGGGGTGGCGTGGTGACTCCTACGATACCCCGCTGGCCTGGGAGCCGAGCGACTTTCTGACGGTTTGGGATCGAAAGAACGCCTCGGTGACAGTAGGGGAGAACGGGCTGGCGCAGGTGGTGGCCCTGTTGCGCGAGCAGCATCCGGAGAGGGCGGTCTACATGATCGGCCACAGTTTCGGCGGCTCAGCCCTGTTCCATGCCATCAAGGATGGCCTGGTGCAGGAGCAGTTGGATGGCTTCGAGTACTTCATGCTCAACCCGGCAGTGGCCGAGCGTGAGTTCGACGAGGTCGAGCAGGCGCTGGTATCCGCGTGGGCAGCGTCACCGGCATTTGCCGGAACAGTATCGATCACGGCTGCTGACGCTTTGCGCCAGCATCGAAAGGTGACGGTGCTGCAGGCGCAGGGCGACAAGGCCGTCGGTATGGGCTACCGGATTGCGTTCAGGGGCACGCCCATTGGATTTGACCGTCAGCGCCAGACCCATCGAGCCTGGGTCTGCGCCACGGCCGATGCCTGTCCGCCACCGCCGCTGGACGCCTGTACCGCAACGCTTGCCGATGGCCGTTTCGTTCTGCGCGCCCGGACCATACCGGGCCAGGGCTGTGCGCCAATGCAGCAACGTCCGGTCTGGGTGATCGCAGGCGCAGACAGTGTCTCGGCCGACCACAACGACATCCTGAACTCGATCCAGGCGGACGCCCTGGCCGACCTGGTGGCGCAGCGCTGGCGGCTGCGGGCAGGGCGCTGAACGGCGTAGACAGGTCGTGGGGTTCGTCGGCGCCGGGTTTTGGGGGACAATAGGCAACTATTTGCCCGAATGACCGCTCCATGTCCCGACTGCAGTTCCAGCTCCAGACCCGCGACGGCCGTGCCCGCCGTGGCCGCCTGACCTTCCCGCGTGGCACGGTGGAAACGCCGGCCTTCATGCCGGTGGGGACCTATGGCTCGGTCAAGGGCATCCTGCCGGACCAGGTGCGTGCGCTGGGCGCCGAGATCATCCTCGGCAATACCTTCCACCTGTACCTGCGCCCGGGCCTGGACATCATTGCCGACCACGGCGGCCTGCACGGCTTCTGCCGCTGGGATGGCCCGATCCTGACCGACTCCGGTGGCTTCCAGGTGTTCTCGCTGGCCCACCGCCGCAAGATCACCGAGCAGGGCGTGACCTTTGCCTCGCCCACCGACGGCGCCCGTGTGTTCCTGGGCCCGGAAGAGAGCATGAAGATCCAGAAGGTGCTCGATTCGGACGTGGTGATGATCTTCGACGAGTGCACCCCGTACCCGGCCACCGAGGATGTGGCGCACCGGTCGATGGAGCTGAGCCTGCGCTGGGCCCAGCGCAGCCGCAACGCGCATGACGAGCTGGGCAATGACGCGGCCCTGTTCGGCATCGTCCAGGGCGGCGTGCACACCGACCTGCGCAGCCGCTCGGCCGAGGCCCTGCAGGCGATCGGCTTCGACGGCTATGCCATCGGCGGCCTGGCCGTGGGCGAGCCGGAGCAGGAGCGCAACGCCATGCTCGACCACCTGGACCCGGAGCTGCCAAGCGACCGTCCGCGCTACCTGATGGGTGTGGGCCGGCCGGAGGACCTGGTCGAGGGTGTCGCACGTGGCGTGGACATGTTCGACTGCGTGATGCCGACGCGCAACGCCCGCAACGGCCACTATTTCACCTCGTTCGGCACCGTTCGCATCCGAAATTCCCAGTACGCGCGGGACATGGACCCGATCGAGCCGGGCTGCGGCTGCGTGGCCTGCACCGGCGGTTACACGCGTTCCTACCTGCGCCACCTGGACCGCTGCAACGAGATGCTGGCGCCGATGCTCGGTACCCTGCACAACCTGTTCTATTACGAAAAGCTGATGGCCGACATCCGCGCGGCCATCGAGGCGGGAACCTTCCTGGCCTTCCGCGAGTCCTTCTACGCGGCACGCGGGGCGGTGGCCCCGCCCCTGTAACCCGAATGCCCCTGCCAAACGGCCCAAGGACGAACGCTCGGGGCCGTGGCATACTTCAAGGCTGACCCAGATCCGCGGTCGACACCTCGTGCCCGTGAAAGGGCCGAAGCGCCGCCCAACCAAAGGACCAACGATGAACCTGCTTGCTTTCCTGATTCCCGCCGCCCACGCCCAGGCCGCCGGCGGCCAACCGCAGGGCATGGGCCTGACCACGCTGCTGTTCCCGGTCATCCTGATCGCCATCATGTACTTCCTGATGATCCGCCCGCAGATGAAGCGGCAGAAGGAGCACAAGGCCATGCTGGAGAAGATCAAGCGTGGCGATGAAGTGCTGACCAACGGCGGCATCGCCGGCATCGTCACCGACATCGGCGACAACTTCATCACCATTGAAGTGGCTGACAACGTGCGCATCCGCGTGCAGAAGGGCGCTGTCGGCAACGTGCTGCCGGCCGGTACCCTGAAGTCGGCCCAGTAAGCCACTCCCTTTCCGATGCACAACCGCGGCGCCGGGGATGGCGCCGCGCGGGACCCAAGCAATGCTCGAATTTCCACGCTGGAAGTACGTCGTCATCCTGATCGTACTGGCGCTCAGCGCGCTGTACGCGCTGCCCAACATCTACCAGAAGGACCCGGCCCTCCAGATCACCGCCAACCGTGGCGGGCAGATCGACGATGCGCTGCGCGACCGTGTGCTGGCCGACCTGAAGACGGCCGGAGTCACCCCCGTCGGTGTCGAGAAGGAAGGGGAAAGCCTGATTGTCCGCCTGCCGGACCTGAAGGCGCAGTCCGCTGCCAGCGACGCCCTGCGCGACACCGTCGGCGAAAAGTACACCGTGGCCCTGAACCTGGCCTCGACCGTGCCGGACTGGCTGGCCAACCTCGGCGGTCGCCCGATGGTGCTGGGCCTGGACCTGCAGGGTGGTGTGCACTTCGTGCTGCAGGTCGACCAGAAGGCCGCCCTCGACAAGCGCCTGGACGCCTACACCGAAGACGTGCGCAGCACCCTGCGTGACGCGCGCATCGCGTACCAGTCGGTTGAGCGTCGCGCGGACAACAGCATCGTGGCCAACCTGAGCCCGTCCGCCGGTGATGACGCCGCACAGCGTGCCCGTGCGGCACTGGTGAAGGCGCAGCCGACGCTCGGCTACGACGTCAGCGGCAACCGAATCACGGTGACCGTGCCGGAGACCGAGATCGCGCAGATCGCCAATGGCGCCATCGAGCAGAACATCAACACCCTGCGCAACCGCGTGAACCAGCTCGGCGTCGCCGAGCCGATCATCCAGCGCCAGGGTGCCGACCGCGTGGTCGTGCAGCTGCCCGGCGTGCAGGACACTGCCGAAGCCAAGCGCATGATCGGCGCCACCGCCACCCTGGAATACCGCGCGGTGGTCGAGGGCAATGCCCAGGACGCCATCGACTCCGGCCGCATCCCGCCGGAAGCGAAGGTCTATCAGCGCCGTGACGGCGGCGGTCCGATCCTGCTGAACAAGCGCGTGATCGTCACCGGCGACCAGATGGTCGGCGCGCAGGCGGTGACCGACTCCACCAGTGGTGCCCCGGCGGTCAGCGTGACGCTGAACAACGTCGGCGGCCAGCGCATGTTCGACTTCACCAGCGCCAACGTGAACAAGCCGATGGCGGTGGTGTATACCGAACGCGTGCCGACCGTGACCCTGGTTGACGGCCAGGAAGTGCGTGGCTTCAAGGTCAATGAGGAAGTGATCTCGGTGGCCAACATCAACGGCGTGTTCGGCAAGAACTTCCAGACCACCGGCCTGCAGAAGAAGGAAGCCGACGACCTGGCCAAGCTGCTGAAGTCCGGCTCGCTGGCCGCGCCGATGGACTTCGTCGAAGAGCGTGTGGTCGGCCCGAGCCTCGGCGCCGAGAACGTCAAGAACGGCATGCGCGCAGTGGTGTTCGCGTTCCTGTTCACCCTGGTGTTCTTCAGCGTGTACTACCGCATGTTCGGCGTGATCACCTCGGCAGCGATGCTGTTCAACCTGCTGATCGTGGTGGCGGTGATGTCGCTGTTTGGCGCGACCATGACCCTGCCGGGCTTCGCCGGCCTGGCGTTGTCGGTGGGCCTGTCGGTGGACGCCAACGTGCTGATCAACGAGCGTATCCGTGAAGAGCTGCGTGCCGGTGTGCCGGGCAAGACCGCGATCGTGACCGGTTACGAGCGTGCCTCGGGCACCATCCTCGACGCCAACCTGACCGGCCTGATCGTCGGTGTGGCGCTGTTCGCATTCGGTACCGGTCCGCTGAAGGGCTTCGCACTGACCATGATCATCGGTATTTTCGCCTCCATGTTCACCGCGATCACCGTGTCGCGTGCGCTGGCGACGCTGATCTACGGCCGTCGCAAGAAGCTCCAGAACGTGGCCATCTGACGGGACGACACGCACAATGAAACTGTTTCCGCTGCACATCCTCCCGAACGACACCAAGATCGACTTCATGCGCTGGCGCCATGTCGCCATGGCAGTCACCATCGTGGTGTTCCTGGCCTCGGTCGCCATCATCGGCATCAAGGGCTTCAACTACGCGCTGGACTTCACCGGCGGCACCCTGATCGAAGCCCGCTTCGACAAGCCGGTGGACGTCGAGCAGGTCCGCAACAAGCTCGAGCAGAGTGGCTTCGAAGGCGCCCAGGTCCAGAGCGTCGGTGGCAACACCGACCTGCTGATCCGCCTGGCCCCGCACGGTGAGCATGCGCCGGGTACCGGTGACGCCGCCGCCGAGGACAAGGCCACCGCTGCCGCCGTGGTGAAGGCGCTGTCTTCTGCCGACAACCAGGCCACCGTGCTGCGCAACGAGTTCGTCGGCCCGCAGATCGGCAAGGACCTGGCGATGAATGGCCTGTACGCGACCATCTTCATGCTGGCCGGCTTCCTGATCTACATCGCGGTGCGCTTCGAGTGGAAGTTCGCGGTCACCGCCAGCATCGTGGCGATGTTCGACCTGATCGTGACGGTCGCTTACGTGTCCCTGCTGGGTCGTGAGTTCGACCTGACCGTGCTGGCCGGCCTGCTGTCGGTGATGGGCTTTGCGATCAACGACATCATCGTGGTCTTCGACCGCGTCCGCGAGAACTTCCGCAGCCTGCGCGTGGATTCGATGGAAGTGCTGAACCGTTCGATCAACCAGACGCTGTCGCGTACGGTGATCACCGCGGTCATGTTCTTCCTGTCGGCGCTGGCCCTGTACATGTACGGCGGCAGCTCGATGGAAGGCCTGGCCGAGACGCACATGATCGGTGCGGTGATCGTGGTGCTGTCCTCGATCCTGGTGGCGGTGCCGATGCTGACGATCGGTTTCCTGCGTGTCAGCAAGCAGGACCTGCTGCCGAAGGCGAAGGACGTCGAAGCCCTGGCCCGTCGCCCGTAATTGCCTGCTGCCCGCAGCACACAGAGAACCCCGCGCAAGCGGGGTTTTTTGTGTGCAGGGCTTGCAGCCCTGCACCCGCGGTAGTGCCGGCCGCTGGCCGGCAACAGCAACAGCAACAGCAACAGCAACAGCGTGCATTCCGTGGGTGGGGCGGTGTCGGAGTGCGGGGACGCCGCAAGTACGTCCGTGTAGGCTTGGCAGCCGCTTGCTCGTGTGCGCTTTCCTGCGCACACGGCGAGACCGGGGTTGGGCGTCCTGCCCAACCCGCCCGAGGCATGCCTCGAGCCCATGCGGCTGACACCCCGCACTCCGACACCGCCCCACCTCTGACAGATTCCGGCGGCTGTTGGTAGGTGTCGACCTTGGTCGACACATCTGTCAGATATCGAATGAATTCATCCGTGTCGACCAAGGTCGACACCTACCAGAGGTGGACACCGTTCCGACAGATCGCGGAAATCTGTCGAAGGCGGGGTGGGGCCGGTTGCGGGGGTGTCCGCGGCATGGATGCCGCGGCCAAGCCCCCAAGGATGGGTTAACGGCGTCCCCCGCAACCGGGCCCACCCCGCCAACCCACAGGAACCCAGCTTCTGCCGTTGACGTTGCCTCTGCGGGTGCAGGGTGCAACCCTGCAAAACAAACACCACCCTACGCCAGCGTCGGTTGTGCATTCGGCCCCCGCGCACTACGATCCTGCGGTTCGCGCGCGCAGGCGCGCACCCGTATTCCTGCTGAGCGCCCCGTGCGCCGCATCTGCCAACCCGAGGTATCCATGGTCATCAAACCGCGCGTCCGCGGCTTCATCTGCGTCACCACCCACCCGACCGGCTGCGAGGCCGCGGTCAGGCAGCAGATCGACTACATCCGCGCGCGTCCGCCGATCCAGAACGGCCCCAAGCGCGTGCTGGTGATCGGCGCCTCCACCGGCTACGGCCTGGCTGCGCGCATCACCGCTGCCTTCGGCAGCGGCGCCGCGACCCTGGGCATCTTCTTCGAGCGCCCGGGTACCGAATCCAAGCCGGGCACCGCGGGCTGGTACAACTCGGCCGCGTTCCACAAGTACGCCGACGAAGCCGGCCTGTACGCCAAGAGCATCAACGGCGATGCCTTCTCCGATGAAGTGAAGGCGAAGACCATCGAAATGATCAAGGCCGATCTCGGCCAGGTCGACCAGGTCGTCTACAGCCTGGCGGCGCCGCGTCGCAAGCACCCCAAGACCGGTGAAGTCATCAGCTCCACGCTGAAGCCGATCGGCGAGCCGATCACCCTGCGCGGCCTGGATACCGACAAGGAAGTAATCACGGAAACCACCCTGCAGCCGGCTACCCCGGAAGAGATCGCTGGCACCGTCGCGGTGATGGGTGGCGAAGACTGGCAGATGTGGATCGACGCGCTGGCCGACGCCGGCGTGCTGGCCAACGGCTGCACCACCACGGCCTTCACCTACGTGGGCGAAGAGATCACCCAGGCGATTTACTGGAACGGCTCGATCGGCGCCGCCAAGAAGGACCTGGACACCAAGGTGCTGGGCCTGCGTGAGAAGCTGGCGAAAATCGGCGGCGACGCGCGCGTGTCGGTGCTGAAGGCCGTGGTCACCCAGGCCAGCTCGGCCATTCCGACCATGCCGCTCTACCTGTCGCTCCTGTTCAAGGTGATGAAGGAAAAGGGCACCCACGAAGGCTGCATCGAGCAGCTGGACGTGCTGTACGACATCCTCTACGGCGGCAAGGCCGACGGCGTGGCGATCGATCGCCTGCGCCACGATCTGGTCGATGGCGATGGCCATACCGTCGCGCTGGTCGACGAGGAAGGCCGCCTGCGTGCCGACTACAAGGAAATGGCGGCAGACGTGCAGGGCAAGGTGGTCGCGCTGTGGCCGCAGGTCACCAATGAGAACCTGTACGAGATCAGCGACCTGGCCGGCTACAAGGCCGACTTCCTGCGCCTGTTCGGTTTTGGCGTGGAGGGTGTCGACTACGAGGCCGACGTCAATCCGGACGTGAAGATCGATAATCTGGTCGACATGACCTGATCAATGAAAAGGCCGGCGAAAGCCGGCCTTCTCTTTTGGTGGGGCCGGCCGCGGTCACCCGAACTCGAACCCCATCTCCGGCAGCGCCGGGCCGACGAAGTCGCCCTGCACGTAGTCCACGCCGGCACTGAACAGCAGGGTCATCGAATTGGCGTCGCTGACGAACTCGGCGATGGTGCGGATGCCGGCCTCCTGCGCGCGTGCGGTGATCTGGCTGATGCGGTCGATGTTCTCGCGGGTGGCCGCCAGATCGCTGGTGAAACCGCGGTCCAGCTTGAGGAACTGCGGCTGGAAGTGGGCGAGCAGCTGGAACGAGTCCAATCCCGAACCGAACTGCTCCAGGCCGATGCGGCAGCCCAGTGGCGCCACTTCGGCAAGGAACTGTTGCGCACTGCGCAGGTGGGTGAACACCTTCGCTTCCGGCGCATGCAGCCACAGCCGTTCGCCGGGCACGCCCTGCGCCTGCAGCTCGCGCCGCAGGGTGGCGATCATCTCGGGGTCGTCGAACGATTCCGGCGTCACCTTCACCAGTACCTGGGTGGCGTGGCCCTGGCGTGCGCGCTGACCCAGTACGGCGATGGCCTGCGAAACCACCCAGCGGTTGATCTCCGCCAGCAGGCCGTACTCCTCGGCGATGCCCAGGAAGGCGGTCGGGCTCAGCAGTTCGCCGTTGTGCTCCAGGCGCAGGTAGGCCTCGTACAGCTCCAGCGGCTCGCCCTGCAGGTTCAGCACCGGTTGGTAGTGCAGCTGGAAGCCGTCGCCGGCCAGTGCTTCACGGATACGGGTGACCCAGCGCAGCACGCGTTCTTCCTCGACGCGGTCGGCCGCAGCCGGGTCGAAGATGCGGCAGGTATTGCCCAGTTCGGCGGCGGCATGCGTGCACTCGCTGGCGCGTGCGAGCACCTGGCCGATGCTGGCGATCTTCTCGCCCACCTGTACGCCACCGATGCTGACCGTCACCGTGGCCGAGCGCGCGCCGATGCTGAACACATGCGCTGCATACGCTTCGCGGATGCGCTCGGCCAGTGCCACGGTCTGCGCGTAGGGCCCGGCCTGCAGCACTGCGAAATTGTGTTCGCCGAAGCGGGCCAGCTGCGCGTCCTCGCCAACGACCTCGGCCAGCAGGCCGGCAAGGGCGCCGATCAGCGCGTCGGCCGAGGCCAGGCCGATGTCCGGCAGCAGGCGCGCGTAGTGGTCCGGCTCGATCAGCAGCAGGCCGAACTGGCCTTCGCTGCGGCCGGCCTGTGCCACCGCGCTTTCCAGCTGCAGCATGAAGGTCGGGCGGTTGAGCAGGCCCGTGACCTGATCGCGCTGGCGCAGGTCCTCGACCTCGCGGGCCAGCTCCGGATCGAACTCCATGCGGCGGCGAAGCACCACCTGCAGGCAGGATTCGCCTTCGTAGGTGGCGGCGGTGAATTCCATGGTTGCCGCGAACGTACTGCCATCCTCGTGGCGGGCATCGAGCTGGTACTGCGGCGGCGGCGCCTCGCCACGGCTCAGGCCCTTCAGCAGCTGCTTGAAGCCTTCCACATGCTGCGCGGCGACCATGTCCAGCAGCGAGATGCCTTCGATGTCGTCGAACTGCTCGTAGCCGAACATTTCCAGGTAGGCATCGTTGGCGCGGATGTGCATGCCTTCGTGCACGTAGGCGATGGGATCGCGCGAAGAGGCGATCAGCGCATCGCAGCGGCGCTCGGTCTCGCGCATCTGCGCTTCGATGCGGCGCAGGCCGCGACGGGCCTGCAGGTCCACCCACTGGTCGCGGACCACGGCCAACAGATGCTCGGAGCGCTGGCGCAGGGCGAGGGCACGGATGCCGTGGCTGCTGGCCTGCACCAGCTCGTCCTCGTCGATGCGATCGGCCAGCAGCACCAGCGGAATGTCCTTGCCGCTGGCGGCGATGTGCTGGGCCACCAGCGGCAGCGGGATGCCCTGCGAGGGGGACGCCAGCACCAGGTCGATGGCCTGGCTGGACAGCACCTGGGACAGCTCGGCCGCATCCTGCGGACGCCAAGGGCGCACCGCGATGCCGCTGTTGCGCAGCGTACTGACGATGGCTTCGGCATTCTCGCCGCTGTCATCGACGATCAGCAGGCGGATGGTGATGTCGTTCGCGTTCTGCATGCACTGCTCCCCAATCTGCGAATCTAGATACACGATGCGCGCCGAACCGTCCATGCGCGCGCCCCCTGCACGCATCGAACGGCGATCTGGTTCACACCACGCCACCGGCCGCGTGGCCGCTGGCCCAGGCCCACTGGAAGTTGTAGCCGCCCAGCCAGCCGGTCACATCCAGCACCTCGCCGACGAAATGCAGGCCGGGCACGCGCTTGGATTCCATTGTCGAGGACGACACGTCGGCGGTATCCACGCCGCCCAGGGTGACTTCGGCGGTGCGATAGCCCTCGGTGCCGCTGGCCACCAGCGGGAACGCGCCCAGCAGCTGCGCGGCCTGGCGCAGCACCGGCTCGTCCAGCTGGCGCACGGGCCGGTCAGGCAGCCAGTGCTCGCACAGGCGCTGCGCCAGCCGCTTCGGCAGTACCTCGGCCAGCACCGTGCGCAGCTCGGCGGCCGGGCGCTCGCGCTTCATCTGGCGCAGCCACTCGCCGGCATCCTGGGCGGGCAGCAGGTCCAGCTCCAGCGCATCGCCGGGTTGCCAGAACGAGGAGATCTGCAGGATCGCCGGGCCGCTCACGCCGCGATGGGTCAGCAGCATGAAGTTCTGGAAGCTCTTGCCGTTGCAGCGCGCCTCGATCGGCAGGGCGACACCACTCAGATCAGCCAGCCGTTCCTGGTGCTTGCCGCTGAGTGTCAGCGGCACCAGCCCGGCGCGGGTCGGCAGCACCTGATGGCCGAACTGGCGGGCAATCTCGTAGCCAAAGCCGGTGGCGCCCATGCTCGGAATCGACAGGCCGCCGGTGGCAACCACCAGCGAGGCGCAGTGGAACAGGCCCTGCGTGGTGTGCACGCGGAACCCGTCGCTGCCGTGCTCGATGCGCTGCACGCTGCATTCGGTGCGGATCTGGGCACCGGCCGCCTGGCATTCGTCCACCAGCATCTTCACGATCTGCTTGGACGAGATGTCGCAGAACAGCTGGCCCAGCTCCTTTTCGTGATAGGCGATGCCGTGCTTGCTGACCAGCTCGATGAAGTGCCAGGGCGTGTAGCGCGCCAGCGCCGATTTGCAGAAGTGCGGGTTGGCCGACAGGAAGTTGGCCGGGGTGGTGCCGGTGTTGGTGAAGTTGCAGCGGCCACCGCCGGACATCAGGATCTTCTTGCCGACCTTGTTGGCATGGTCGATCACCTGCACCTGGCGGCCGCGCTGGCCAGCCGTGATCGCGGTCATCAGCCCGGCCGCGCCAGCGCCGATGACCACCACGTCGCAACGGATCGTGCTCATGCCTTGGCGCGCTTGCGCCAGTTCGGGACCACGTCGAGTTGCATCTGATCGTTGAGCAGCTGCACTTCACCGTCCTGGATCAGCACGCTCCAGCGCATCGCGCGCTGGATCTGCTGGCCCCACAGTTCGACGAAGGCACCATCGAGATCAACCACCGACAGGTTGTCGAAGCGCGCCAGGCCCTTGCCCTGCTTGCCCCACCAGATCTCCGAGGCGTTGCCGCCGTAATTGACCACCTGCACCTGCCGGCTGCGGTTGCTGGCCTTGCGGATGCGGGATTCGTCGGGATGGCCCAGGTCGATCCATTGCAGGATGTCGCCGGTGTAGTCGTGTTCCCACAGGTCCGGCTCATCGTCGGTACTCAGGCCGCGGCCGAATTCCAGGCGGTCGCCGGCGTTCAGCGCGAAGGCGAGCAGGCGCACCATCAATCGTTCGTCGGTCTCGGACGGGTGCTGGGCCAGGGTCAGGTTGTGGGTCGCGTAGTAGCCGCGATCCATGTCGCTGATCTGCAGTTCGGCCTTGCGGATGGTGGCGGTAAGAGCCATGGGGGATCCGTGGACTAAAGACGTCAATGATAGAGGTTTGCTGCAAGGGTGTCCGTTGCCGGGCTGTCTGCGCAGCGTCAACGGTGGCACTCTTGGCGCTCTTTCCCGTGGCCGGAATGGACGCCATGACCGTGCCCAGCCACCTGCAGCTGCCACCCGGCCACTGGCCCAGCCTGCTCGATGGCCTGTGCGCGCGTTTCCCGCGCATCGGTCGCGCGCAATGGCAGGACCGCTTCGCCCGAGGCCGTGTGCAGGATGCGCAGGGCAGGGCACTGGCGCCGGACATGCCGTGGCAGGTGGGGCTTGAGATCCAGTACTTCCGCGAGGTTGCCGACGAGCCGGTGATTCCCTTCGCCGAGACCATCCTGCATCTGGATGCGCACCTGCTGGTGGCCGACAAGCCGCACTTCCTGCCGGTAACGCCGGCCGGTGGGTATGTGCGCGAAACCCTGCTGTCGCGCCTGGTCGCACGCACCGGCAACACCGAACTGGCGCCGTTGCACCGCCTGGACCGGCTGACCGCCGGCCTGGTGCTGTTCTCGACCCAGGCAGCCACGCGTGATGCCTATCAGCGGCTGTTCCGCGAGCGGCGCATCGAGAAGACCTATGAGGCGCTGGCACCGGCGCTGCCCGGGCTGGCGTTTCCGTTGCAGCGGGACAGCCGTCTGGTGCCGGGGGAGCCGTTCTTCCGCATGGCCGAAGTGCCGGGCGAGCCCAATGCGCGCAGCCTGATCGAGCCGATCGAGGCCGAGGGGCCGATCTGGCGCTACCGGCTGAAGCCGGAAACCGGTCGCAAGCACCAGCTGCGCGTGCACATGGCGATGTTGGGCGCACCCATCGAGGGCGATGACCTGTATCCGCAGCTGGGGCCGCGCCGGGGTGACACGTTCGAGTCGCCCCTGCAGCTGCTGGCGCAGGGGCTGGCCTTCGATGACCCATTGAGCGGGGAGCCACGGCGGTTCAGCAGCCAGCGCCGCCTGTGCCTGCCCGGCCAGAGCGGGTAGGGCCGTTCAGCGAACCGGGCGTCGGGCCAGCCAGCGGTCCAGCTCGGCGGCGAACAGCTGCCGGTCGCGCTGGCCCAGCGGCGGCGGGCCGCCGGTCTGGACCCCGGCGCCGCGCAGTTCTTCCATGAAATTGCGCATCGACAGCCGCTCGGCGATGTTGTTCGGCGTGTACAGCTGGCCGCGCGGATTCAGCGCCACGGCCTTCTTCTCCAGCACCAGCGCGGCCAGCGGGATGTCCTGGGTGACGACCAGGTCTCCGGCAGCGACCCGTTCGACGATGGCGCTGTCGGCCACGTCCAGGCCCTGGGGCACCTGGATCGAACGCAGCCAACGCGACGGCGGGGTCCGGATCCACTGGTTGGCGACCAGGGTCAGCTCGATGCCAATGCGTTCAGCGGCCCGGAACAGGATGTCGCGGATGACAGTGGGGCAGGCGTCCGCGTCCACCCAGATGCGGGGGAGGGCGGGTTCAGCTTGGGTTTCAGCTTCAGTCATTTACCCAGTGTAGGGTAGGAAAATCCTGAATGGGGACTCGGGGTTAGCCTCGATCGGCTGCGAGCCCTTGTCACGTCTAGCGGGCGGGGCCAGCCGATGAACGTCCGGGCTATCGCTTTTTGCAGAAAACACGCGTATCGTTCGTCCCACTGTGTTTGCTAGGGTCACCGTGAATCGTGGCCTGGTGCAGTTGATCTCACGATCCGCTCATCGATCCGCTTTACCAACGCCTGCAACTCAGTCTCGGCCCCGATACCCGGTGGCTGCGATTTTTTCAACATGTGTTTCAGGAGTTAGTCAAATGTCTGATCGTCAGACCGGCACCGTCAAGTGGTTCAACGACGCCAAGGGCTTCGGCTTCATTACCCCGGAAAGCGGCCCGGACCTGTTTGTGCACTTCCGTGCCATCCAGGGCACCGGCTTCAAGACCCTGCAGGAAGGCCAGAAGGTTACCTTCATCGCCGTCCAGGGCCAGAAGGGTATGCAGGCTGACCAGGTGCAGGCGGTCTAATCCGTCTGCTACCGTTTGGTAGCCAGAACGCCGGAAGCGAAAGCTTCCGGCGTTTTTTATTGCCTGCTGCTTTGTAGAGTCGAGCGTGCTCGACTGTCTCTGGAAAGCAGTCGAGCACGCTCGACTCTACAAGGGGCATGCAGCTGGCGCGATACGATGCAGGCCTCCCCAAGGATCATCCCCATGCGCATCGTCCACCACCTGGAAAACTCCCGTTCCCTGCGTGTGCTGTGGATGCTGGAGGAGCTGGGGCTGGACTACGAACTGCGCCGTTATCCCCGCGATCCGAAGACGCTGCTGGCACCGCCCGAACTGCGCAACGTGCATCCGCTGGGCAAGTCGCCGGTGCTGCAGGATGGCGAGCTGGTACTGGCCGAGTCCGGCGCGATCCTCGACTACCTCGCAGACCGCTACGACACCCAACGCCAGCTGTCGCCGTCACCGATGCCGGCCGATGGCGCCGAGCGCATCGCCTACCGCTACTGGCTGCACTACGCCGAAGGCTCGGCGATGCCGCCGCTGCTGCTGACCCTGGTGATGGGCCGCATCCGCAACGCGCCGATGCCGTTCTTCGCCCGCCCGATCGCGCGCAGCATCGCCGACAAGGCCGAGCGTGGCTTCATCGGCCCGCAGCGACGACTGCACCTGGACTGGATGGAGCGCCGCCTGTCTGAAAGCCCATGGTTCGCCGGCGAACGCTTCAGTGCGGCCGACATCCAGATGAGCTTCCCGATCCAGGCTGCGGCCGCACGGGGTGGTGGCCTCGACGACAAGCCGGCGCTGCGTGGCTTTCTCAAGCGCATCAGCGAGCGGCCGGCCTATCAGCGCGCCGAAGCCCACGGCGGGCATCTGCAGGCGCTCAGCGGCAATTGAGGCGGGCGGCGGTCGCCCCCATCTCCAATCCCATGGATACCGACAGCCCCCGTTTCGACAACCGACTGCTGCATGCCCTGCCGGGCGACCCCGAATCCGGCCCGCGCCGCCGCGAAGTGCTGGGCGCGGCCTGGTCGCCGGTGATGCCGACTCCAGTGGCGGCGCCCACGCTGCTGGCCTGGGCGCCGGACGTCGCCGCGATGCTTGGCTTCGATACCGCTGAAGTCGAAAGCGAAGGCTTCGCGCAGGTGTTCGGCGGCAATGCGCTGTACGCCGGCATGCAGCCGTGGGCGGCCAATTACGGTGGCCATCAGTTCGGCCACTGGGCGGGCCAGCTCGGCGACGGCCGCGCGATCTCGCTGGGCGAACTGGTCGCACCGGATGGCCGTCATTGGGAACTGCAGCTGAAGGGTGCCGGTCCCACGCCGTATTCGCGGGGTGCTGATGGCCGCGCAGTGCTGCGCTCATCCATCCGTGAATTCCTGTGCAGCGAAGCGATGCATCACCTGGGCGTACCGACCACGCGCGCGCTGTCGCTGGTCGGCACCGGCGAAGACGTGGTACGCGACATGTTCTACGACGGCCACCCGCGTGCCGAGCCCGGCGCCATCGTGTGCCGGGTATCGCCCTCGTTCCTGCGCTTTGGTTCATTCGAACTGCCAGCGTCACGCGGCGAAACTGCCTTGTTGCGGCAGCTGGTCGACGCGTGCATCGCCCGCGACTTTCCGGAGCTTGAAGGGCAGGGTGAGGCGCTGTACGGCGACTGGTTCGCGCAGATCGCGGTGCGCACTGCCGAGATGATCGCGCACTGGATGCGCGTCGGTTTCGTGCATGGCGTGATGAACACCGACAACCTGTCCGTGCTCGGCCTCACGCTCGATTACGGTCCTTACGGCTGGGTCGAGGACTTCGACCCGGACTGGACGCCGAACACCACCGACGCGCAGGGCCGCCGTTATCGTTTCGGTACCCAGCCGCAGGTGGCGTACTGGAACCTGAGCCGGTTGGCGCAAGCGCTGTCGCCGTTGTTTGCCGATGTGGCGCCGCTGCAGGCCGGTCTGGCGGCTTACCAGTCCACCTTCGTGGCCTGCACCCGACGCGATGCAGCAGCCAAGCTGGGCCTGGCCGCCGCCGACGATGACGACCTGGGGCTCTACCAGCGCTGGCAGCAGCTGATGCAGGACGGCGGCATGGATATGACCCTGGCCTGGCGTGCACTGATGCGGGTTGATCCAGCGGCGCCAGACGTGGGCGTGCTGGATGCGGTGTACTACGACGAGTCGCGCCAGCAGGCGGTGCAGGCGCCGTTGCAGCAGTGGCTGCAGGACTACGCGGCGCGGTTGCAGGCCGATCCACTTTCGGCCAGTGAGCGCGCGGCGAAGATGGTCGCGGCCAATCCGCTGTACGTGCTGCGCAACTGGCTGGCGCAGGAGGCCATCGATCGCGCCGAACAGGGCGACCTCGGCGGTGTTCATGCGCTACAGGATGTGCTGCGCGATCCGTATACCGAGCGCGCCGGCCTGGAGCACTATGCCGGCAAGCGGCCGGCGTGGGCCGACAACCGCGCCGGCTGCTCGATGCTGTCCTGCAGTTCCTGAGGGTGGGCGGCAGGGCTGCGCCCTGCACCTGCAGAGGCCACCGCGCAAGCAACGGCCAAAGCCAAAGCGGCTCTGGATTGCTGATGGTCTGGCGGGGCGGTGTGGGGCTGCAGGACACGCCGTAAACCCGTCCATGGGGGCTCGATGGCGCCATCCATGGCGCCAACGGTCCTGCAGCCCCACACCGCCCCACCTCCGGCAGATTCCCGCTGCTGTGGGTAGGTGTCGACCTTGGTCGACACGGTAGATCCACGCCATGCGTGGATGCTCTTCGTTCAATTCTCGAAATGTTCGATTTCGATAGAGATTCATCCACGCATGGCGTGGATCTACGACAGATCGCAGGAAACTGTCGAAGGCGGGGTGGGTCCGGTTGCGGGAGTGTCCGCGGCATGGATGCCGCGGCCAAGCCCCCACGGACGGGTTTACGGCGTCTCCCGCAACCGGACTCACCCCGTCATCCCACAGCAAACCCGCTGTTGCGCTTGCTGTTGCCGTTGCTGTTGCCGTTGCCGTTGTTTTGGCCTGAAGCCTCTGCAGGTGCCGGGCGCAGCCCGGCCGAACACCCTCAACAGGCAGGGGGCGCCCGGAACAGGTACCCTATGCCGCCATCAGATAGCCAATGTGACATGACCGACGCCCTCGTCGCTCCGCAGTGGGCCTCCCGCCTGCGCGACATCGCCGACTTCCCCAAGCCCGGCATCCTCTTCAAGGACATCATGCCGCTGCTCGCCCATGGCGAGGACTTCCGCGGTGCCATCACCGCGATGGCCGACCGTTGGCGCGACCAGAAGCTGGACGCGGTGATCGGTATCGAATCGCGTGGCTTCATCCTCGGTGCCGCGATGGCGCTGGAGCTGGGCGTGGGCTTCGTGCCGGTGCGCAAGCCGGGCAAGCTGCCGGGCCAGGTGCTGCGCGAGGAATACACGCTGGAATACCGCAGTGACTGCATCGAAGTGCACGCCGACGCGCTGCCGGCCGGGGCCCGCGTGGCGATCATCGACGACGTGCTGGCCACTGGCGGCACGCTGGTCGCTGCGCTGTCGCTGGTGCGCCGCCTGGGCGTTGACGTGGTCGGTGCCGGCGTACTGGTCGAACTGGACGGCCTGGGTGGTCGCGCCCGCTGGGAATCGGATCTGCCGCTGCACACCGAACTGGTGTTCTGATCGAAGGGCAGGTGCCAACCAAGGTTGGCATCTACCAGAGCGAATGGCCGGGAACCGGTAGTTGCCAACCTTGGTTGGCAGCGCTTTTCGCGATTGACGCCACGGATGGGCCAACCAAGGTTGGCCACTACCAGGTCAGATCATTGCCAACCGTGGTTGGCAACGCTGCTTCAATCACATCATCCGCACGCGGAAACGACGGCCCTTGATCTTGCCGGCTTCCAGCTTGGCCACGGCCTTGTTGGCCTGCTCACGGGCGATCGCCACGTAGGAGCGGGTCGGGAAGATCGCGATCTTGCCGATGAACTTGCTCGACAGGCCGGCATCACCGGTCAGCGCACCGAGGATGTCGCCCGGGCGCAGCTTGTCGGTCTTGCCACCGTCGATCCGCAGCGTGCGCATCGCGGCCTGCGGCAGTTCGGCCGGGCGCGAGGTTGCCAGCGGCGTCTTCTGCCAGTCCAGCGGCTGCCCCATCTGCGCTTCGATGGCTTCGGCGCGGGTCTTCTCGCGGCCGGCCACCAGGCTGATCGCCAGGCCACTGGCACCGGCACGGCCGGTACGGCCCACGCGGTGCTGGTAGCTTTCCACGTCGGTCGGCAGCTCGTAGTTGATCACTGCCGCCAGCTCTTCCACGTCCAGGCCACGTGCGGCCACGTCGCTGGCCACCAGTACGTTGCAGCTGCGGTTGGCCAGCCGCAACAGCACTTCCTCGCGGTCGCGCTGTTCCATGTCGCCGTGCAAGGCCAGTGCCGAGAAGCCGAACTGCTGTAGCGAGTTGGCCACTTCGTCCACGTCCTTGCGGGTGTTGCAGAACACCACCGCCGATTCCGGCGTGTACTTCAGCAGCAGGCCGGCCAGCGCCTTCTGCCGGTGTGCCGGTTCCACTTCGCAGAACAGGTGGCGGATGGCCGGTGCCTGGTCGGCGCCTTCCACGGTCACTTCCACCGCATCGCGCAGCAGGTCACGCGCCATGGCGCGGATGCTGTCGGGGAAGGTGGCCGAGAACAGCAGGCTCTGGCGGTCCTTGTGGGTGCGGCCGGCGATCTCGCGGATCGGCTCCTCGAAGCCCATGTCGAGCATGCGGTCGGCCTCGTCCAGCACCAGCGTGCGCACCGCGCCAAGATTCAGCGCGCGCTTGCGTGCCAGCTCCTGCACGCGGCCGGGCGTGCCGACCACCACGTGCGGGTCATGGCCTTCCAGCGAGGCCAGCTGCGGGCCCAGCGGCACGCCGCCGACCAGCAGCAACAGCTTCAGGTTGGGGATGCCGGTGGCCAGCTTGCGGATCTGCTTGCCGACCTGGTCGGCCAGTTCGCGGGTCGGGCACAGCACCAGCGCCTGCACGCGGATCAGGCTGGGGTCGATGGACTGCAGCAGGCCCAGGCCGAAGGCGGCGGTCTTGCCGCTGCCGGTGGGTGCCTGTGCGATTACATCGCGGCCATCCAGGATGGCCGGCAGGCTCTGCGCCTGCACGGGGGTGAGGGTGGTATAGCCGAGGGCATCCAGGCCGGGCTGCAGGGCCGGGCTCAGCGGCAGGGTCGAGAAGTCAGTCATGGCGCATTGTACCCGTCCGCGCGGCAGGTCCCGTCTAATGGGGCGGGGTGTCGGATCCCTTTCCGCAGGAAAGGGCTCTGACCCCCAAATGGAGCCGCCATCCACTGGTGGGTGCCGACCGTTGGTCGGCACTGCCCTCAGCCCAGCACCGCCAGCACGCCCTGATGAATCGCCAGGCCACCGAACAACAGCCAGGCAAACAGGATCGACGCCAGCAGCAGCGGCTTCAGGCCGGCCTGGCGCAGCGCCGAGACGTGGGTGGTCAGGCCCAGCGCGGCCATCGCCATCGCCAGCAGCACCGTGTCCAGCTGCACCAGCCGGGCCTGCAGGCCAGCCGGCAGCAGATGCAGCGAGTTGAAGCCGGCCACCGCCACGAAACCGAACGCGAACCACGGCACCACGATGCGTGCCTTGCCGCCGTCGGCGCTGGGCTTGCCGCCCCGCGCCAGCCACAGCGACAGCGCGACCAGGAACGGTGCCAGCAGCATCACCCGCACCATCTTGGTGATCACTGCGGTATCAGCCGCCGCTTCGTTGACCGCACGGCCGGCCGCCACCACCTGCGCCACTTCATGCACCGTCGCACCGGTGAACAGGCCGTACTGCCGTGCGTCCATCGCCAGCCAGCCGTGCGATTGCACCAGCGCATACAGCGCCGGGTACAGGAACATCGCCAGCGTGCCGAACACCACCACCGTCGACACGGCCACCGTGACCTGTGCCGCGCGGCCGCGCACCACTGGTTCAGCGGCCATCACCGCCGCCGCGCCGCAGATCGCGCTGCCGGCACCGATCAGCATCGCGGCCTCGCGTTCCATCCGGAACACGCGTACGCCCAGCCAGCAGGCCAGGCCGAAGGTGCTGGCGACCACCAGCACGTCCATCAGCACACCGGCCACGCCGACATGGCCGATGTCCTGGAAGGTCAGGCGCAGGCCGTACAGCACGATGCCGGCGCGCAGCAGCCAATGCTTGGAGAACCCGACGCCGGCCGCACTGCTTGGCGCCAACCGCGGGTAGACGGTGTTGCCAACCACGATGCCGGCCACGATGGCCACGGTCAGCGCGCTCAGGCCGTGGGCCTGCAGCCAGGGCAGCTCGGCCAGGTACAGCGACGCCGCCGCCACCAGGCCGACCAGCAGCAGGCCGGGCAGGCGCGGCTGCCAGCGTTGGCGCAGGGCGGGCAGGGACCAGGGTGACAGGGCAGGGGCGTTCATGGCGAAGGCAGGGTTGAAGTGACGGTGCAAGCGTGCGCCCGCACCGTTGACCTGTAAAACGAATAATATGGGTGAAACCTACCTATCAAGCGGGTAATTCCCATGCGCCTGACCTTGCGCCAGCTGCAGGTGTTCGTCGCCATCGCTGACCACGGCAGCACCACCGCTGCGGGCCAGGCCATCGCGCTCTCCCAGTCGGCCAGCAGCGCTGCCCTGCAGGAACTGGAGGCACACTTCGGCACGCCGCTGTTCGACCGCATCGGCCGTCGCCTGGCCCTGAACGGGCACGGCCGCGCGCTGCTGGAGCCGGCGCGTACGCTGCTGGTCAACGCTGCCGACCTCGAACGGCAGCTGGCTGCGGGCGGCGACCCGGCCCAGGGCGCCCCCCTGCGGCTGGTACTGGCCGCCAGTACCACCATCGGCAACTACCTGTTGCCGCCGCGCATCGCCGAGCTGCTGCGCCAGGCACCGCAGGCCGAGGTCGATCTGCGCATCGACAACAGCGCCGGCGTGGTCGCCGCCGTGCAGCGCCTGGATGTGGACGCCGGGCTGATCGAAGGCCCCTGCCACGAGCGCGGCCTGCAGGTGACCGCCTGGCAGCAGGACCCGCTGGTGATCGTGGCTGCCGCCGATGCCCCGGCGCGCTGGTCGCTGGAGCAGCTGCGCGGCGCACGTTGGCTGCTGCGTGAGCCCGGCTCGGGCACCCGCGAGGCGGTGGAGCAGGCGTTGCTGCCGCATCTGCGTGGCTTCGCCCAGACGCTGCAGCTGGGCAATACCGAAGCGATCAAGCAGGCCGCCATCGCCGGCCTCGGCCTGGCCTGTCTTTCGCGTCACGCGCTGGAAGAGCCATTGGCCCTAGGCCGCCTGCGCGTGCTCGAAACCCCGCTGCCGGCCCTGCAGCGCACCCTGTGGCTGGTACGTCACCCGGGCAAGCAATGGCTGCCGGGGTTGCAGGCGTTGCTGGGGGACGTGGGGTAATTCATCAGATTCCCATGTGTCGACCAAGGTCGACACCCACCAGAGCAGAATGCCGTTCCGACAGATCGCGGGAAACTGTCAGGGGCGGGGCGGTGTGGGTCTGCAGGACCGTTGGCGCCATGGATGGGTTTACGGCGTGTCCTGCAGACCCACACCGCTCCGCCATCCCACAGGAAACCAGCTTTTGACGTTGCCGTTGAAGTTGCCGGCCAGCGGCCGGCACTACCGCGGGTGCCGGGTGCAACCCGGCCGACGCCCCCAACCCGTACAATATCCGGATGCCTCTGATTACTCTGCAGAACGTCGACTTCAGCGTCGGCGGCCCGTTGTTGCTGGAAAAGGCCGAACTGTCGATCGAGCCGGGCGAACGCATCGCCCTGATCGGCCGCAACGGCGCCGGCAAATCCACCCTGCTCAAGCTGCTGTCCGGCGACCACAAGCCCGATGACGGCGAAGTCCGCGTGCAGCAGGGCGTGCGCGTCACCCGCCTGGAGCAGGAAGTGCCGCACGGCGCGGCCGGCTCGGTGTTCGACGTCGTCGCCGACGGCCTTGGCGAGCTGGGCCAGTGGCTGGCCGAATTCCACCACCTCAGCCATGCCGAAGTCTTCGATGGCGAAGCCCTCGGCAACGTGCAGGCCAAGATCGATGCCGCCAACGGCTGGGGCCTGGACCAGCGCGTCAGCGAAACCCTGACCAAGCTCGACCTGGATGGCGAGGCCGAGTTCGGCCGCCTGTCCGGCGGCATGAAGCGCCGCGTGCTGCTCGCCCGCGCGCTGGTGTCCAGCCCCGATGTGCTGCTGCTGGACGAACCGACCAACCACCTGGACATCGAAGCCATCGACTGGCTCGAAGCGTTCCTGAAGGGTTGGAGCGGCAGCGTGGTGTTCGTCACCCATGACCGTCGCTTCCTGCGTGCCCTGGCCACCCGCATCGTCGAGATCGACCGCGGCCAGGTCACCAGCTGGCCAGGCGACTGGGCCAACTACGAGCGCCGCCGCGAGGAACGCCTCAATGCGCAGGCGCAGGAAAACGCCCGCTTCGACAAGCTGCTGGCGCAGGAAGAAGTCTGGATCCGGCAGGGCATCAAGGCCCGTCGCACCCGCGACGAAGGCCGCGTGCGCCGCCTGAAGGCGATGCGCGTGGAGCGTTCGCAGCGTCGCGACCTCAGCGGCAACGTCAAGATGGAGGCCGCGCAGGGCGTCAGCTCCGGCAAGAAGGTCATCGACGTCAAGGACATTTCGTTCGCCTTCGGCGAGCGCACCATGGTCCGCGATTTCACCACCACCATCATGCGCGGCGACCGCATCGGCCTGATCGGTCCCAACGGCAGCGGCAAGACCACGCTGCTCAAGCTGCTGCTGGGCGAACTGCAGCCGGCCAAGGGCGAAGTCAACGCCGGCACCAACCTGCAGATCGCGTATTTCGACCAGTACCGCGCTGTGCTGCGCGAAGACTGGAGCGCGATCGAGAACGTCGCCGAAGGCCGCGATTTCCTCGAGTTCAACGGCAAGCGCAAGCATGTGCATGCCTACCTGCAGGACTTCATGTTCACCCCGGAGCGCGCGCGTGCGCCGATTACCCGCCTGTCCGGTGGCGAGCGCAACCGCCTGCTGCTGGCCAAGCTGTTCGCGCAGCCGTCCAACCTGCTGGTGATGGACGAACCGACCAACGACCTGGACGTGGAAACCCTGGAGCTGCTGGAAGAGCTGCTGGGCGAGTACACCGGTACGCTGCTGCTGGTCAGCCATGACCGTGACTTCATCGACAACGTGGTCACCTCCACGCTGGTGATGGAAGGCGATGGCGTGATCGGCGAGTACGTGGGCGGTTACAGCGACTGGCAGCGTTATGCGGCCAGCATCGCAGCGCCTGCCGCGGCCCCTGCGGCCAAGCCGGCGGCCGCTGCGCCGGCCACCCCGGTTACCGCAGCTCCGGCCGCACCCAAGCGCAAGCTGGCCTACAAGGAAGCGCGCGAACTGGAGCAGCTGCCGAAGACCATCGAGAAGCTGGAAGGCGATGTCGAAGGCCTGACCTCGGCGATGAACGACCCGTCGTTCTACACCCGCAGCAGCGCCGAAGTGACCGCGCACACCCAGCAGCTGGCCAAGGTGCAGGCCGAGCTGGATGCCGCTTACGCGCGCTGGGAAGAGTTGGAAGGCTGAGTATCGGTCGGCGCCAGCAGTGCGCCGATTGATCGAGTCGAGAATCAGTAGATCCACGCGATGCGTGGATGGTGGCATCAGTGCGGACCAAGGTCCGCACCCACCGAAGCCGGTTACACCTCCGTACGGACCAACGGTCCGCACCCACCAATCAACGATCCGCACCCACCGGGGGCCTGCGGTCATTTGACCCCGTGCAGATCCCGCAGTTGGCTCGGCCGGCTGCCGAAATACGCCGCCAGATCGGCGATGTCCTGATCGCTCAGGTCCTTCGCCTGCGGCGTCATCAGCATGTGCTGGCGGTCACCGGCGCGGTAGGCCTGCAGCGCATGCGCCAGGTAGTCACCGTACTGCCCACCCAGCTTCGGATAGGTCGGATCGATCGGCGCATTGCCATCGGCCCCGTGGCAGTCGATGCAGCTCTGGTTGGTGGCCTTGCCCTTCACCTTGGCGCGGGCTTCACCGGCGGCCTCGCGACCTGCAGGCAGGCCAGCCGAAGAAGAAGAGCCGTGTTCGCCACTGGCATGGCCCGGATCGGCGGCGGATTTCTCGCTGTTTTCCACCTGCGACTGTGAACAGGCCGCCAGCAGCAGGGCAGCGGACAGGGCGATGGCGTGACGCAGCGGATGCGCGGCTTTCGACATGGGCGGGCCTTACTTGACGGTGGACAGGTAAACAGAGAGATCGGCGATCTCCTGTTCGCTGAAACTCATCGACTGCGCCTGCATCGTCGGATGCCGGCGCTTGCCCTGGCGGTACTCGGTCAGGGCCTGGGCCAGGTACTGCTGGGTCTGGCCGCCGATCTTCGGCACCCGGTAGCTGGGGTAGGCGTTCTTGTAGCCGGTGATGCCGTGGCACCCCTGGCAGGTGTAGGCCAGCACGCGGCCATTGTCGAAGTTGCCGGTGGGCGCGGCAGGCGCCGGCGCGGCGGCAGGAGCCGGGGCCGGAGCGGGTGTGGCAGGAGCAGGAGCGGGCTGTGCGGCGGCCCCAAGGGGCAGGAGGACGGCCAGAGCGAGACAAGCGGCGAGCGGCTGCGGGCGCATGGTGTCGTTTCCGGGGATTCGGGTCTGGTCGTTCCGGCGTGGGGTACGGAACGCCCCGAGTATAGCCTCAGGTTTCATCTAGCTGAAATGGGGTCGGGCCGACCAGCGGCGTGAAGACACCATGACCTTTGGGATATGGTGTTGCCGTGAAGTGGTGCATTACTTTGCTACCACACCTGTCCACGCATCCTCCAGGGACCTGACGATGTCGCACCCAACCTTCCTGTCCGGCCGTCGCAGCGGAATCTGCGCTGCCGCACTGCTGATCTCCACCTCCCTGCTGCTGGGCGGTTGCGCCGCAGGGCCCAATTCCGAAGCCAAGGCCGCCGAGACCAAGGAGGAGAAGAAGGTCGATGCGGTCCCGGTCGAAGTGGCCGTGGCCAGCCATCGCGCGGTCGCGGCCAGTTACACAGGCACCGCCGCGCTGGAACCACGCGCCGAGTCGCAGGTGGTGGCCAAGACCTCCGGTGTGGCGCTGGCGGTGCTGGTCGAGGAAGGCCAGCGGGTCACCGCCGGCCAGCCGCTGGTGCGCCTGGACCCGGACCGCGCACGCCTGGCCGTAGCGCAGAGCGAAGCGCAGATGCGCAAGCTGGAAAACAACTACCAGCGTGCACAGAAACTGGTTGGCCAGCAGATGGTCAGTGCTGCCGATGTCGACCAGCTGCGCTTTGATCTGGAAAACGTCCGTGCGCAGTACCGTCTGGCGACGCTGGAGCTGTCCTACACCACCGTCGTGGCGCCGATTTCCGGTGTGATCGCATCGCGCTCGATCAAGACCGGCAACTTCGTGCAGATCAACACGCCGATCTTCCGCATCGTCGACAACTCGCGCCTGGAAGCCACCCTCAACGTGCCCGAACGCGAGCTGGCCACGCTGCGTGCCGGCCAGCCGGTGACGTTGGCCGCCGATGCGCTGCCGGGCCAGAGCTTCACCGGCACCGTCGATCGCATCGCGCCGGTGGTGGATTCGGGCAGCGGCACGTTTCGCGTGGTCAGCGCCTTCGATGGCGCCGCGCACGCGCTGCAGCCCGGCATGTTCGGGCGCATCCGCATCGATTACGACCAGCGTGCCGATGCGCTCGTGGTGCCGCGCCTGGCGCTGCTCGACGACGGTGAGCCGGCGGTGTTCCGGGTGCGCGAAGGCAAGGTCGCACGCGTTCCGGTCAAGCTGGGTTACGCCGAGGGCCCGTGGGTGGAGATCCGTGATGGCCTGGCGGCCGGTGATCAGGTGGTCACCGCCGGCAAGGTCGCGCTGCGCGACGGTACCGCGGTGCAGGTGATCGCCGATCCGAAGGCAAAGGCGAAGACGGTCGCAGCGGCCGCCAAGCCGGCAGACAAGGCCGGGAGCAAGCAATGACCGCCCCGGGCCACGACCACGGTGCCTCGCCGGCGAGCGATGGCGCCGCCGCCGGCATGCGCGGCGGCCTGGTGGAATTCGCCACCCGCCGCCGCGTGACCATCGCCATGTGCACGGTCACCCTGCTGCTGTTCGGCCTGATCGCGCTGGGCAACCTCAAGGTCAACCTGCTGCCCGACCTGAGCTACCCGACGCTGACCGTGCGCACCGAGTACACCGGTTCGGCGCCGACCGAAATCGAAACCCTGATCACCCAGCCGGTCGAAGAGGCCGTCGGCGTGGTCAAGAACCTGCGCAAGCTGAAGTCGGTCTCGCGCACCGGCCAGAGCGACGTGGTGCTGGAGTTCGCCTGGGGCACCAACATGGACCAGGCCAGCCTGGAGGTGCGTGACAAGATGGAAGCGCTGAACCTGCCACTGGAGGCCAAGGCCCCGGTGCTGCTGCGCTTCAATCCGTCCACCGAGCCGATCATGCGCCTGGTGCTGTCGAACAAGGTGGCGCCGGCCAGCGATGCCGATGCGGTCCGCGAGCTGACCGGCCTGCGCCGCTATGCCGATGAAGACCTGAAGAAGAAGCTGGAGCCGGTTGCCGGCGTGGCAGCGGTCAAGGTCGGTGGCGGTCTGGAAGATGAGATCCAGGTCGACATCGACCAGCAGAAGCTGGCACAGCTGAACCTGCCGATCGACACCGTCATCAAGCGCCTGAAGGACGAGAACATCAACATCTCCGGCGGTCGTCTGGAGGAGGGGTCGCAGCGCTTCTTGGTGCGCACCGTCAACCAGTTCGCCGACCTGGAGGAGATCCGCAACCTGCTGGTCACCACCCAGGGTTCGAACGGAAGTGCAGCCGACTCGGCATTGCAGCAGATGTTCAACATCGCCGCGTCGACCGGTTCGGCCGCGGCCATCGCAGCGGCCTCGGCGGCGCAGAGCGCATCGTCCGGTGCTGGCTCCAGCGTGGTCGCCAATGGCGTGCCGGTACGCCTGAAGGACGTGGCCACCGTTCGCCAGGGTTACAAGGAACGCGAAGCGGTGATCCGCCTGGGCGGCAAGGAATCGGTTGAACTGGCCATCTACAAGGAAGGCGACGCCAACACCGTGTCCACCGCCGAAGCGCTGCGCAAGCGCCTGGAGCAGATCAAGGGCACGTTCCCGTCCGACGTCGAGATGACCACCATCGAGGACCAGTCGCGCTTCATCGAGCACGCCATCGCCGACGTCAAGAAGGATGCGGTGATCGGTGGCCTGCTGGCGATCCTGATCATCTTCCTGTTCCTGCGTGATGGCTGGAGCACGTTCGTGATCAGCCTGTCCTTGCCGGTCTCGATCATCGCCACGTTCTTCTTCATGGGCCAGCTCGGCCTCAGCTTGAACGTGATGTCGCTGGGCGGCCTGGCATTGGCCACCGGCCTGGTGGTGGACGACTCGATCGTGGTGCTGGAGAGCATTGCCAAGGCCCGCGAGCGTGGCCTGGGCATCCTGCAGGCAGCGATCGTCGGTACCCGCGAAGTGAGCATGGCGGTGGTCGCCTCGACCCTGACCACCATCGCGGTGTTCCTGCCGCTGGTGTTCGTCGATGGCATCGCCGGCCAGCTGTTCCGCGACCAGGCATTGACCGTGGCGATCGCCATCGCGATCTCGCTGCTGGTATCGATGACGCTGATTCCGATGCTGAGCTCGCTGAAGGGCCGGCCGCCGCTGGCATTCCCGGAAGAGGCGCCGAACGAACCGTGGCAGCCGCAGAACCGCTGGCAGAAGCCGGTGGCACTGGGCCGTCGTGGTGCCGTCGCAACCGCGCGCTGGAGCTTCTATGCGCTGGCCTGGCTGGTCGTACGTGCGTGGCGGGGCGTCGTGGCAGTGGTCGGCCCGGTGATGCGCAAGGCCAGCGACCTGGCAATGAAGCCCTACGCCGGTGCCGAGCGCGGCTATCTGCGCCTGTTGCCGAGCGCGCTGGCCCATCCGGGCAAGGTGCTCGGCGTGGCCACGATCATCTTCGTGGCGACCATGGCGCTGGTGCCGATGCTCGGTGCCGACCTGATCCCGCAGCTGGCGCAGGACCGTTTCGAGATGACGGTGAAGCTGCCGGCCGGCACACCGCTCAAGCAGACCGATGTGCTGGTGCGTGAGCTGCAGCTGGCCCACGGCAACGGCGAGGGCGTGGCCTCGCTGTACGGTGTCAGTGGCAGCGGCACCCGCCTGGATGCCAGCCCGACCGAGAGCGGCGAGAACATCGGCAAGCTGACCGTGGTGATGGAAGGCGGTGGCAATGCACGCACCGAAGCCGAGATCACCGAGCGCCTGCGCGACAGCATGGGCCAGCATCCGGGGGCACAGGTCGACTTCGCGCGGCCGGCGTTGTTCAGCTTCTCCACGCCGCTGGAAATCGAGCTGCGCGGGCAGGACATGGCGACGTTGGAAGTGGCTGGCCAGCGCCTGGCGGCGATGCTGCGTGGCAATGCGCACTACGCCGACGTGAAGTCCACGGTGGAAGAGGGCTTCCCGGAAATCCAGATCCGCTTCGACCAGGAACGTGCCGGTGCGCTGGGCCTGACCACCCGCCAGATCGCCGACGTGGTGGTGAAGAAGGTGCGCGGCGACGTGGCTACCCGCTACAGCTTCCGCGACCGCAAGATCGACGTGCTGGTGCGTGCCCAGGAAGGCGACCGCGCCAGCGTGGAGAGCATCCGCCGGTTGATCGTCAATCCGGGCAGCACCCGGCCGGTCACGCTGGATGCGGTGGCCGACGTGGTTGCCACCACCGGCCCCAGCGAGATCCATCGCGCCGACCAGACCCGCGTTGCGGTGGTCTCGGCCAACCTGCGCGACATCGACCTCGGCGCGGCCATGCGCGAAGTGCAGCAGATGGTGGCCGAACAACCGCTGGGCGCGGGTGTCGGCCTGCACATCGGTGGCCAGGGCGAGGAGCTGGCGCAGGCGGCGAAGTCGCTGATCTTCGCCTTCGGCCTGGCGATCTTCCTGGTCTACCTGGTGATGGCCTCGCAGTTCGAATCGCTGCTGCATCCGTTCGTGATCCTGTTCACCATCCCGCTGGCGCTGGTCGGCGCGATCCTGGCACTGATGCTGACCGGCAAGCCCATCTCGGTGGTGGTGTTCATCGGCCTGATCCTGCTGGTCGGCCTGGTCACCAAGAACGCGATCATCCTGATCGACAAGGTCAACCAGCTGCGCGAGGCCGGCGTGGCCAAGCACGAGGCCCTGGTGGAAGGTGCACGCTCGCGCCTGCGGCCGATCATCATGACCACGCTGTGCACGCTGTTCGGCTTCCTGCCGCTGGCGGTGGCGATGGGCGAGGGCGCCGAAGTACGCGCGCCGATGGCGATCACCGTGATCGGTGGCCTGCTGGTGTCGACCCTGCTGACCCTGCTGGTGATCCCGGTGGTCTACGACCTGATGGACCGCCGTGGTGATGCCTATTACCGCGAGCGTGGCCGCAAGCACGCCGGCGAGATCGAGCCGGGCGCAGCAGGCAGCGCGGCGGGTGCGGAGGAGCCGGCATGAGTGTTGCCGAGTTCTCCATCCGCCGCCCGGTCACCACCATCATGTGCTTCGTGTCACTGGTGGTGATCGGCCTGATCGCCTCGTTCCGGTTGCCGCTGGAAGCGTTGCCGGACATTTCCGCGCCCTTCCTGTTCGTGCAGATTCCGTACACCGGTTCAACCCCGGAGGAAGTGGAGCGGACCATCATCCGCCCGGTGGAGGAATCGCTGGCGACGATGACCGGCATCAAGCGCATGCGCTCGTCGGCCACCTCCGAGGCGGCGCTGATCTTCATCGAGTTCAGCGACTGGGACCGCGACATCGCCATCGCCGCCTCCGACGCACGCGAACGCATCGACGCGATCCGCAGCGATCTGCCGGACGACCTGCAGCGCTACAACGTGTTCAAGTGGTCCAGCAGCGACCAGCCGGTGCTGAAGGTGCGCCTGGCCAGCACCACCGACCTGACCACCGCTTACGACATGCTCGACCGCGAGTTCAAGCGGCGCATCGAGCGTATCCCCGGCGTGGCCCGCGTCGACATTACCGGCGCGCCGCCGAACGAGGTGGAGATCGCCATTGATCCGAACCGGCTCAACGCGCATGGGCTGAGCATCAATGAGCTGAGTGACCGCCTGCGCACGCTGAACTTCTCGATCTCGGCCGGGCAGATCGACGACAACGGCCAGCGCGTGCGCGTGCAGCCGGTGGGCGAGATCACCGACCTGCAGGAAATGCGCGACCTGGTGATCAACGCCAAGGGTCTGCGCCTGGGCGACATCGCCGACGTGCGCCTGAAGCCGGCGCGGATGAACTACGGGCGCCGCCTGGACGGCAACCCGGCGGTCGGGCTGGACATCTTCAAGGAGCGCAGTGCCAACCTGGTGGAGGTGTCGCGCGCGGCGCTGGCCGAGGTTGAAGCGATCCGTGCCGAAGCGTCGATGCGCGACGTGCAGATCAAGGTGATCGACAACCAGGGCAAGGCGGTGACCTCCTCGCTGCTGGAACTGGCCGAGGCCGGTGCGGTCGGCCTGATCCTGTCGATCACGGTGCTGTTCTTCTTCCTGCGCCATTGGCCGTCCACGCTGATGGTGACCCTGGCCATTCCGATCTGCTTCACCATCACCCTGGGCTTCATGTACTTCGTCGGGGTGACGCTGAACATCCTGACCATGATGGGCCTGCTGTTGGCGGTGGGCATGCTGGTCGACAACGCCGTGGTGGTGGTGGAGAGCATCTACCAGGAGCGCGAGCGCATGCCGGGACAGCCGCGCCTGGCCTCGATCATCGGCACCCGCAACGTGGCCATCGCGCTCAGCGCTGGCACCTTGTGCCACTGCATCGTGTTCGTGCCGAACCTGTTCGGCGAGACCAACAACATCAGCATCTTCATGGCGCAGATCGCGATCACCATCTCGGTCTCGCTGCTGGCCTCGTGGCTGGTCGCGGTCAGCCTGATCCCGATGCTGTCCGCGCGGATGGCCACGCCCAAGCTGGTGCACTCGCAGACCGGCCTGATCGCGCGGCTGCAGCGCCGCTACGCCAGGCTGCTGGACTGGTCGCTGCACCATCGTGGCTGGAGCCTGCTCGGCATCGTGCTGGTGGTGCTGGTCAGCCTGGTGCCGATGAAGCTGACCAAGGTCGACATGTTCGGCGGCGATGGCGGCAAGGACATCTTCATCGGCTACATGTGGAAGGGCGCCTACACCTACCGGCAGATGTCCGAGGAAGTGGCGCGCGTGGAGAACTGGATCGACGCCAACCGCGAGCGCCTGCACGTCAAGCAGGTGTACTCCTGGTACAGCGAGCAGGAAGGCAGCTCGACCGTGGTCACCCTGGACGAGAAGTACGCCAAGGACATCAAGGCGCTGCAGGAAGAGCTGCGCAAGGGCCTGCCGAAGTCGGCCCGCACCGACTACTTCGTTGGCAACCAGGGCGGTGATGGCGGCGGTGGCGGCAACCAGGGCGTGCAGGTGCAGCTGGTGGGCGACTCCAGTTCGATGCTGCAGGAGATCGGCCAGGAAGTGGTGCCGCTGCTGGCCCAGCGTGCCGAGCTGCGCGACGTGCGCATCGACAATGGCGAGAAGGGCGGCGAGCTGAAGGTGCGCGTCGACCGCGAGCGTGCCGCCGCATTCGGCTTCAATGCCGAGCAGGTCGCCAGCTTCGTCGGCCTGGCCCTGCGCGGTGCGCCGATGCGCGAGTTCCGCCGCGGCGACAATGAAGTACCGGTATGGGTGCGCTTCGCTGGCGCCGAGCAGAGCAGCCCGGAGGACCTGGCCGGCTTCAGCGTGCGCACCGGCGACGGCCGCAGCGTGCCACTGCTGAGCCTGGTCACCGTTGACGTCGGTTCATCGGCGACCCAGATCGGTCGCACCAACCGCCAGACCACGCTGACCATCAAGGCCAACCTGGCCGAGAAGGTCACCGCGCCCGATGGCCGCAAGGCGATGGAATCGGTGCTCAAGCCGATGAACTTCCCGGCCGGCTATGGCTTCACCTTCGATGGCGGCGACTACGGCAACGACGACGAAGCGATGCAGCAGATGGTGTTCAACCTGCTGATCGCGCTGGTGATGATCTACGTGGTGATGGCGGCGGTGTTCGAGTCGCTGCTGTTCCCGGCGGCGATCATGAGTGGCGTGCTGTTCTCGATCTTCGGTGTGTTCTGGCTGTTCTGGATCACCGGTACCTCGTTCGGGATCATGTCCTTCATCGGCATCCTGGTGCTGATGGGCGTGGTGGTGAACAACGGCATCGTGATGATCGAGCACATCAACAACCTGCGGCGCGGCGGCATGGGACGCACGCAGGCGCTGGTGGAGGGTTCACGCGAGCGCCTGCGCCCGATCATGATGACGATGGGCACGGCGATCCTGGCGATGGTGCCGATCTCGCTGACCAATACGCAGATGTTCGGCAATGGCCCGGAGTACGCGCCGATGGCGCGCGCGATTGCCGGCGGCCTGGCGTTCTCGACCGTGGTCAGCCTGCTGTTCCTGCCGACCATCTATGCGGTGCTGGATGACCTGCGCAATGCCGTGACGCGGTTGATCCGCCGCGCGCGTGGAGCGGAAATGGTAGAGCCGGGCGCTGCCCGGCTGTAATGCACATCAATGTGTTGTGGTGTGGGGGAGGCCGGTCGTAGTGGGGCGGCCTCCCCCTTTTTTTGCCGGGCATCGCGTGCCAACCAAGGTTGGCACCTACCAGAGCGCAGTCGAGCATGGCTCGACGCTACACAAAACAATCAACCGGCGACCTTGCCCCACACCTTGAACGTGGTCAGCCACAGGCCGAGCATGCTGCCGATGTTGGTCAGCATGAATGTCAGCACCACGCGCGTGACCCGATTGCGGTACCAGCCCTTCAGGCTCTGCGCGTCGTCGCGCAGCTTCAGGAAGTCCTCGTACGCCGGCTTGCGCAGGCGCGCTTCCACCAGCGCCGAGAACGCGCCGGTCGGGATGCTCAGGCGGAACGGCTTGAACGGGGCCACCGCGATCGCGGTGAGGATGCTCAGCGGGTGACCGCCTGCCAGCAGGCAGCCCAGGCCCGCCAGGCCGCCGGTATACATCGCCCAGGTCGCCAGCAGTTCGGTGCCCACGCCCAGACCACCGCGGTAGAAGCCCACGCCGATGCCGGTCGCCACGATGGCCAGGATGCCCAGCGTGAACCACGGAATGTTGCGCTTCTTCGGCACCGCCTCCAGCTCGGCGCGCAGCGGTGCCGGTGCCTCGGTGTCGGTTTCCAGGTAACGCGCCAGGCCTGCCAGGTGACCCGCACCGACAACCGCCAGCACTTCACGCTGCTGCGGGTTGTGTTCCTCGCGCAGGCGCGTAGCCATGTAGCGGTCGCGCTCGCCGATGATGGTCTCGTACAGTGCCGGGCTCTCGCTGGCAAACTCGCCGAAGCTCGATTCCAGCATGTCGCCCTGCTTGAGCTTCTCGATCTCGTTCTCGCCCACTTCCTCGGACGAGAACAGGCCGGCGCCGAGACCGGCAACCAGCTTCAGCTTGCCGAAGAAGCCCAGCCGCTGCGAGGCGCGGCGGAAGGTCAGGCCGACCTCGCGGTCGATCAGGTGCACCGCGAGGTCGCGTTCGCGCGCCAGTTCCACCGCGCGCTTCAGTTCCGCGCCCGGCTCGATGTCGAGCTGTTCGGCCAGGCGGCGCTGGTAGGCGGACAGGGCCAGGTTGGCGGCGAACAGGGCGACGCGGCCCTTGCGGATCACCTCGACCAGGTCGAGCTTGGCCAGCGTGTCCGGGTCGCTCAGCGCCTGCAGGCGCTGCGGGTCCAGTTCAACGGCCACGGCGTCGAAGCGACCGCTGTCGATGGCTTTCTCCACCGCCTCGACGCTGGCGCGTGAGACATGGGCAGTGCCCAGCAGGGTGTAGCGCACGCCGTCGCGTTCAACAACGCGTACCGGCTGGCCGGCGAACAGGTCGTCGCCGGTCTCGGGAAGGGTTTCGGTCATGGGTTCATTCATTGGAAGGTGCAGTGTCGGCGCCATCGCCGAGCGCGCGCTGCATCTGCACGGTATCCAGCCAGCGGCCATGCTTGCGGCCGAGGCCACGGAACACGCCGACCAGCTCGAAGCCGAAGCGTTCGTGCAGCTTGATTGAAGCGGTATTGGTCGGTTCGCCGATCACCGCCACCATCTGCCGGTAGCCACGCGCCACGCAGGCGTCGATCAACGCCTGCAGCAGGCCGGTGCCAACGCCCTTGCCCTGGAACGCAGCATCGACGTAGACCGAGTTTTCCACGGTCCACTGGTAGGCAACGCGGGTGCGGTAGGTGTTGGCGTAGGCATAGCCGGCCACCTGGCCGTCAATCTCGGCGACCAGGTAGGGGAAGCCGCGGTCGATGATGTCGCGCATGCGGCGCAGCATCTCGGACGCGTCCGGGATGTCGTACTCGTAAGTGTTGACGAAGTCGGTCACTTCCACCGCGTAGATCGCGGTGATCGCGGCGATGTCGGCCGGGCCGGCATCACGGATGAGGACGGCCATGCGCGGGCTCCGGCTCAGTCGATGTAGCGCTTGAGCAGGTCGCCGTAGGCATCGATGCGGCGGTCGCGCAGGAACGGCCAGATGCGGCGCACATGCTCGCTGCGCTGCAGGTCGACATCGCACAACAGAACCGTGGCATCGGTGCCGGCTTCGGCCAGGAACTCGCCCTGCGGGCCCAGCACGTGGCTGTTGCCCCAGAACTGGATGCCGGAGGCGCCCAGCGGCGAGGCCTCGTGGCCGACGCGATTGCAGCTCAGTACCGGCAGGCCGTTGGCCACGGCGTGGCCGCGGTGGCTCAGCACCCAGGCGTCGCGCTGGCGGGTCTTCTCGTCCTGCACGTCGTCCGGGTCCCAGCCGATCGCGGTCGGGTAGAGCAGCAGTTCGGCACCGGCCAGCGCCATCAGGCGCGCCGCTTCCGGGTACCACTGGTCCCAGCACACCAGCACGCCAAGGCGACCCACCGAGGTATCGATCGGCTTGAAGCCGATGTCGCCCGGGGTGAAGTAGAACTTCTCGTAGAAGCCCGGATCGTCCGGAATATGCATCTTGCGGTACTTGCCGAGCAGCGTACCGTCCTTCTCGAACACCACGGCGGTGTTGTGGTACAGGCCGGCAGCGCGGCGTTCGAACAGCGAGCCGACCAGCACCACGCCGTGCTTCTTCGCCAGCGCGCCCAGGCGCTCGGTGCTGGGGCCCGGAATCGGCTCGGCCAGGTCGAATTCGTCCACCGATTCGTGCTGGCAGAAGTACGGACCGTTATGCAGTTCCTGCAGCAGCACAAGCTTGGCACCCTGCGCAGCCGCCTCGGCCACGCGTGCTTCGATCACCGCCAGGTTGGCGGCGGCATCACCGTGGTTGCGCTCCTGGATCAGGGCGACGGTAAGGGGGCTGCGCGAGTTCATGCGGGGCGTTCCTGCGGGGGAAAACCAGCATGTTAGCGCGGATGGACGGCGACGGCGTGTCGCGCGCTGAATGGGTGCGCTCGGTAGTGCCGGCCGCTGGCCGGCAATCCCGTGGATCCATCAGGCGGTGCAGGGTTGCCGGCCAGCGGCCGGCACTACCGTCAGACCTTCAACAGCCCTTCCGGCAGCTGCATGGTGATGCAGTGCAGGCTGCCGTTCTGCCAGATCAGCGAGCGGCAGGGCACCTGCACGATCTCGCGGCCCGGGTGCGCCTGGGCCAGCACATCGCGGGCCAGGTCGTCGGCCGGGTCGCCATAGGCCGGCATCAGCACCGCACCATTGACGATCAGGTAGTTGGCGTACGACGCAGCCAGGCGGCGGCCTTCGTCGATCACCGGCTGTGCCCACGGCAGCGGGAACAGGCGGTACGGCTGCCCATCCTTGGTGCGCAGTGCGGCCAGCTCGTTGCCCATCGCCTGCAGTTCGGCGTAGTGCGAGTCGCTCTCGTCGCCACAGGCCTGGTAGACGATGCTGTCGGCCGAGGCGAAGCGGGCGAGGGTGTCGATGTGCGCGTCGGTGTCGTCGCCTTCCAGGTAGCCGTGGTCCAGCCACAGCACGCGGTCCTGCTGCAGCCAGTCGGCCAGGTCGGCGCTCAGGCTGGCGCGGTCGCGGTCCGGATGGCGCTCGTGCAGGCACTTCCAGGTGGTCAGCAGGGTGCCTTCGCCATCGGTCTCGATGCCGCCGCCTTCCAGCGCGAACGGGATGCTGCGCACCGGCGCGTCGTTGAACACGCCGGCCTGGTCCAGCACGCCCACCAGCTGG
This sequence comes from Stenotrophomonas sp. YJH_SMC_58, assembly GCF_059369635.1. Classification (NCBI taxonomy): domain Bacteria; kingdom Pseudomonadati; phylum Pseudomonadota; class Gammaproteobacteria; order Lysobacterales; family Lysobacteraceae; genus Stenotrophomonas; species Stenotrophomonas sp. YJH_SMC_58. The sequence continues at coordinate 283,788 of NZ_JCAFSW010000004.1, forward strand.
TCATCCAGGGTGGCGTCGAACTTGCCGCCCCAACCGGTGAAGCGGAAATCCAGCAGCTGGAAACCGCCGTCGGCACGGCGCAGGGTGATCGGGCCGGAGTCGCGCAGCCAGGTATCGTCGTAGGCGGCCGTGGTGAAGTGGACCTTGTCCATGTCGATGCGGTTGGAGCGCAGCCGCATTTCGGCATAGGTCTCCACATCGTCGTCGGCCACGCAGATCAGCACCGGCTGGAAGCGGGTGATGGCCGCGACCAGGGCGATGTAGGTCTCTTCCACCTGGCCCAGGCGGTCGGCCCAGTCGGTGTCGGCGGTGGGCCAGGCAATCAGGACGCCGCTCTGGGCTTCCCACTCGGCAGGAAAACGAAGGGTCTGGTTCATGGTCTCGCTACACAGGCCCGCCCACGGCGGGTAAAGGGATCAACGGATCGGTGGTTTCGGGCCGATTTCGTTCGGGTCCGCCTGGTTGGCCACCACGTCGATCACCTTCTGCTTCTCGAAGTAGACGGTGAACTGCGGGTACACCCAGCGGTTGATGGTCGGCCATTGCCGCTTCTGCCCGCCACGCGGCTGCAGCCGTTCGCTCGGCGCGCCGAACTGCGCCTGTACCTGCTGCATGCTCTGGCCGCGCAGGGGCAGGGCACCGGCCGGCTTCTCGCGGGCGCGGTCGACAAGCAGGGTATCGGCCAGCGCCGGCGTGGCGGCGGCCAGGGTGGCCATCACGGCCAGGGCGGACAGGTAACGCTTCATCTCGATCTACTCCCCAGTGGTCAAGAAAGGCGATTACAGCAAAATCAGCAGGAAAAAGCCGCATAAACAAAAAACCGCCCGAAGGCGGTTTCTTGCATCGGGTCGGCCCCGCGTAGGGCCAGCCGCAGCCGTGAAGGCTGTTGGGCTTAGCGCTGACGCGCCTTGAAACGCGGGTTCGACTTGCAGATGACGAAGATCTTGCCGCGACGACGGACGACCTTGCAGTCGCGGTGACGGGCCTTCGCCGACTTCAGGGAGGACAGGACTTTCATGGCATACCTCGGCGTAAACAGTAGTTGTTCGGGTGGAGCGTGGCCGCGATATGCGAAAGACAATCGGCAGTTGACGCTCGTTCAAGCCCGCCATTCTACCGGGCTTTTCCTCGTGGTTTCAAGTGGTTGCACAAAAGATCCCGCTGGGGGTGTCTGGCAGGGGCTAGAATGGCCCCTTCACACGCTCTGGGAACCCCATGAATCCACTCGCTCCCGTCCTGACCATCGACGGCCCTTCCGGGGCCGGCAAGGGTACCATCAGCCGCATCATCGCGCGCCGGATGGGCTGGCATTACCTGGATTCGGGGGCGCTGTACCGCGCGGTGGGCGTGGCCGCGAGCTGGGCCGACATCGACACCTCCGACGCCTCGGCGCTGGTGCGCTGCACCTTCGACACCCATGTTCAGTTTGTTGAACAGGGCGAGTCGATGCGGGTCATGGTCAACGGCACCGATGCCACCGACGAGCTGCGCCTGGAGACCACTGGCGCCCTGGCTTCTGCCATCGCCGCCATTCCCGAGGTGCGCGCCGCGCTGAAGGAGCGCCAGCGCGCATTCAGGGAGCTGCCCGGCCTGGTCGCCGATGGCCGCGACATGGGCACGGTGATCTTCAAGGACGCCCCCTACAAGGTCTTCCTGACCGCCAGTGCCGAGGAGCGCGCCGAGCGCCGGCATAAGCAGTTGAAAGACAAGGGGGTTTCTGTTAACTTTGATGACCTCCTGCGCGAGATCATGGCCCGCGACGCCCGTGATGCCCAGCGTACCGTGGCGCCCCTGAAGCCGGCAGACGATGCTGTCCTCATCGACACCACAGGCATCGGCATCGATGATGTCGTTGCCCGAGTGATGGATCTGCTTCCGGTTCCGGCTGCCTGATCCGTTCGCGCGGGAGCACTGCCAGCTGCATCGGTGGTGGTCGCGCAAAGCAGTGCTGTACCAGCTCCGTCGCGCAATGATGCGTGGCGGTTTTCCTACTACACACGACCTGCGTTTCCGGGGTCGACCAACAGGCGGGCGGTCGCCATTCCCCTGAAGGGGACGCCACCGACCCATGTGTCCAACAGAGTAAATCTAATGACCGAATCATTTGCCGAACTGTTTGAAGCCAGCCAGGCCAACCTGGCCAAGCTGAAGCCGGGCGCCATCGTCAGCGGTACCGTTGTTGAAGTCCGCGGCGACGTCGTGGTGATCAACGCTGGCCTGAAGTCCGAAGGCATCGTGCCGATCGAACAGTTCCGTAACGACGCTGGCGAAATCGACGTCGCCGAAGGCGACATCGTCAAGGTCGCCCTCGACTCGATCGAGAACGGCTTCGGCGAAACCGTCCTGTCGCGCGAGAAGGCCAAGCGCGCGATGGTGTGGGACGAGCTGGAAGAAGCGTTGGAAAAGAACGAAACCATCACCGGCCGCATCAGCGGCAAGGTCAAGGGTGGTTTCACCGTGGACATCAAGGATGTCCGCGCCTTCCTGCCGGGTTCCCTGGTCGATGTGCGCCCGGTGCGCGATCCGGCCTACCTGGAAGGCAAGGAACTCGAGTTCAAGCTCATCAAGCTGGACCGCAAGCGTAACAACGTCGTGGTCTCGCGCCGCGCTGTCGTCGAAAGCGAGCACTCGGAAGAGCGCGAGCAGCTGATGGACAAGCTGCAGGAAGGCGCGATCCTGAAGGGTGTCGTCAAGAACCTGACCGATTACGGCGCGTTCGTGGACCTGGGCGGCATCGACGGCCTGCTGCACATCACCGACATGGCGTGGAAGCGCGTGCGTCACCCGTCGGAAGTCGTGAACGTCGGCGACGAGCTGGACGTCCGCGTGCTGAAGTTCGACCGCGAGCGCAACCGCGTTTCGCTGGGCCTGAAGCAGCTGGGCGAGGATCCGTGGGACAACATCGGCCGTCGTTACCCGGCCAACAGCCGCGTCTTCGGCAAGGTCTCCAACGTCACCGATTACGGTGCGTTCGTTGAGATCGAGCCGGGCGTCGAAGGCCTGGTGCACGTCTCCGAGATGGATTGGACCAACAAGAACGTCAACCCGTCCAAGGTTGTGCAGGTTGGTGACGAAGTCGAAGTGATGGTGCTGGACGTCGATGAAGAGCGTCGCCGTATCTCGCTGGGCATGAAGCAGGTTGCCGCCAATCCGTGGGAAACCTTCGCTGCCACCCACAAGAAGGGTGACAAGGTGTCGGGCCAGATCAAGTCGATCACCGACTTCGGCATCTTCATCGGCCTGGACGGCGGCATCGACGGCCTGGTCCACCTGTCCGACATCAGCTGGAACACCACCGGCGAAGACGTCGTTCGCAACTTCAAGAAGGGCGATACCCTGGACGCCGTCGTCCTGGCTGTCGATCCGGAGCGCGAGCGCATCTCCCTGGGCGTGAAGCAGCTGGAGCAGGATCCGTTCGGCCAGTACATGGCTGCCAATCCGAAGGGCTCCAAGGTCGAAGGCGTGGTGAAGGAAGTCGACGCCAAGGGCGCGATCATCGAGCTGGCTGACGGCATCGAGGGTTACGTTTCGGCTCGCGACATCGCCAACGAGCGCGTTGACGACGCCACCCAGCACCTGAAGGTCGGCGACAAGATCGAAGCCAAGTTCGTGGGCATGGACCGCAAGGGCCGCACCCTGCAGCTGTCGATCAAGGCCAAGGACGACGCGGAAATGCGCGAAGTGCTGGAGGAATACCAGTCCTCTTCGGCTTCCAGCGGCACCACCCAGCTGGGCGCGCTGCTGCGTGCACAGCTGAACGGCAACAAGTCCGAGTAATCGGCCTTACGCTGTTTGTTGTTTCCTGGACGGCCCGGGCTTCTGCCCGGGCCGTTTCAGGCTGAGATGCCCCTGATGTGAGCCGGTGATGACCAAATCCGAACTGATCGAAATCCTTGCGCGCCGCCAGGCGCACCTGAAGGCCGATGATGTCGATCTGGCGGTGAAGTCGTTGCTGGAGATGATGGGCGGATCGCTGTCCGCCGGGGATCGCATCGAAATCCGTGGTTTTGGCAGCTTCTCGCTGCACTATCGTCCGCCGCGCCTGGGTCGCAACCCGAAGACCGGCGAATCGGTTGCCCTGCCGGGCAAGCACGTCCCCCATTTCAAGCCGGGCAAGGAACTGCGCGAGCGGGTCAGCAGTGTGCTGCCGCTGGACGCCGATCCGGCCTGAGCCCCCGTCGCGCCACCGCGTGCGAATCCAGCCGCGGGTCGGATAAGCTACGGACTCCTGCCACTGGAGCTGTCGCATGAAGGTCTTTCGTCTGCTGGTCCTGCTGGCGGTCCTGATCCTTGGGCTGATCATTGGTGCGGTCAACATGACCGCGATGTCGATCAACCTGCTTTTCACTCAATTGCACACCTCGGTGGGCGTGGCGCTGATCGCTGCACTGCTGGTGGGTGTCGTGGTCGGTGCCGGCCTGGTACTGGTGAGCGTGGTCATTCCGCTCTACAGCCAGCTGCGCCGTGCCAACAAGTCCGTGGCGGCAACGCCGGCCGCGGGTGTTTCCCCCCAATCTTTTGATGGACGCTGATCGAAGATGGATTTCGTCACCGAGTGGCTGTGGTTTTTCCTGTTCGTTCCGCTGGCCGCACTGGCCGGGTGGGTGATCGGCCGGCGTGGTGGCCAGCGCCACGGTGACAACCAGGTCAGCCGCCTGTCCAGCACCTACTTCCGTGGCCTGAACTACCTGCTCAACGAGCAGCCGGACAAGGCCATCGAACTGTTCCTGCACATCGCCGAGCTGGACAAGGAAACCTTCGAGACCCAGGTCGCGCTGGGCCACCTGTTCCGCCGCCGCGGTGAAGTCGACCGCGCCATCCGCCTGCACCAGGGGCTGGTCAACCGCCACGACCTGAGCGACGCGCAGCGCGTGCAGGCCCTGCTGGCGCTGGGCGAGGACTATATGAAGTCCGGCCTGCTGGACCGTGCAGAGACGGTGTTCACCGAGCTGGCGCAGCTGGACCAGCGCGCCCCGCAGGCGCTCAAGCACCTGATCGGCATCTACCAGGCCGAGCGCGACTGGGAAAAGGCGATCGACAACGCCACCCGCTTCGAAGACGTCACCGGCGAGCCGATGGGCAAGCTGATCGGGCAGTTCGAGTGCGAACTGGCCGAGCGCTTCCGCGGCGCCGGCAAGCTGGAAGAGGCGAGGGCAGCGATCACACGCGCCTACCAGGCCGATGCGATGTCGGTGCGTGCCGGCATCATTGAAGGTCGCCTGGAAACCGATGCCGGCAATCCGGAAGCGGCCGTGCGCGCCTTCGAGCGCGCTGCGCGCAACGATCCGGAGTACCTGCCGGAGCTGCTGCCGGCGTTGATGGAAAACTACCGCAAGGTAGGCGATCTGGCAGGCGCACGTGCGTTCCTGTCGGAAATGACCGAGCACTACCGTGGCATCGCCCCGGTGCTGGCCCTGACCCGGCTGATGGAAGAGCAGGAGGGCGTGGCTCCGGCCCGAGCCTACCTTGGCCGCCAGCTCAAGGATCGTCCGTCGGTGCGTGGCGAATCGGCGCTGATCGACCTGACCCTGGCCGAGGGCGCCGATTCCACGGCGACCCTGCATGACCTCAAGCACATCACCGACCAGCTGCTGGTGCGCAATCCCGCTTACCGCTGCACCCGTTGCGGGTTCGGTGCACGCACCCACCACTGGCAGTGCCCGAGCTGCAAGGAATGGGGCACGGTCAAGCCACTGCTGAACTACGCGGTGCTCTGATCCATGCCGTGGCTCGTGATGGGCGCGCTGCTGGGGCTGGCCCTGCTGAGTGCGGGGTTGACCTGGGCGGCACGGGGTTATGCCCTGCGCCAGCAACTGCTGGATCACCCCGGCGAGCGTCGCAGCCATAGCGTGGCAACGCCGCGCGGTGGTGGCATCGCCATCGTCATCAGCCTGCTGGTCACCGCCGGTGCAGCGATGTGGGTCTGGCCTGAATCGACACCGAGCCTGCTGGTGGCCAGCCTGGGCCTGGTGCTGGTGGCGGGCATCGGCTGGTGGGACGACCACCGGCCGTTGCCGGCCATGCGCCGCCTGCTGGTGCACTTCATTGCCGCCGCGCTGCTGGCCGCCCTGGTCAAGGTGCATGGTGGAAGCTGGTTGCTGGCCGGGCTGGTGCTGGTATTCACCGCCTCGTTGATCAACATCTGGAACTTCATGGATGGCATCAACGGTATTGCCGCCAGCCAGGCCATTGTTGTTGCGCTGGGCCTGGCGCCGGTGCTGCCCTGGCCGTATTCGCTGGCCGCGGTGGCGCTGGGCCTGGCCTGCCTGGGCTTCCTGCCGTTCAATTTCCCGCGGGCCCGGATCTTCATGGGTGATGTCGGAAGTGGCGCGCTGGGCTATGCAGTCGCCGTCGTCCTGGCCATAGCTGCGGTGCGTACCGATATCAACTGGATCCTGCTGCTGGTGCCGGCTTCGGCGTTCCTCGTGGACGCGGGCTTCACACTGGCGGCGCGCATCATCTCCGGACAACGCTGGATGGAACCCCATACCCAGCACGTCTACCAGCGGGCGGTGCAGGCAGGAGCCAGCCACGCCCAGGTGACAGGGATGTACTTTGCTTTGGGCCTGTTCAGTATTACAGTGCTTAATGTCTGCTCCAATTTGCAGCCGAGGTGGGAGGCTGTCCTGGCGGTCGCGTGGTTTCTCGCGCTGAGCGTCCTCTGGATCCTCCTGCGCAATGGATTGCGTCACCGACAAGGAAATACCTGACTTATGGCTTCACCCTGGCGGGACAGAATCCTCGGCCTGATGCCGCGTTCGGCCATCGTCTGCCACGACCTGTTCATGGTCTGGGCATGCTGGCAGCTGCTCCACGCCGGGCGGTACTCGATCCTCCCCAACGCGCCCTCGCTTCCGCTCTGGAATGTCGACACTACCCTGGTGCTGCTGCTGCAGGGCCTGGTGTTCTGGCGCGTGGGCCTGTATCGCGGGCTGTGGCGTTTCGCCAGCGTCAGCGACCTGCTGAACATCTTCAAGGCCAGCTTCATCGGCCTGGTCGGCATCGTGCTGGTGCTGATGTGGAAGCGTTTCGATGGCGTGCCGATGTCGGTGCTGGTGATCTATCCGTTCGCGCTGTCGGCGCTGCTGGGCGCGCCGCGCCTGCTCTACCGGGCCTGGAAGGATTACCAGGCACTGCAGTCGGATTCGAGCGCGCGCCGCGTGCTGATCCTCGGTGCGGGGCAAGCCGCCGAGACGCTGGTCCGCGATCTGCGCCGCTCCGGCAACTTCGAACCGGTCGGCCTGCTGGACGACGCACCGCACCTGCGCGGCGCCAAGCTGCAGGGCCTGCCGATCCTGGGCAGCCTCGATGATGCCCCGGCCGTGGTCCGCGAGACTGCGGCCAAGTTGCTGGTGATCGCCATGCCCTCGCTGGATGCCGCAGGCATGCAGCGGGTGGTCGCCATCTGCGAAAGCACCGGCGTGCCGTTCCGCACCGTGCCCAAGCTGAGCGACATCCTGCAGGGGCAGTCGCTGCCCGGCCAACTGAAGGAAGTGGCGATCGAGGATCTGCTGGGCCGCAAGCCGATCACCCCGGACTGGAACCTGATCCGGGGCTGGTTGGGCGGTCGCACCGTGATGGTGACCGGTGCCGGTGGCTCGATCGGCTCGGAGCTGTGCCGCCAGTGCGCGCGCCACGGTGCCGGCCGCATCATCCTGCTGGAGATCAGCGAACTGCTGCTGCTGACCATCGAGGGTGAGCTGCGTCGCAGCTTCCCCGATATCGAGATCGAAGCGGTGCTGGGCGACTGTGGCGATCCTGCGGTGATCCGCCATGCGCTGTCGCTGCATCCGGTCGACACCGCGTTCCATGCCGCCGCGTACAAGCATGTGCCGGTGCTGGAACGGCAGTTGCGCGAAGCCGTGCGCAACAACATCCTGGCGACCGAGAACGTGGCCCGCGCCTGCCTGGAAGCGCGCGTCGAGCATTTCGTGTTCATCTCCACCGACAAGGCGGTCGATCCGGTCAACGCGCTGGGTGCCAGCAAGCGCTATGCCGAGATGATCTGCCAGAGCCTGGACCAGAAGTCCACGCACACCCGTTTCGTTACCGTGCGCTTCGGCAACGTCCTGGCCTCGGCCGGCAGCGTGGTGCCGCTGTTCCGCGAGCAGATCCTGCGCGGTGGCCCGGTCACGGTCACCGATCCGGAAGTCACCCGCTACTTCATGACCATCCCCGAGGCCTGCCAGTTGATCCTGCAGGCCGCGGCCTCGGCCTCGCACGGTGCGATCTACACGCTCGACATGGGCGAGCCGGTGCCGATCCGGCTGCTGGCCGAGCAGATGATCCGTCTGGCGGGCAAGCAGCCGTACAAGGATGTGCAGATCATCTATACCGGCCTGCGTCCGGGCGAGAAGCTGCACGAGACGCTGTTCTATTCGGACGAGGACTACCGCGCAACCGCGCATCCGAAGGTCCTCGAGGCCGGCGTGCGCATGTTCTCGCGCGATCTGGTGCTGGGCAACGTCCCGCGCCTGCGCGAGGCGGTGTGCAGCTACGACACCGAAACCATCAAGGAAGTCCTGTTCGCGACGATGCCCGAGTTCTCGCCAATCGAACAGGATGCTTACATTTCATCCGCTAAAGTCGTGCCCTTTCCCGCACGCGAGGCCAACAGGCACCAATGAGCAAGCGAATTCGCAAGGCAGTTTTCCCCGTAGCGGGTTTGGGGACGCGTTTTTTGCCAGCAACCAAGACCGTGCCGAAGGAGATGCTGCCGATCATTGACCGGCCGCTGATCCAGTACGCCGTGGATGAAGCAATCGAGGCCGGCTGTGACACGCTGGTGTTCATCACCAACCGCTACAAGCACGCGGTCGCCGACTACTTCGACAAGGCCTACGAGCTGGAGCAGAAGCTCGAGCGCGCCGGCAAGCAGGAGCAGCTGGAGCTGATCCGTCACGTGCTGCCCAATGGCGTGCGCGCGATCTTCGTGACCCAGGCCGAGGCGCTGGGCCTGGGCCATGCGGTGCTGTGTGCCAAGGCCGTGATCGGTGACGAGCCGTTCGCGGTGCTGCTGCCGGACGACCTGATCTGGAACCGCGGCGACAGTGCGCTGAAGCAGATGGCCGATCTCAACGAAGCCAGCGGCGCCAGCGTCATTGCCGTTGAAGATGTGCCGCACGACAAGACCGCCAGTTACGGCATCGTTGCGACCGAGGCCTTCGATGGCCGCAAGGGCCGTATTTCGCAGATCGTGGAGAAGCCGAAGCCGGAGGACGCGCCGAGCGACCTGGCCGTGGTCGGCCGCTACGTGCTGAGCCCGAAGATCTTCGAGCTGCTGGAGCAGACCGGCAGCGGTGCCGGCGGCGAGATCCAGCTGACCGATGCGATCGCGCAGCTGCTGAAGACCGAAGAGGTGGATGCCTACCGTTTCGAGGGCACTCGCTTCGACTGCGGTACGCACCTGGGGCTGGTGGAAGCGACGATCCGCTTCGCGCTGGACAACCCGAAGCTCGCAGGGCCGGCGCGGGAGAAGCTGACGGCGATGTTGGCGGAGTAAGGGTTTTATCAAGCGCTCCGTTCGCGGCGCCTTGATTGATACGTGGTGGGCGGTACGGGTGGGCCTTTGCAGGACACGCCGTAAACCCATCCATGGGGGCTCGATGGCGCCTTGCTCGTGTGCGCTGTCCTGCGCACACGGCAAGACCGGGGTTGGGCGTCCTGCCCAACCCGCCCGAGGCATGCCTCGGGCCCATGGCGCCAACGGTCCTGCAAAGGCCCACCCGTCCCGCCTGCCAGGTTTCCTGCGGGCGCGGACGGGAAGGGCGGAATCAAGGGCGGGAGCACAATCAAAAAAGGCAGCCTATGGCTGCCTTTTTTGTTTTCCAGAGCAGGGCCAAAAGCATCCACGCATGGCGTGGATCTACTGCTCTTGCCTTTGCTCATCCCTCCGCCGCGGGGAGGCTGGGAGGGCCGGGTTGGCAGGGCTGCCTGGGACCGTTGGCGCCATGGATGGCGCCATCGAGCCCCCAAGGACGGGTTCACGGCGTGTCCCGGGCAGCCCTGCCAACCCGGCCCACGCCATGAAGCCCAACGAGGCAACGCTTTTGACCCTTACAGCGCCTCGAAAATACCCGCTGCGCCCATGCCGGTGCCGATGCACATCGTCACCATGCCGTACTTCTGCTGGCGACGACGCAGGCCGTGCAGCAGGGTGGCGGTACGGATCGCGCCGGTCGCACCCAGCGGGTGGCCCAGGGCAATCGCGCCACCCAGCGGGTTGACCTTGCTCGGGTCCAGGCCGCAATCGCGGATCACCGCCAGCGACTGCGCGGCGAACGCTTCGTTCAGTTCAATCCAATCCAGCTGGTCCTGGGTCAGGCCGGCCTGCTTCAGTGCCTTCGGGATCGCGGCGATCGGGCCGATGCCCATCACTTCCGGGCGCACGCCGGCCACCGAGAAGCTGACGAAACGGGCCAGCGGGGTCAGGCCGTAGTCCTTGATCGCCTGTTCCGAGGCCAGCAGCACGGCACCGGCGCCATCGCTCATCTGCGACGAGTTGCCGGCGGTGACGGTGCCGCCGAACTGGCCGTTGCGGAACACCGGGCGCAGCTTGGCCAGGCCTTCAGCCGAGGAATCCGGGCGCGGGCCTTCGTCGGTGTCGGCGATCTTGTTGCGGGTGATGATGCGCTGGCCGTCGGCCAGGTCCGGCAGGTGCGAGACGATCTCGTACGGGCTGATCTCGTCCTTGAACTCGCCGTTCTGGATCGCGGCCATGGCCTTCTGGTGCGAGGCGAGGGCGAAGGCGTCCTGGTCTTCGCGCGAGACCTTCCACTCTTCGGCGACCTTCTCGGCAGTGATGCCCATGCCGTAGGCGATGGCCACGTGGTCGTTGTCGAACACGCTCGGCGCCATGGCGATCTTGTTGCCCATCATCGGCACCATCGACATCGACTCGGTGCCACCAGCCAGCATCAGGTCGGCGTTGCCCAGGCGGATCGCGTCGGCGGCCTGCGCCACGGCCTGCAGGCCGGAGGAGCAGAAGCGGTTCACGGTCTGTGCGGCGATGGTGTTGGGCAGGCCGGCCAGCAGCACGCCGATGCGCGCCACGTTCATGCCCTGCTCGGCTTCCGGCATGGCGCAGCCGATGATCGCGTCATCGATGCGGTTGACGTCCACGCCCGGGGCCTGCGCGACGACGCTGCGCAGCACGTGCGCAAGCATGTCGTCGGGGCGGGTGTTGCGGAACATGCCCTTGGGCGCCTTGCCGACCGGGGTGCGGGTGGCGGCGACGATGTAGGCGTCCTGGATTTGCTTGGTCATTGCAGTGATCTCTTGAATAGGGGGTGGAAGAGGTTGCCGGCCAGCGGCCGGCACTACCGATGTCTTCCGTCAGTTCCGCAGCGGCTTGCCGGTCTTCAGCATGTGCGCGATGCGGGCCTGGGTCTTTTCCTGCTGGGCCAGTTCGACGAAGTGCTTGCGCTCCAGGGTCAGCAGCCACTCTTCGTCCACCAGGGTGCCGCGGTCGACCTTGCCGCCGCACAGCACGGTGGCGATGCGCTCGGCGATCTCGTAGTCGTACGGGCTGATGAAGCGGCCTTCCAGCATGTTGACCAGCATCATCTTGAAGGTGGCGATACCCACGTCACCGGCGACCTGGATGCGGCGTGCCGGCAGCGGCGGGCGGTAGCCCGCTTCTGCCAGGGCGCGTGCTTCGGCCTTGGCGATATGCAGGGCCTCGTAGCTGTTGAACACCACCTTGTCGGTGCTGCGCAGCAGGCCCAGCTCCTTGGCGTTGACCGCCGAGTTGGACACCTTGGCCATCGCCACGGTCTCGAAGGTCTTCTTCAGTTCGGCGAAAACGTCGCCGCCCGGGCCTGCGGCCTGCGAGGCACGCACGGCCAGTTCCTTCAGGCCGCCACCGGCCGGCAGCAGGCCGACGCCGGCTTCGACCAGGCCGATGTAGCTTTCCAGGAAGGCAACGGTCTTGGCGCTGTGCATCTGGAACTCGCAGCCGCCGCCCAGGGCCAGGCCACGCACGGCGGCCACCACCGGCACCAGGGAGTACTTGATGCGCTGGCTGGTGTGCTGGAAGTTGGCGACCATTTCTTCGAACTGGTCGACCTTGCCGGCCTGCAGCAGGCCCAGTGCACCGGCAAGGTCGGCACCGGCGGAGAAGGGTTCCTTCTGCTGCCAGATCACCAGGCCCTGGAAGTCCTTCTCGGCGCGGCTGACGCATTCCTGCAGGCCGTCCAGCACCTGGTCGGAGACGGTGTTCATCTTGGTCTTGAAACTGACCACCGCGATGCCATCGCCGTCGTGCCACATGCGCAGGCCGTCGTTCTCGAACACGGTTTCGCCCGGAGCGAACTGCTCGCCCAGCAGCGGATCCGGGAAGCGCTGGCGCTGGTACACCGCCAGCGACGAACGCGGCAGCTTGGCGTTGCGCGAAGGGCTGTAGCTGCCTTCGGCGGCGTGCACGCCGTCGCGGCCATCGAACACCCAGTCCGGCAGCGGGGCGTTGCTCATGCTCTTGCCGGCGACGATGTCATCGGCGATCCACTGTGCCACCTGCTTCCAGCCCGCGGCCTGCCAGGTCTCGAACGGGCCCAGCGACCAGCCGTAACCCCAGCGGATGGCCAGGTCGACGTCGCGCGCGGTCTCGGCGATGTCGGCCAGGTGGTAGGCGCTGTAGTGGAACAGGTCGCGGAAGGTCGCCCACAGGAACTGCGCCTGCGGGTGCTGGCTCTCGCGCAGCTTGGCGAACTTCTCGGCCGGGTTCTTGATCTTCAGGATCTCGACCACCTCCGGTGCGGCGGTGCGGTCGGCCGGACGGTAGTCCTGCTTCTCCAGATCCAGTACCACGATGTCCTTGCCGACCTTGCGGAAGATGCCGGCGCCGGTCTTCTGGCCCAGCGCGCCCTTGGAAATCAGCGCGTCCAGCCACTTCGGCGACTTGAAGAATTCATGCCACGGGTCATTCGGCAGGGTGTCGCCCATGGTCTTGATGACGTGGGCCATGGTGTCCAGGCCGACCACGTCGGAGGTGCGGTAGGTGGCCGACTTCGGGCGGCCGACCAGCGGGCCAGTCAGGCCGTCCACTTCATCGAAGCCCAGGCCGAACTGCTGGGTGTGGTGGATGGTGGACAGGATCGAGAACACGCCGATGCGGTTGCCGATGAAGTTCGGGGTGTCCTTGGCGTACACCACGCCCTTGCCCAGGGTGGTGACCAGGAACTCTTCCAGTCCTTCGAGCACGGCGGCATCGGTGGTGGTGGCCGGGATCAGCTCGGCCAGGTGCATGTAGCGCGGCGGGTTGAAGAAGTGCACGCCGCAGAAGCGGTGGCGCAGCTGTTCGGGCAGCACGTCGGCCAGCTTGTTGATGCCCAGGCCCGAGGTGTTGGAGGCCAGCACCGCGTGGTCGGCCACGAACGGCGCAATCTTCTTGTACAGGTCCTGCTTCCAGTCCATGCGCTCGGCGATGGCCTCGATGATCAGGTCGCAGTCCTTCAGCTGCTCCAGGCCGGAGTCGTAATTGGCCGGGGTGATGGCTTCGGCCAGCGACTTGCTGGCCAGCGGCGCCGGGCTCAGCTTGCCCAGGTTGGCGATCGCCTTCAGCACGATGCCATCGGCCGGACCTTCCTTCGCAGGCAGGTCGAACAGCACGGTGTCGACGCCGGCGTTGGTGAGGTGGGCGGCGATCTGGGCACCCATGACGCCGGCACCCAGCACGGCGGCGCGGCGGACTAGCAGGGAATTGGACATGGTGTAGGGCCTTTGTTGGTCAGCAGTTACTGGGTGGAATCAAGGGAAGCGGGCAGGGCGCTGGCGCGTGCGGCGGCGCGGAACCCGGCTTCGGCGAAATGGATCAGTTCGTGGGCGGCATGGGCACGATGCGCCGCTTCGGTGACACCGGCGGGACGCTTGATCAGCCCGAAGTCGGCCATCGCATAGGTCAGCGAGCCGGCCAGGAAGTCGAGGCGCCAGTACAGCTCCTCCTTGCTCAGGTCCGGCACGCACTCGCCGATGGCCTTGCCGAACGCACGCAGCACGTGGCCGTAGTGGTCGGACAGGAACTTGCGCAGGTTGTCGTTCTTCTCGGCGTAGGCACGGGCGATCACGCGCACGAAGGCGCCGCCGTTCTGGCGGTCCTGGGCCAGCGCCAGGGCAGGCTCGACGAAGGCGGCCAGCACCGGGCGCAGTTCGCCCGGGTGCTCCGTGCGGGCGCGTTCCAGCTGCGACAGGCGGGCGCCGGTCATCTCGTCCATGCGGCGGCGGAACACCTCGTTGACCAGGTTTTCCTTGGAGCCGAAGTGGTAGTTGACCGCCGCGATGTTGACGTCGGCCTGGCTGGTCACCTGGCGCAGCGAGGTGCCGGCGAAGCCGTGCTGGGCGAACAGCTCCTCGGCGGCACCGAGGATCCGGTCCTTGGTCGAGAAGTGGGCGGGCTTGGCCATCGGTGGTCGGACCTTAATCAAACGATTGTTTGATACTAGGACCAGACGGTACCGTATGGCATTTTGCAGTGCAGCAAAATCGGCCGACCCGGTCAGATTTCACTCAGGTCGGTGAATGGGGTAGTGCCGGCCGCTGGCCGGCAGCCCCGAGGTTGAATGGCGCCCAATGCCGGCCAGCGGCCGGCACTACCATGCCGCCGCTTTATCTTTTACAATTCGCCTACGTTTATCAGGCTAAGCCCGCGTCCCGACGCGGGTTTTTTTCATGTTACCCTTCGGGCCATCAGCGGCCCGATTCCATTGGAGACATCCCATGGCGCTGGAGCGCACCCTTTCGATCATCAAGCCGGACGCCGTTGCCAAGAACGTCATCGGCGAAATCTACGCCCGCTTCGAGAAGGCCGGCCTGAAGGTCGTGGCCGCCAAGTACAAGCAGCTGTCGCGCCGTGAAGCCGAAGGCTTCTACGCCGTGCACCGCGAGCGTCCGTTCTTCAACGCGCTGGTCGAGTTCATGATCTCCGGCCCGGTGATGATCCAGGCCCTGGAAGGCGAGAACGCCGTCCTGGCCCACCGCGACCTGCTGGGCGCCACCAACCCGAAGGAAGCCGCGCCGGGCACCATCCGCGCCGACTTCGCCGAATCCATCGATGCCAACGCCGCCCACGGCTCGGACTCGGTCGAGAATGCCGCGATTGAGATCGCCTACTTCTTCGCCGCCACCGAAGTCGTTTCGCGCTGAGAGTAATGCCGTGAACGAGGTCGTACAGTCCCCCGCCATCCAGCCGCTGCCGAAGTCGGCACCCACGGCTGGCAAGCAGAACCTGCTCGACCTCGATCGCGCGGGCCTGGAGAAGTTCTTCGTCGAGGTTCTCGGCGAAAAGAAGTTCCGTGCCCATCAGGTGATGAAGTGGATCCACCATCGCTACGTCACCGACTTCGATGAAATGACCGACCTCGGCAAGGTCCTGCGCGCCAAGCTGCAGGCCCATGCCGAGGTGCTGGTTCCCAACATCGTGTTCGACAAGCCCTCCGCCGACGGCACCCACAAGTGGCTGCTGGCGATGGGCGTGGATGGCAAGAACGCCATCGAGACCGTGTACATCCCGGACAAGACCCGCGGCACGCTGTGCGTGTCCTCGCAGGTCGGTTGCGGCCTGAACTGCACGTTCTGCTCCACTGCTACCCAGGGCTTCAACCGCAACCTGACCACCGCCGAGATCATCGGCCAGGTGTGGGTTGCCGCGCGCCACCTGGGCAACGTGCCGCACCAGATGCGCCGCCTCACCAACGTGGTGATGATGGGCATGGGCGAGCCGCTGATGAATTTCGACAACGTCGTGCGCGCCATGAGCGTGATGCGCGACGACCTTGGCTACGGCCTGGCCAACAAGCGCGTGACCCTGTCGACCTCCGGCCTGGTGCCGCAGATCGACCGCCTGTCTGCCGAAAGCGACGTGTCGCTGGCGGTGTCGCTGCATGCGCCGAACGACGCGCTGCGCGAGACCCTGGTGCCGCTCAACAAGAAGTACCCGATCGCCGAGCTGATGGCCTCGTGCGCACGCTACCTGCGCGCCAACAAGCGCCGCGAATCGGTCACCTTCGAATACACCCTGATGAAGGGCATCAACGACAAGCCCGAGCATGCCCGCGAGCTGGCCCGCCTGATGCGCCAGTTCGACAACGCGGTGCAGGCCAAGGATTCGGGCAAGGTCAACCTGATCCCCTTCAACCCGTTCCCGGGTACCCGCTACGAGCGTTCGGAAGAGGCGCACATCCGCGCCTTCCAGAAGATCCTGCTCGACAGCAACGTGCTGACCATGGTCCGCCGTACCCGTGGCGACGACATCGACGCCGCCTGTGGCCAGCTCAAGGGCCAGGTGATGGACCGCACCCGCCGCCAGGCGGAGTTCAACAAGACGCTGCAGGCGGGGAAGGGGAGCGATGCCGCGGCCTGACCGCCTCTGGCTGGTTCTGCTCGCAGGCACGCTGGCCCTCGCGGTCGGCGGCTGCAAATCCCATCCCAAGGCCAAGCTTGGCCCGAGCGAGGCGCCGGTCTACTCCGTCCGTGATCCGGAAGGGGTGCGGCAGCAGGTGCGCTGGCAGGAATTGCTGACCCTGGCCGGCCGCGACATCCAGGGCGGCAATCTCGATGCTGCCGAGCGCAAGGCGCGCGAAGCCCAGAAGCTGGTGCCGACGGCCCCCGACGGCCTGGTCCTGCTTGCGGGCATCGACGAGCGTCGCGGTCGCAGCCAGCAGGCCGGCGAGAACTTCCGCAAGGCTGCCGAGCTGGCGCCGCAACGTGGCGACGTGCTCAACAACTATGGTGCCTGGCTGTGCCAACAGGGCCACGCGGCCGAATCGCTGGTGTGGTTCGATCGTGCCCAGCGGGCGCCGGGCAATCCCGCCGTCGCCGAAGCGCAGTCCAATGCCGGCAGCTGTGCGCTGGATGCAGGCCAGTTCGAGCGTGCCGAGCGCGACCTGCGCGCGGCGCTGTCGGCGCTGCCGGGAAACCCGGTCGCGCTGGAGGCCATGGCCCAGCTCAGCTTCCGCCAGGGCCGCTACATGGAGGCCCGGGCCTTCGCCGAACGTAGGATTGCGGCTGCACCCGCAACGCGTTCCGTGTTACAACTTGCGTCTCAAATCGAAGCGCGGCTGGGTGATCGGGCGGCATCTGACCGCTATCTTCAGCGCATTCGACAGGAATTTCCGCAGGAAGCGGGCTCCTAACTCCAGGGTTGATGCATTGTGATTGATGACCAGACTGTGAGCGCTCTCGAGACTGCGGCCGGCTGCGGCACCCGCCTGCGCCAGGCCCGTGAAGCGGCCGGACTGACCCTTGAGGATGTCGGCTCGCGCCTGCGCATGCCGGTCCAGGTGGTCAGGTCGCTGGAGGAAGAGCAGTGGCAGAAGCTGGGCGCGCCCGTCTTCGTGCGCGGCCAGTTGCGCAGCTACGCGCGCCTGCTCGACGTCGATGTGAGCCAGCTGCTGGAGCAGGCCCAGGTGGGCCCTGTCGTGCCGCCCACCCTGGTCAGCCATACCCATACCCCGCGTGCGCGCCGCATTGCCGAGAATCTCGGCCGGCGCGTGCTGTACGTCGGCATCACCGCCGTGCTGGCCGTGCCGGTGTGGTTCGCCACCCGCGGCCATTTCGATGGCAGCGCCACGCCGTCGCCGAACACGGCCTCGCTGGACGCAATCCCGGCCGCTGTGCCGGTGGCCCCGTCCGCTGCGGGTGTCGAGCCGGCAGCCCCGGCTGAAGTCGCGAGTGCCCCGGCCAGCAAGCCGGCCGCAACCCCGTATGTCGCTTCGCTGTCCCCGGTGCCGCGTTCGGCACCCGCTGCGCCCGCAGCCGCCAATACGCTGGAGATGCAGTTCAGCGGCGACAGCTGGGTCGACATCGGCGGCCCGGACGGCAGCACCGTCGAGAAGGCGCTGATCAGGTCCGGCGAAACCCGCAGCTTCACGCCGGGCCAGGTGACCCGGGTGACCCTGGGCAACGCCTCGGCGGTCCAGGTTCAGCAGAACGGCGCTATCGTCGATCTGACCCCCTACCAGCGAGCCAACGTGGCACGCTTTCAGGTATCCTCTGAAGGCTCCGTGGTCCCAGTTTCGCACTGAGGCGCGGTTTCACCACCTTCGATAATCCCAATGGTCCCTCCCGATGGGCGGGGCGAGAGTACGCATGGCGATCGACGATCTGCTCGACGAGCACGAACAAAGTGAACGCGTCCGCAGCTGGCTGCGGAAGAATGGCGCCAGCATCCTCGGTGGCGTAGTCATCGCCATCGGTGCCATTGCCGGCTGGCAGTGGTACCAGAAGGATCAGGGCGGCAAGCTGGCCTCGGCCAACGTGGAATACCAGAAGGCCCTGGTCGGTCTTCAGCAGAACAAGCTCGACGACGCTGCCAAGGCAGTGAAGGCGCTCGAAGCGGGCCCGTCCAGCATCTATGGCGACCTCGCGGCGCTGCAGCTGGCCAAGGCCCAGGTCGACGCCGGCAAGAACGAAGAAGCGCTGGCCACCCTGCGCGCCGTGAAGGTCGAAAGCGACCTGCAGCGCGTGGTCGACCAGCGTGTGGCCCGCCTGCTGGTGGCCACCGGCAAGAGCGACGAGGCGATCAAGCTGCTGGGCAGCGCCACTGACAGCAGCAGCCTGGAAATCCATGGCGATGCGCTGATGGCGCAGGGCAAGCGCGATGACGCCCGCGCACAGTACGAGAAGGCGCTGAAGTCGCTGGACGTGGCAGCGCCGCAGCGGCGCCTGCTGGAAACCAAGGTTATGGATGCCGGCGGCACGGTCGCCGCCCCTGCGGAGTCGGTTTGATGAGTCAGAAGGTCATGATCACCCGCGTCGCCACCGTGCTCCTGATGGGCATGGCCCTGACCGGCTGCAGCACCATGAAGGGCTGGTTCGCCGGCAAGGACGCGGCGGCGAAGAAGGCCCAGGAGCCGGCTGAGCTGGTCAAGTTCGAGCCGAGCGTGAAGGTCAACAAGATCTGGTCGGTCAACCTTGGCAAGGGTGAGCGCCGCATCGGCGTGCGCCAGGGCCCGGCGGTCGCCAACGGCCATGTGTTCGCTGCGGCGATCACCGGTGGCGTGCACGCCATCGACCTGCAGACCGGCAAGAAGGTCTGGACCTGGGAGCCGCAGAAGGAAAAGAAGAAGCCGAAGCTGCGCCTGTCCGGTGGCCCGGGTGTCGGTGAGAACCTGGTCGTGATCGGCACGCTGGATGGCCAGGTCATTGCCCTGGACATCAACGATGGCAGCGAGAAGTGGCGCGCCCGTGTTCCGGGTGAGGTCATTGCCGCGCCGGCCGTGGCCCAGGGCCTGGTGTTCGTGCGCAGCAATGACGGCCGCGTCACCGCGTTCGATGCCGGCAATGGCACCCAGAAGTGGTTCAACCCGAGCGAACTGCCGGCGCTGACCGTGCGCGGCAACGCACCGGTGGTCACCGGTCCGGGCGTGCTGTTCATCGGCAAGGACGAAGGCGCGGTTGCCGCGCTGGCCATGCAGGATGGGCGTACCCTGTGGGAACAGAACCTTGGCAACGGCGAAGGCCGTACCGAGCTGGACCGCATGGCCGATGTCGACGGTGCCCCGGTGCTGGAGGGCAACACCCTCTTCGTGAGCAGCTTCAAGAACCAGACCATGGCCATCGAAGGCCCGACCGGTCGCCCGCTGTGGGCGCGCGACCATGGCGGTGCAGGTGGCGTGGCGGTGTCGTCGGGCAATGTGTTCGTCACCGACAACAAGGGTGGCGTGTTCGGCCTGGACAAGGCGACCGGCGCTGCCATGTGGTCGCAGACCGAGCTGGCGCGTCGTTCGCTGACCGGCCCGGCGCTGCACGGTGATTACGTGGTCGTCGGCGACTACAAGGGATACGTGCACTGGTTGAAGACCTCCGATGGTGCGATGGCGGCACGGGCGAAGAGCGGCGGTGACGCCCTGCTGGCCCAGCCGGTCGTCGTCGACGGGGTGCTGCTGGTGCAGAACGTGGATGGCAAGCTGACCGCCTTCCGGTTGGCAAATTAAAAATTGGAGTAATCGCGATGCTGCCTCTGGTCGCCCTGGTTGGACGGCCGAATGTCGGCAAGTCGACTATTTTCAATGCGCTTACACGCACCCGCGACGCGCTGGTCCATGACCAGCCCGGCGTCACCCGTGACCGCAACTACGGCGTCTGCCGCCTCGACGAGGACAACCATTTCCTCGTCGTGGATACCGGCGGTATCGCCGGGGAAGACGAAGGCCTGGCTGGTGCCACCACGCGTCAGGCCCGGGCTGCGGCGGCCGAAGCCGATCTGATCCTGTTCGTCGTCGACGCCCGCGAGGGCACCTCGGCGCTGGACGACGAGATCCTGGCCTGGCTGCGCAAGCTGTCGCGGCCGACGCTGCTGCTGATCAACAAGATCGACGGCACCGACGAGGACAGCGTGCGGTCGGAATTCGCCCGTTACGGCTTCGGCGAGATGCTGACCGTCTCGGCCGCGCATCGCCAGGGCCTGGACGACCTGCTGGACGAAGTGATCCAGCGCCTGCCGGAAGAAGGCAGCGGCGAAGAGCTGGACAACGATCCGAACCGTATCCGCATCGCCTTCGTCGGACGTCCGAACGTGGGCAAGTCGACCCTGGTCAACCGCATCCTCGGCGAGGAGCGCATGATCGCCTCCGACGTGCCGGGCACCACCCGCGACTCGATCGCGGTGGACCTGGAGCGCGACGGACGTGAGTACCGCCTGATCGACACCGCCGGCCTGCGCCG
This sequence comes from Stenotrophomonas sp. YJH_SMC_58, assembly GCF_059369635.1. Taxonomy (NCBI): domain Bacteria; kingdom Pseudomonadati; phylum Pseudomonadota; class Gammaproteobacteria; order Lysobacterales; family Lysobacteraceae; genus Stenotrophomonas; species Stenotrophomonas sp. YJH_SMC_58. Next base: position 304,446 of record NZ_JCAFSW010000004.1, read on the forward strand.
CCGTTCGCGCGTGGACGAGGTCGTCGAGAAGTTCTCGGTGGTCAAGACCATGCAGTCGATCGAGCAGTGCCAGGTCGCCGTGCTGATGCTGGACGCCACCGAAGGCGTGACCGACCAGGACGCCACCGTGCTCGGTGCCGTGCTCGATGCCGGCCGCGCGCTGGTGATCGCCATCAACAAGTGGGATGGCCTGACCGAGTACCAGCGCGAACAGGCTGAAACCATGCTGTCGCTGAAGCTGGGCTTCGTGCCGTGGGCCGAATCGGTGCGCATTTCGGCCAAGCACGGCTCGGGCCTGCGCGAGCTGTTCCGTGCGGTGCACCGCGCGCACGAATCGGCGAACAAGACCTTCACCACCAGCGAAGTGAACAAGGCGCTGGAAGTGGCGTACGAGACCAACCCGCCGCCGACCATCCGCGGCCACGTCTCCAAGCTGCGCTACGTGCACCCGGCCGGTTCCAACCCGCCGACCTTCATCGTGCACGGCACGCGCCTGAAGGAACTGCAGGAGTCGTACAAGCGCTACCTGGAGAACTTCTTCCGCAAGCGCTTCAAGCTGATCGGTACGCCGGTGAGCTTCATCTTCCGCGAGGGCACCAACCCGTACGAGGGCAAGAAGAACGTCCTCACCGAGCGGCAGGTCAAGGCCAAGCGGCGCTTGATGAAGCACGTCAAGGGCAAGTGATTCACGGGAAGGCGGCCGCAGGGCCGCCTTTCTTGTCTGTGGTAGTGCCGGCCGCTGGCCGGCAACCTCGCGTCGTCCGGTGCGTTCATGGCCATGCCGGCCAGCGGCCGGCACTACCCCATGTTTGCAGGTATCGGTCAAGGCGGCCTGCCGCCACGTGCGTGATAATGCGGCCATGAGCATCCAAGAGTTTTCCCCCGCACAGGCACGCGAGCGCCTGGCCCATGGCGCGGTGCTGATCGATGTGCGCGAAGCGCACGAACGGGCCGGCGGCATGGCCGAGGGCGCGCGTGGCGTGGCCAAGGGCGAGCTGCAGGCCGACCCGGCCACGCATCTGCCGCGGCGCGACCAGGAGATCCTGCTGATCTGCCAGAGCGGCAAGCGCTCGGCCGATGCCGCACAGTTCCTGCTGGAGGCCGGCTACACAAACGTCGCTTCCGTGACGGGCGGTACCGTGGCCTGGCGCGAGCAGTCGCTGCCCTTGGTGCAGCCGCTGGCCAGCGCCGCCGACCGCGATTTCTTTGATCGCTATTCGCGGCATCTGCTGCTGCCAAAGGTGGGCGAGGCCGGCCAGCGTCGTCTGCAGCAGTCGCGCGTGCTGGTGCTGGGTGCGGGCGGACTGGGCGCACCGGCCGGCTTCTATCTGGCCGCGGCCGGGGTGGGGCACCTGCGTTTCGCCGACCACGACCGCGTCGAGCGCAGCAACCTGCACCGGCAGATCGTGCATACCGAAGCCAGTGTCGGCCAGCTCAAGGTCGATTCCGCGCGCGAGCGGTTGCTGGCGCTGAACCCGTCGATCGAGGTCGAGGCGGTGCCCGAGCGGGTCACCTCCGACAACGTGGATGCGCTGCTGGAGGGAGTGGACGTGGTGCTGGATGGGTCGGACAACTTCCCGCTGCGCTACCTGCTCAACGACGCCTGCATCAAGCACGCCAAGCCGCTGGTGTATGCCGCCATCGAGCGCTTCGATGGCCAGGTAAGCGTGTTTGACGCCGGCCGCCAGCGCGGCGTGGCGCCGTGCTACCGCTGCCTGTTCCCCGAGCCGCCGCCGCCGGAGTTCGCGCCGAACTGCTCCGAGGCCGGTGTGCTGGGCGTGCTGCCCGGGCTGGCTGGTGTGCTGCAGGCCACCGAGGTGCTGAAGCTGCTGCTGGGCATCGGCGAGCCGCTGGTCGGCCGCCTGCTGCGCTTCGACGCGCTGGGCATGCGCTTCCGCGAGACCGGCATCCGGCCGGACCCGCACTGCCCGGTGTGCGCGCCGGACGTGCCATTCCCGGGGTATATCGATTACGCCGCGTTCTGCCGGGGTGGGTGAGGCTGGCCGGGAATGCCTTGGTAGATGCCGACCTTGGTCGGCGTTTTCGTGCCAACCAAAGTTGGCACCTACCGAAGCGGATGCATGGTTGGCACCCACCGACGCGGATGCATGGTTTCGGGATGATGCTGGGGGTAGCTCCCTACATCGTTCCACCTCCAAGACAATCCGGCGCAACATGCGTGCTATTGCCGTCATCGGCATTGCTCTATTGTTGAACCCGATTCTGGATCTTGGGGAAAACACCGCATGGCGGTAGAAGCAGCGACCAGCGAGCTGGTCAAGGTCGTCGCCCTGTTGGGCGCGGCGGTGGTGATGGTGCCTTTGTTCCGTCGGGCCGGCCTGGGCTCGGTGCTGGGCTACTTCGCCGCCGGCCTGGCGATCGGACCGTTCGGGCTGGGCTGGTTCTCCGACCCGCAGGCGATCCTGCATACCGCCGAGCTCGGCGTGGTGATGTTCCTGTTCGTGATCGGCCTGGAAATGCGGCCCTCGCACCTGTGGAGCCTGCGCAAGGAAATCTTCGGGCTGGGCACGCTGCAGATCGTCACCTGCGCGCTGGTGCTGACCAGCATCGCCAAGCTGTTCGGCCTGCCCTGGCAGGTGGCCTTCATCGGTGCCACCGGCTTCGTGCTCACCTCCACCGCGGTGGTGATGCAGCTGCTGGCCGAGCGTGGCGACATCGCGCTGCCGTCGGGGCAGAAGATCGTCTCCATCCTGCTGTTCGAAGACCTGCTGATCGTGCCGTTGCTGGCGCTGGTGGCCTGGATGGGCCCGAGCGCGGGCAGCGCCGATGGCGAGGGTTCGCGCTGGCTGTCGGTGGCGATCGGCGTCGGTGCAATCGTCGGCCTGGTGCTGGTCGGCCGCTTCCTGCTCAACCCGCTGTTCCGCGTGCTGGCCGAATCGAAGGCGCGCGAGGTGATGACCGCTGCCGCGCTGCTGGTGGTGCTGGGTGCGGCGCTGCTGATGCAGCTGTCCGGCCTGTCGATGGCGATGGGCGCGTTCCTGGCCGGCGTGCTGCTGAGCGAGTCGACCTTCCGCCACCAGATTGAAGCGGACATCGAACCGTTCCGCGGCATCCTGCTCGGCCTGTTCTTCCTCAGCGTGGGCATGGCGCTGGACCTGGGCGTGGTGGCGGGCAACTGGCAGCTGATCCTCGGCCTGGTGCTGGCGTTGATGGCGGCCAAGGCGCTGTGCATCTACGTGGTCGCGCGCATCATGGGCAGCGACCACGCGCAGGCGCTGGACCGCGGCGTGCTGATGGCGCAGGGCGGCGAGTTCGCCTTCGTGCTGTTCTCCGCCGCCGCATCGGCCGGCGTGATCAACCTGGAGATCAATGCCAACTTCACCGCCGTGGTGGTGCTGTCGATGGCGCTGACCCCGCTGGTGGTGCTGCTCTACAAGCGCATCGCACCGAAGCCGACGGTGAACATGGACGGCGTGGACGAGGCCGACGGCCTGTCCGGCAGCGTGCTGCTGATCGGTTTCGGCCGCTTCGGCCAGGTCGCCAGCCAGTCGCTGCTGGCGCGCGACGTGGACGTGACCATCATCGACAACGATGTGGAGATGATCCAGAGCGCCGCGCGGTTCGGTTTCAAGATCTACTACGGTGATGGCACGCGTCTGGACGTGCTGCATGCCTCGGGTGCCGCCACTGCGCGCGCGATTGCGGTGTGCGTGGACAAGGCCGAGGCGGCTGATCGCATTGTTGAACTGGTGGCGCATGAGTTCCCGCAGGCCAAGCTGATGGTGCGCTCGTTCGATCGCGAGCATTCGCTGCGGCTGATCCATGCCGGTGTCGATTTCCAGATCCGCGAGACGTTTGAATCGGCGGTGCTGTTCGGCCAGGCCGCACTGGTGGAACTGGGTGCGGACGAGGACGATGCGGTGGAAATTGCCGAGCAGATCCGTCGCCGCGATGCCGAGCGTTTTGAGCTGGAAATCGCCGGTGGTGGTCTGAATGCCGGTGCGCGGATGATCTATGGCAACGCGCCGCAGGGCGTGCCGACGCCGACGCCGTTCACCGCGCCGAAGCGCGAGAGCAAGACGCTGAACCCGCAGGATGTGCCGGAAGAGGAAGAGTAAAGCCCGGTCGTGCCGGCCGCTGGCCGGCAGATACGGAAACGTTTCGACGTCATGCGGTTGCCGGCCAGCGGCCGGCACTACCGTGTGGGGAATTGCCGGAGCCGGTGGTTGGTAGTGCCGGCCGCTGGCCGGCGGATACGGAAACGTTCCGACGTCATGGGGTTGCCGGCCAGCGGCCGGCACTACCGGTGCGCGGAGTCGGCGCACGGCGGTGGGCGAGGGGGCCTGAATCGGGGACAATAGCGTCCCCGCCGCCCCACGCCCGCTCCCGATGACCGATTCCGCCTCCCAGCATCCTGCCCGCATCCTTGATGGCCGCCGCATCGCCGAGGACCTGCTCGACAGCCTGAAGGTGCGCGTCGACGCTCGCGTGGCCGCCGGTGGCAGCCGTCCGGGCCTGGCCGTGGTGCTGGTGGGCGGCGACCCGGCCTCGACCGTGTACGTGCGCAACAAGCGCCGTGCCGCCGAGAAGGTCGGCATCGAAGCGCATGACTACGATCTGCCGGCCGGTACCACCGAGGCCGAGCTGCTCGACCTGATCGACCAGCTCAACGCCGATCCGAAGATCAACGGCATCCTGATCCAGCTGCCGCTGCCGGGCATCCCCGACGCGCGCCGGCTGATCCAGCGCATCGACCCGCGCAAGGACGTGGACGGCTTCCACCCGGAAAACGTCGGCCACCTGGCCCTGCGCGAGTTCGGCCTGCGCCCGTGCACCCCGCGCGGCATCACCACGCTGCTGGGCCACACCGACCAGCCGGTGCGTGGCCGCAACGCTACCATCGTCGGCGTCAGCAACCACGTCGGCCGCCCGATGGGCCTGGAGCTGCTGATTGCCGGCTGCACCGTGACCAGCTGCCACAAGTTCACCCCCAAGGACGTGCTGGAACAGGCCGTGCGCAACGCCGACATCCTGGTGGTGGCGGTGGGCCGCCCGGGCATCGTGCCGGGCGAGTGGGTGAAGCCGGGCGCGGTGGTGATCGACGTGGGTATCAATCGGCTGGATGACGGCCGCCTGGTGGGCGACGTTGGGTTTGAGGCGGCCGCCCAGCGGGCGAGCTGGATCACCCCGGTGCCGGGCGGCGTGGGCCCGATGACCGTGGCCACGTTGATGCAGAACACCCTGGAAGCCGCGGAAGCGCTGAGCTGACCTTTGGGGCGGGTGCCGACTGTTGGCCTGCTCCTGGTAGGTGCCAACCTTGGTTGGCACACATCCATCGGGGCCATCGGCCCATCTGGGGTGCCGGTGCCGGACGCATCGTGCCAACCAAGGTTGGCACCTACCCAAGGCAATCCAAGGTGGCTTGGGCCCCCGGCATGACCCACTCCTGGTGGGTGCCAACCTTGGTTGGCACAAACACGCAGAGGCCTTGGTCCCATCTGGGGTGCCGGTGCCGGACGGATCGTGCCAACCAAGGTTGGCACCTACCCAAGGCAATCCAAGGTGGCTTGGGCCCCCCGGCATGACCCGCTCCTGGTGGGTGCCAACCTTGGTTGGCACAAACAGGCAGAGGCCTTGGCCCCATCTGGGGTCCTGGTGCCGGATGGATAGTGCCAACCAAGGTTGGCACCCACCCAAGCCGCCCTGAACCAATCGCCGCCGGCGCGACACTGCGTCGCATCTACCCCCTGCCACGCGGCGCGAAAAAGGGGTAAAATGTCGCGCTTCCCCACATCTCGGGTATGCCGATGCTGCGCATCCAGGCTGAAGCACTCACTTACGACGACGTCTCGCTCGTCCCCGCCCACTCGACCATCCTGCCCAAGGACGTCAACCTCGAAACGCGGTTGACCCGAGACCTGAAGCTGAAGCTTCCGATCCTGTCCGCCGCGATGGATACCGTCACCGAAGCCCGCCTGGCCATCGCCATGGCCCAGCTCGGCGGCATGGGCATCATCCACAAGAATCTCAGCCTGGAACAGCAGGCCGCGGAAGTGGCCAAGGTCAAGAAGTTCGAGGCCGGTGTCATCCGCGACCCGATCACCGTCGGCCCGGAAACCACCATCCGCGACGTGCTGGCCCTGACCCAGGCGCACAACATCTCCGGCGTGCCGGTGGTGGGCAGCGACGGCCAGCTGGCCGGCATCGTGACCCACCGCGACATGCGCTTCGAGACCGAGCTGGACGATCCGGTCCGCCACATCATGACCAAGAAGGATCGCCTGATCACGGTCAAGGAAGGCGCCGCCAGCGACGAAGTGCTGCAGCTGCTGCACCGCAACCGCATCGAAAAGGTGCTGGTGGTCAACGATTCGTTCGAACTGCGTGGCCTGATCACCGTCAAGGACATCCAGAAGAACACCGACTTCCCGAACGCTGCCAAGGATCTGTCGACCCGCCTGCTGGTCGGCGCTGCCGTCGGCGTGGGTGGCGATACCGATCGCCGCGTGGAAGCGCTGGTCGCCGCCGGCGTGGACGTGATCGTGGTCGATACCGCGCACGGCCACTCGCAGGGCGTGCTGGACCGCGTCAGCTGGGTCAAGAAGAACTTCCCGAACGTGCAGGTCATCGGTGGCAACATCTGCACCGGCGAAGCCGCACTGGCGCTGCTGGACAGCGGCGCGGACGCCGTCAAGGTCGGCATCGGCCCGGGCTCGATCTGCACCACCCGCGTCGTCGCCGGCGTCGGCGTGCCGCAGGTCACCGCCATTGATCTGGTGGCCGAAGCGCTGCAGGACCGCATCCCGCTGATCGCCGACGGTGGCATCCGCTACTCTGGCGACATCGGCAAGGCGCTGGCCGCCGGTGCCTCGACCATCATGGTCGGCGGCCTGCTGGCCGGTACCGAGGAATCGCCGGGCGAGACCGAGCTGTACCAGGGCCGTTCGTACAAGAGCTACCGCGGCATGGGTTCGCTGGCTGCCATGGAGAAGGGGTCGAAGGACCGCTACTTCCAGGACGCCGCCACCGCCGACAAGCTGGTGCCGGAAGGCATCGAAGGCCGCGTGCCGTACCGCGGCCCGGTGGGCGGCATCATCCACCAGCTGATGGGCGGCCTGCGCGCCACCATGGGCTACGTGGGCTGCGCCACCATTGAAGACATGCGCAGCAAGCCCAAGTTCGTGAAGATCAGCGGCGCCGGCCAGCGTGAGAGCCACGTCCACGACGTGACGATCACCAAAGAGCCGCCGAACTACCGCGCCTGACGCGGGCCGAGCAAAGAGGAACGGGGAAGCACTTCCCGTTCCTCTTTCTCCATCTGCCGCCGTAAATCTGATTTCGTTTTCCCTACTGCATTGCCGGGGCGCCATGACCAACATCCATAACGACAAGATCCTCATCCTCGATTTCGGCGCGCAGTACACGCAGCTGATCGCCCGCCGCATCCGCGAGCTGGGCGTCTACTGCGAAATCTGGGCGTGGGACCACAACCCGGCCGAGATCGCCGCGTTCGGCGCCAAGGGCATCATCCTGTCCGGTGGCCCGGAATCGACCACGCTGCCGGGTGCCCCGGCCGCGCCGCAGGAAGTGTTCGACAGCGGCCTGCCGATCTTCGGCATCTGCTACGGCATGCAGACCCTGGCTGCGCAGCTGGGCGGTGCCACCGAAGCGGCGGACCAGCGCGAATTCGGCCACGCCGAAGTGAACGTGATCAACCCCGATGCGCTGTTCAAGGGCCTGAGCGACCACGGCGGCGAGCCGAAGTTGAATGTCTGGATGAGCCACGGCGACCACGTCTCCGTTGCACCGCCGGGCTTCACCATCACCGCCACCACCGACCGCATTCCGGTGGCCGCCATGGCCAACGAAGAGAAGCGCTGGTACGGCGTGCAGTTCCACCCGGAAGTGACCCACACCCTGCAGGGCCAGGCGCTGCTGCGCCGCTTCGTGGTGGATGTGTGCGGCTGCCAGACCCTGTGGACTGCCGCCAACATCATCGACGACCAGATCGCCCGCGTGCGCGAACAGGTGGGCGATGACGAAGTGATCCTGGGCCTGTCCGGCGGCGTCGATTCGTCCGTGGTGGCTGCGCTGCTGCACAAGGCCATCGGCGAGAAGCTGACTTGCGTGTTCGTGGATACCGGCCTGCTGCGCTGGCAGGAAGGCGACCAGGTGATGGCGATGTTCGCCGAGCACATGGGCGTGAAGGTGGTGCGCGTGAATGCCGCCGACCGTTACTTCGCCGCGCTGGAAGGCGTGAGCGACCCGGAAGCCAAGCGCAAGATCATCGGCAACCTGTTCGTTGAGATCTTCGACGAAGAGTCGAACAAGCTGAAGAACGCCAAGTGGCTGGCGCAGGGCACCATCTACCCGGACGTGATCGAGTCGGCCGGCAGCAAGACCGGCAAGGCGCATGTGATCAAGAGCCACCACAACGTGGGCGGCCTGCCGGAGCACATGAAGCTGGGCCTGGTGGAGCCGCTGCGCGAGCTGTTCAAGGACGAAGTGCGCCGCCTGGGCGTTGAGCTGGGCCTGCCGCGCACCATGGTCTATCGGCATCCGTTCCCGGGCCCGGGCCTGGGCGTGCGTATCCTGGGCGAAGTGAAGCGCGAATACGCCGAGCTGCTGGCCAAGGCCGATGCCATCTTCATTGATGAGCTGCGCAAGGCGGATCTGTACGACAAGACCAGCCAGGCGTTTGCCGTGTTCCTGCCGGTGAAGTCGGTGGGCGTGGTGGGCGATGCGCGCGCTTATGAGTGGGTGATTGCGCTGCGGGCGGTGGAGACGATTGACTTCATGACGGCGCATTGGGCGCATCTGCCGTATGAGTTCCTGGGTACGGTGAGCAACCGGATCATCAATGAGTTGCGGGGGGTGTCGCGGGTTGTCTATGACATCTCTGGGAAGCCGCCGGCTACCATCGAGTGGGAGTGAGTTTACGTCCTTCGAGGACTATCGCTAGCTATCGAAAATCTGCCGTAAAGCATTGATCTCAAGGGAGAAGTGTCGCAGCAGCTATCGGTGGCTATCGCCGGCCAGCAGAACAAGTTGACGGTAAAGCTGACGGTAAGAATCGAGGCAAGATCAGGACATTCCCGTTCACTATTCGGACTTTTATCGTCATTGACGGTAAAAATCTTCTCGGAAAAGCTTGTTTTACGGGGCTTTTCGGGCATCAGCAGGTCTCCAGGTCCCTGACGGTAAATCCTGACGGTAAATACGTCAGAACCGGAGGAAACCTCGATGCTGACCGAGACTGCACTGCGCAACCTGAAGCCTAAGTCCAAGACTTATAAGGCTTCTGACCGAGACGGAATGTATGTGACGGTATCGCCCAGCGGTACCGTCACCTTCCGCTACGACTATCGTCTCAACGGTCGCCGCGAGACGCTGACCCTCGGACGCTATGGCTCTGACGGTATTTCGCTGGCGATGGCGCGCGAACTATTGCTCGATGCGCGCAAGACCGTCCTCAAAGGCATCTCGCCCTCGCTCGAAAAGCAACGCGAGAAACGCCGGGTGCTCGCCATCAAGACCTTCGGCGCGGCGATGGAAACGTGGTTCGTCAACGCCCGTTTGGCTGACAGCACGCGTGCCATGCGCAAGCACATCATCGACCGGGACATCCTGCCGGTCTTCCAGAACCGTCTGCTGACCGAAATTGAGGCCGAAGACCTGCGGGCCTTGTGCAACAAGGTCAAAGACCGTGGGGCGCCCGCCACCGCGGTTCAGATCCGCGACATCGTGAAGCAGGTCTATGTCTACGCCATCGCTCAGGGCGAAAAGGTGGAGAACCCCGCCAACAGCGTGGGCGCGGCCTCGATCGCCACCTTCGTGCCCAAGGATCGCGCCTTGTCACCGACGGAAATCCGGCTGATGGTGCAGGAGATGGAATCGGTGGCGACCTATCCGACCATCAAGCTGGCGCTGCGCTTGATCCTGCTGACGCTGGTACGCAAGAGCGAGCTCATTCAGGCCACCTGGGATGAGGTCGATTTCGAGAGCAAGACTTGGACGATTCCGAAGCAGCGGATGAAGGGGCGCAATCCGCATGTGGTCTATCTCTCGCGCCAGGCGCTCGACATCTTCGTGACGCTGCATGCCTGCGCGGCCGGCTCACGATTTGTTTTCCCGTCCCGCTATGACGCCGAGCGGTGCATGTCCAACGCCACCTTGAATCGTGTCACGCGACTCGTGGTAGAGGCGGCAAAGACCAAGGGGCTACCGCTTCAGCCGTTCACCGTCCACGACCTGCGCCGCACCGGCTCGACGCTGTTGAACGAAATCGGCTTCAACCGCGACTGGATCGAGAAGTGCCTGGCACACGAGGATGGACGTTCCTCGCGCTCGGTCTACAACAAGGCCGAGTACGCCGACCAGCGGCGCCACATGCTGCAGGAGTGGGCCAACATGGTCGATGCGTGGGGAGAGGGGCAGTCCTATGTGCCGAAGCTGGGGCCGGCAAACGTGGTGGCGCCGGCGTTGAGCGCAATCGCATAGGAGGGCTGCATCGCCTTGCGGCGCGTCGTAGACAACCGCACCACGCATCGCCAGCAGCTCGAGGCTGACGGCGATGCCCAGGAGTAGCGATGGAATACACCTTCACTCTGAAACACCAGCTCGCCGAAGACGACCGCGCTGCGGATGCGCTGGTCGAGCGCCTGGGCGAAGCCGGCTGTGATGATGCTTTGGTCGGCATCGTGCAGCCGGGTCGGCTGGCGCTGGAGTTCACCCGCGAGGCGGCTGATGCGGATGAGACTGTGCGCAGCGTGCTGGCAGATGTGCGCGCTGCCGTTCCTTCGGCTCGGCTGATCGAGGTGGCGCCGGATCTGGTTGGGTTGATCGACGTGGCCGATATCGTGGGCGTGTCGCGGCAGAACGTGCGCAAGCTGAGGCTCGCCTATCCGGGCAGCTTTCCGGCGCCGGTGCATGAGGGCCGCGCGTCGATTTGGCACCAGGCGGAGAAGTGCGCTGTCGATCTCAACCCTCGCTCGAACCCTCCCGGACAGGGCGGGTTTTTCGTAGGTGGACATCTGGCTTGGAGACGGCGCCCCGACGGGCTTGCTTGCGCTGCTCGATCCACGCTTCCACTTCGGCCAAGTCCCACACGACGCAGCGTGGCGTCAGGTTGAAGCGCTGCGGGAACTCGCCACGGCGCTCCATTTCATAGATCGTCGTTTCGGCCAATGGGACGATCTGCCGCAGTTCCTGGCGGCGGATGGTACGCCGAAAGGGAAGGGGACTGCGTTTCGGGAACTGCGGTAATGCGTCGTAGGCTTCCGTTCTCGGCAGGGGAAGCGCATTGGACGTTTGCGATAGCTGTTCCACCTCGAACTCCATCAGTATGCTGCATGGAGACATGGTGAAGTTCAGCTCCTATAGGAACAACTTGCTGCGGGGTAGTGCAGCGCATTCAACGGCCGTTGCTCAGGCGGCGTCGCAAGGTGCGGCCAGTGATAAGCCCAAGGTGCAATCGGAATCGGTGGGGTCACCCAAGGTCCGCCACCAGCGCCCTCCATTGCCCTACCATTCAATACGAATTTAGTTTACTGCGTATGGTTTAACCGGCGGCGAGGAGGCGTTGCGGGCCGCCGTCGATGGCGGGACCATAGGAACCAGTACATCCGGCGGACGCCAAGGGACTGAAACCATGGAAGGACAGCCACTCCACTCTCCGGCGAAGGGAATTGCCGCCGAGTTCGGCTACTACCCGAGGGCCTGCGACCTAGACACGGACCGTTTTTCGGTCCGAACGCTCACCACTCTCCAAGAATCCATGGCGGCGGTTACGGAAGATCCCTGCACCGTAAAAGACTGGATCTATCCGGGAGCGCAACGTCATCGCGACGTGTTTAGCGGGAAGACCCGCTTGATGCCCTATGCCGCCCGGGTCTTTGGATTGCCCAAAACTCACGTCCTGACCCTTCATCAAAGCACCAATCCACTCGACCTTGAGTTCGTCGTGTGGTGCCTTGCCTTCTTCCTGGGCATGCCCCTAACGACGACCGAGGCCGGCTTTCTCGATGCGGCGCCGACCAAGCCCGGCAAGCTCGTGGACTTCGTTCTGACTCGCCCGGGCGATGAGTCCGATGCCATCGGATTGGCGTTGGACTTTCTCAATGCCGAGCCCGCCGATTCAAGGGCTCCCAAGCGGGTGGCGGCCGTCATCCACGCATTGTTCCTTTCGCACTATCCTCAGAGCCTTCCCTTTGAGCGGTTCCAGTACCTCTACATGGCACTGGATGGGTGCTTCCAGCTCATTTCAGCCAAGGGAGGGGCAAAGCCCCCTCGAACCCACGGCGAGCGCATTCAGTGGATGTGCGCGGCGTTCAACATGCCGGTCCCCGATTGGGCCAGGCACGCCACGGCGGCGCCGTCGTCGCTTTCGGTGGTTCGCAACAACGCCTTCCACGAGGGGCTCTTCTTTGGCGAGCCGCTTGGATACTCGATCTATGGCGGCAATCAACTGGCAGCAGATCCTGGCAACACGCCGCACCAGATGCAGGCATTAGTCAGCCGTCTCTTGGTCGCCCTTCTTGGGAAGCCACACGCAAGCTACGTCAAGTCTCCCGTCAACGAGCGTCAGCATCACGGACTCAACCTCCGTGAGTGAACTGACGAATTGGAAAGATCGATGACTGACCGGATCAGGAAAAAATCCATGCCGTCGAAAGCAGAAGAACGCGCTCCAGCCGCACAGTCCGAAGCAATCAAGAGTTCCGGGAACGAGATGACGGATCGCAACGTTCACGTCAAAGAATACCTGCGCTACTACCTTTCGCTGCCCACCCCGCCGGGGTTCGCCGTACTTCTGGATGGTCCCTGGGGGATCGGCAAGACCTTCGTCATCAAGAAATTCCTGGACACGCTGGACAAGGAGGCGACGCCGTACATCTATGTCAGTCTCTACGGCATCCGATCAGTTGACGACATCGACGACGCCATCCTTCAAGGCATGTATCCCGTGCTGGCGAACAAGGGCGTTGAACTGGGAGGCCGGGCGCTCAAGTCGATCGGGAAATACTTCAACGTGGAGCTGGATCTGAAAGCGAAGGACTTCCTCAACAAGTCCAAAGCCAACGTCTACGTGTTTGACGATCTGGAGCGATCTGAGATGCCCATCAATACGGTGATGGGTTACATCAACGTGTTCGTGGAGCACGAGGGACGCAAGGTCATCCTTATCGCGAATGAGAAGGAGATCGACGATAAGCCGAAGTACAAGCGAGTTCGCGAGAAGCTCGTTGGCAAGGTGTTCGAAGTTCAGTCGTCCCTCGAGGAGGCACTGCAAGGATTCTTCGTCGCGGTCAAGGACAAGGCCGCGAAACATTTCATTTCCTCCAGTGCTTCCATCATCTCGGAGGTCTACCACCAGTCTGAGATGAACAACCTGAGAGTTTTGCAGCAAACCATCCTGGACTTCGAACGACTCTACATCGTCTTGGAAGAGAGGCATCGGAAGAACGATGAGGCGATGAACGCTCTGCTGGCTCTCCTGTTAGCGCTCTCATTCGAGGTCAAGGCAGGACGACTTGCCGCGGACGACATGAAGGATCGCCAGACCCAGATCGTATCTTCGTACATGCGGAACAAGCAGGACGAATATATTCCCCCCAGGATTGTCGCCGTGAACGATCGATATCCACGTGCGCGGGTTGACGCTGACCTCCTCTCGGACGATACCCTGATCGACCTGATCGTGAGAGGCATCGTTGATCGGCAGAGGATCAGCGATGAGCTGGATGGAAGTTCTTTGTTCTTTAGAGCTAAGCAGGAGGCCGCCTGGCGGACCGTGTGGAACTATCGTGAGCGCACGGAAGAAGAGTTCAACGTGGCTCTTGCCGAGATGACGCGTGCCTTCGCCAACCATGAATACACGGTCCTCGGCGAGATTCGGCACGTTTTCGGCATTCAGCTCCGGCTGTCGGCGATCGGTGTGACGATGGCCAGCCGCGCACAAGTCGTTGCCGACGCAAAGGCCTATGTGGACTACCTGTACGATCAGGGATGGCTTGAGCCCATTGAACGGCGACGAGACCGTTTCGATGTCACTGTCCGTAGCCACGATGGCTTAGGCTACATGGAAGCCTCCTCAGCAGAGTTCAGGGGGCTCTCTGAGTACTTGAACCAGAAACGCCATGCGGCTGCGGTCGATCGCCGACCCGCCATTGCCCAAGATCTTCTCACGTTGATGGTGGATGACACCGACCAGTTCCTCCGCCGGATCTGCTTGACCAATCACGAGGACAATGAGTTCTACGACATCCCGGTGCTGGGCGCCTTGGACGTGCGTAGATTCGTGGACACCTTCCTCGGCCTTCATCCGGGAAAACAGCAAAGGGCGATGATGGCACTCAGGATGCGCTATGAAGATGGCCTGATCGACCGGTATCTCGCGGACGAACGGCCTTGGGCGATCGAGGTCAGGGACCAGCTGCGGGCAGCGAGTGCTGCAATGTCTCCCATTTCAAAGGATCGATTGCAAGAGGTCGTCGCCTACGGTCTTGATGAAGCGTTGGATTCCGCAAAAGAATCGTAGGCCTTACGGGGAAGCGCGTTTGCCTCGCCGGAATCCGCGATCCCCGTCCATGAAGGCTTCGAGCATGAGCGGAATGAGGGCTGCCGCGTCGACGGATTCGCCGTAGGCCTGCGCGTGCATCGCCGCGTAGCGATCCAGCTCCGCCTTCAGGGCCGCGGGGCAGACGAAGGTCAGCCGGATGGATTCCAGCTTCGGCAGCGGACCGAGCCGCAGCTTCCGGGTCGCGCTCACGGCAGGCTCCCGCGCAGGAAGAACATCAGCTGGTACGGCCGCAGCACCAGGTCACGCGAGACGATGAGCCGGACCGGCAGGCCCGGCCGTGCGGTTAGCGTCGGCTGCACATTGAGGTGGCGCCGGGTCAGCTCCTGTCCCATCTGGTTGACGCTATCCTGCGCGCTGTCGCGCCCGGCGATGACGACGCGATTGCCGTCCTGGCGGTTCTCCGGAGCGGCCAGCTCGGCGCCGACGCCGAGGATCGTAGTCAGCGCGGCGCTCGCGAACAAACGGCCCCAGTGGCCATCGACGTCATCCTGCAGGCCGGCGTAGCCGGCCGGGTCGGCACCGACGAGGTTGTCGAGGGTCAGCGAGGACCGTTGCCATGGTGTGTACTCCAGAGACATCCGGTGCAGTGGGATCGAATAACCAGGTCTTCCGTGCCTCACGCTTGGTGTGAACTGTGAGATCACGGAATTTCTTTGCGCGTGGGTGACGCGCCTTTCGGGCTATTCTCATGATGCTCACCGCATTCGGATGGCTGCGTCGCGTGATGGCACCTATCTTCTTTTGAGATGGACATGGGTTGCTGCTTCCTGAATGCTGGACAGCTTGGAAAGGACGCAGCGCATTTGGTCGCCTTGATGCCAATTTCACAGCTGCTGGATTTGAGTGGCGAGCGTCGCCGGCCGGGTTGGCGTGAATTCGCTTGCACAAGAGGACGGAATCGGACGGTCTCGCGGGGCTTCATCCTCGATTAAACTGGCGACAGGTTTCCATGGACGGGGGAAGTGCAATGTATGGGATGGGTGGTGTCGCGTCCTGGCCGCAGGCGCTGGTAAACGAATCGATGCGGTTTGGACAATTCTTAGGGGCGAATATGGGGTTGCTATCAGTAGCGGTATGGACCGTCGTCGTGACGGCCTGTGGCGTTGGTTTGACATTCTTGACTGGGTCCTTGACGCGCCGCCAGGCAAAGCAACAGATTGAGCTGCAGATGCTGATCTCCCATCGGACCACGGCGGCCTTTGTTGCTGATAAGCGCCAGAAGTGGATCGACGAGCTGCGTACTGAAATGGCGTTTCAGCTGGCCTTGTCACAGGAAATGCTCTGGAAGTGGGATGCTGTGCGTTCCCGTACTGCGTTGCGGGTCCAGGAAGAGGCCAAGGATGCAGAAGGGAAGCTGGATCCGGTGAAGCAAGAGGCAATTCTGC
Organism: Stenotrophomonas sp. YJH_SMC_58; assembly: GCF_059369635.1. Lineage (NCBI taxonomy): Bacteria > Pseudomonadati > Pseudomonadota > Gammaproteobacteria > Lysobacterales > Lysobacteraceae > Stenotrophomonas > Stenotrophomonas sp. YJH_SMC_58. The sequence goes on from NZ_JCAFSW010000004.1 coordinate 320,373, forward strand.
AAGCGGCCGCAGATGCCTTTTCCGTCGAGCATGGTGCACGCGATCGTGAGCATCAGGAGCGTCATATCCGCCTGATGCTGCGCCTCAATCCGAAGGAGCCGTTGCACGTCATGCTTCGGGAGCGCCTTGAGAAGATTCGCGATGCGATCAACAGAACGCAAGGTGCCAATTCCCAAGCTGATGCCAGAAAATTGCTCCATGAAGGCATCGCCTTCATTGAGCAGGCGCAACAGTGCACGCAGGACATTCTGAAGGCAGAGTGGCAGCGGGTGAAGCAGGAGGTTGCCTATCCGGACGTGTTGATGTCGACCATTCCCAAGCCGCCGGCGAACCCCGCGTAAGAACCTTGACTGTGGTTCGTTTCGTGCGCAGCGTCCGGGCATCCGCGGGATCTTGATGGAATCGGAGTCTGGATCGACGAGGGTTCGGTCGATCCGAGGACGCTCATTCACACTCGGCGCGGGGCAGCGGTCATCGGCCGGCCCTTACATGAATGGCCAGGCCGGGAAAGCACGCATACGCCAGTTCGCGTAGAAGGACGTGAGATGCCAGCTATCGCATGGCATTCGTCTAGCTCGACGCGCTGATGCCGTCTGCAGCCCGACGATGCGCATCGGTCTCCATGCGCGCTGCGTGCACCAGCAGGGGGACTGCGGACAAGGAAGAGGACGTGTGCGATGGACGCGAGGAATGATGCTGTCGGCAGCCTGCAGGACTACTTCCTGTTTCATGTGATGATGGAGCGCAAGGGGGCGATGGCGCGGCGTCCATTTCGACAACCTCGAGCGGCTGCTGACGCCGGGACACTTGAGCTTGCGTCCGCGCGGCGGTGGTTTCCCGCCGCTGCGCGAGATGCCTCGGTTGGTGTACGACGCACAGGCGGGCGATCCGCCGCGTGACCTGGAAGGCGGCTTTTCCGGCTACTGGCTGGTTTCCCAGCGCCTGCGTCAGGTCCTGCTGGAAGTGGATCCGCAGGCGTGTGTCTTTGTCGAGTGCGACTACCGAATGGCCGACGGATCACCGGGTCCGCGACGGTTCCTCTGCGATGTCGTGCAGGAGCGCGATGCTCTCGATGAGCAGGCGTCCACGCTGGAGATCCAGACTGGGCCGCAGTTTTCCAGTGGTCGGTTCTATGACGTAGTCGGTGGGAGTCGGCTGGTGTTCCGACTGGAGCGACTGGCCGGTGCGCGTTTGTTTCTCACGCCACATTCCTATTTTGTGTTTTGCGATCGGGTACTCCGGGATGCGATCGCCGACGCGGGCATGGATGTGGAGCGTGGCCGCGATGGATTGGGCTTCCTTGATGTGTGCGATCTGTGAGTCATTTTGGCCCGCGAAGCGCGCGGTGCTTGCACAAGGCTGGCTTTGCGCTATAAAGGCGCCTGCTTTGCGACCAGGAGTCGATCGTGGCTCTGACGAGCGTGCAAGCTATTGATGTACAGATCCAGCAATTGGAGGCGCGCAAGCGTCTGGTGCAGTCGCGCGATGCCGAGGTCAACGCAGCGCTAGGGACCCCGCAGAAGTATGCCCCGGTGCTAACCCCGAGCCAGCGCCGCCGGATGCTCCAGTTGGCTGGCGAGAGCAGCGTCCCCGTATCGCCAGGCCCGAGTGACAGGCGGCCCCATCCGAGCAAGGGCAAGATCTTGGGCAAGCAGGCCCCGCGCTATCTGCTGCCCACCGGAGAAACCTGGTCTGGGCGTGGCCATACCCCTCACGCATTCAGCGCGTGGGCTGCGACAGTTGACGGCAAGGCGTGGTTGAAGGCGCATCCGGATGAGAAATTCCCGCCGGTGGGCAAGCCGTCGGTGGCGCCGGATGGAAGCGCGAAGGTCCCCGACAGACGGATCCATAGCAAGAAAATGCCGGCGAAGAAGAGCCCGAGCAAGAAGCGGCGGGCCAAGTAGATCACGGTGGCACTGGGACGCCAGTACGCGATGTGTGCTGGCGTTTCGGACTCGCAACAGAGCCGGACGGGGCATGACACCGCCTGTGCCTCGCCGTAGGAGACTTAGGCCCATGCGGGAAAGGGACAGGTCGTCATACGTATAGCAGACGCTTGATGCCGGTGAGTGGCCAGGGCGAGGTGGAGAGCTCTGCATGCTCGCTGGATTGAAGCCTGATCATCCTTCCTGTTCGGCGACGAGCTTGGCCTCAGAGAGTTCCAGGGCAAGCTCATTCCAGCCGGCTTCCCTGGCGTACTTGACCATGCGGTCCACGGTGCGCGGGCGGGCGCTGCGGCGCAGGGGCTCTGGAATATCGGCCGGACGCATCCGCCAAGGCAAAAGGACATGCCCGGCCTCTGATACGCATCGGCTTAGGAACGCGGCGATCCGAAAGCCGCCTTCGTCCAGGTCTCCCCAGTGCAACACGGGCGTGGACGGGGGCAGGTCCGTCAACAGGCGCAGGTACATGGCCCGCCACGCCGGCGACGGCATGCCGGCGGTGTAGAGGCACAGCACATCAGATTCGCTGTGCTGGCGCGCCCATCCATGGAAGGTGGTTTGGTTCTCGATGGTCAGCACTTCGCTAGGCGGGGCGCCAAGGCCAAGCACCGTGGTAGGGGGCAATGCGGTGTAGGGCCGGTCGAGAAGAAAGGCGCCTCGCTCCCGACGGACCACGATGTTGCCGGCCAGGCGCACGGGCTGCGGTTCACGATAGAGGCCCAACTCTTGCAAGACCTCTGCTTCCGGGCGTGCCTCCTCGTCGGTGCTGCCGGTGAGCAAGACATCGAGGTAGGGGATCAAGGCCTCGATGCGTTTGCTATCCCTGAACAGACGAGCGCTGGCGTCCCTGACGGCCGTTTCCGTGGCACCCCGTGCCACTTCTGCGGTGCAATACGCGATGACGTCACAGGCCATGACCCAGCGGTGGACGACGTCAGGTCCGCTGCCACGAACGGTTTTGAGCTTGTCCCAGGTGGACAGCACGTCGGTCAGGACCGGGTACCGGCTCAGGTAGGTGTCCAAGGCTTGTCTTGCGGCTTGGACCTGCACCGCATAGGGCACCTCGCCCAAGTGGCTGGCCAGTTTGACGATGTCTACCAACTCAATGCGCTCAATGAGACCCTGGCGATCCCGCCGAGGGCGGTGCACTGTGATGGCCCCCATCGCTTGCGCCGTGGCCATCTCCGCTTCGAAGTCCTCCATGGCCTTCAGGCCACGCAGTGCGTGGTATTCGGACAGGGCGGCAGCGGCCAGGGCGGGGCGCCGCACCGCCGTACCAGCGTGGTGTTTGTTGGCCGCCTTCAGGAGGCGTAGCAGCGCCTTCCTCGCCCGCGGATCCATCACCTTGTCCGGGATCTGGCTGCTCATGCAGAGGGTCCTTCTATTGAGACGTGTTGAGGCTGGTACTGCCTTCGGATCTCCGCTTCGATCAGCTCCGGGTTGAATTCAGGCAAATCTGCGCGGAACATCTCTCGCGTCTCGGCAGACACATCATGCCCCTCCAGCATCACGATGTTGCTTTCAGCATCGCGCATGATGTCGTAGTACCGATCGAGAAAAGCCGTCAGACTCCCCAACGCATCTCCCGTGCTGGCCATGAAGACCTGTAAACCCAGTTCCTCGAAGTAGCGCATGGTCGCGACAATGTTGCGCGGGTCCATCTTGATGAACGCTTCGTCGATGACCAGTAGCCGCAGGCCGGAGCCGTCGCCGCGCTCCAGCCGGTACGCTGACGACAGCGCTGCACCGGCGATCACATAGAGCGGCGCGCGATGTTCGCCTCCTGAGCCAGAGCCGACCCGCTTGCTGAGCCATCCGATGTGCCGGGTAGAACGGCTGGAGGCTTCTTCGCGCAACACCTCGATGTCGAAGTCAAAGAACTCGCGGTAGTCGTCCAGGGGTGATCTCACGGCAGCCGCGCCGACCACGGTCTTCTCACGCATCAGTTCTTCGAATTCTTTGGGGAGCTCTCCCGTCCCGCCCAGCAGGTCCTCCGATGGGCCGTACTGAGCCACGTCCTTGATGAACTTCAGTAGCGAGGCGTAGGCGGAGCGTTCATGCGCACGAAACTGATAGCGCTCGTTATTGGTAAACATCGGCGCACGTCGCAAGGCCTCATTCATCCGATGGAGGGTGTCGCTCAGCCACTCCAGATGCTCATGCAAGGCCACCGCGACGTCGTTGCGGAAAGTGCTTTTGGCCGCGCTCAATGCGTCCTCCATGCGCGCCTTGTTTTCGCGTAGTCCGGTCTCGGTCAAAACCAACACGCGTGCTTCCAGCCAGCGGCGAGCGCTACGCCAGTCGTCCTGCGGATCGGCTGGCATGACCTCGTTGTGTCGGACCAGAAACGCCGACAGCTTCTGCATGGCACTGGTTGCTTTCCGCTGGGAGTCTTCTTTTGCGCCCTTGCTGCGTCCGTTGTAGTCGCTAACCATCTCACGATAGGACAAGCCTTGACGGGACAGAAGCCTCTCCCATTGGCTGCTGGCGTAATCGGCGTCATAGCCCTCCTGGGCCTGCGCGGCCTCGGCGACTGCTTGCTGGGCCACCGCCAGGGTCCGCTTCCTTTGGGTATCCTCACGCCTCTGCTGATGAGCCGTCTCAGCGGCGCCCACGGCTTGGGCAGCCACCAGCAACTGGCTTCGCGCCTCAGTCAGGGCAGCCTCGGCCTCTTCCAGCGCCTGGACCAGCCGGCGGTATTCCTCCGTATCCAGCGCTCGCAGCCTCCGCGTCAGATCGGCCTCATCCCGGATTTCCTTGACCACCCGCTCGACAATCTCGAGGATGTCGCCAACCTTGTCCTGCTCCCCGCCGACGAAGGGGCCCAGGTTGTTCAGCAGGGTCTTGAGTTTCGTGTAGCGTTCCTTGAGTTCTTCAATCTCTGCCTGGAGCTGGCGGGCACGCTCGGCGATGGAGCTACGCGTTGCCGTGGAGGTGGGGCCGATCTTGAACAGGGCCGGATCCGTCGGCCGTTTGCGCACCATCTCCCCATCGGCTAGCAACATGCCGTCGCGGGTCATCGCAAACCGGTGGGCAAAGCACTCCTCCTCCGTTTCAGCCTGGCGGGTGTCGCCAAATTTCGATCGCAGATAGTTGACCGCGGCAGCATTGTTGCCGCTGATGAGTTCAGCTACTGTCCCGGGCTTAGGACTAGGGCGGCTGGAGAACTTGCTGGGCATCACGACCTTTGCCTCATAGATGCTGGCGTGGCGTGAAACGCGGAACGCCTTGCGCTCATCGGCTTCATCGACTAGCAAGGCCTGCATGTTCGAGGTCCCCAGATAGGATTCGATCGCTGGTTGCCAGTCCGGCGTATCCACGCGCACCAGATCGCATACCGGGATGGCTCCGATTCCTGCAACGGCCAAAGCACGTTTGAGCGCTGCAGCGGCCCCCTCGAGTGGAGGCTTTCCTTTGGCGATGCGCTCCTGGTTTTCCCGCACGCTGGCTAGCTCGGCCTCGGCCGCCGACTGCGCACGCCCGACGGCATGCATCTCCTCGATTACCTCGTTGCTCAACCGCTGGGCTGCGCGCAGCGCCTTGCGAAGGGTCGATTCCAGCGCATCGCGCTGGCCGATCACGTCTCCCTCCAGCAGGGCATGGAGATCCCGGTACGCCGGGGCTGTGACGGCAGCGCTGTCGGCTACGGGCTTGCCGGGGATCTGAACATCAATGGCCCTGGCAATTGCCCGGATGCTGCGGTGCAGTCCCGACGTATGCTCGCTGAGACGTTGCTGCACACCGGTGAGGCTTTCGCGCAGCAGCGCCGCATCCTGGTGAGATGCATGCCGGTCCCGGTTGGCGGTACACGCGCGTACGCGCTGGTCTGCCGTTTCCACCTGACCAGTTGCATCGTCACGCCGTGCGTTGGCAGTGACAAGCGTGGCCAGAGCACGTTCTTCAGCCGCTTCGGCGGTTGTCACCTCCTCGTTGGCGACCTCCAGCGCCGCCGCCTGGGCTAGCGCCGCGAGCGACACCGCGTGGCTGCAGCGGCGATGGGCATCCACAAAATCCGCCTCGATCACCTGGGCCTCGTCCAGCTTGGCTTGCACGCTGCGCACCAGGGCTGCCATTTCCTGGAAGGTGTGCAGGACCTCCTTGAAGCGCTTGATGTTCGTCGGTCGGATCTCCAGGACCTGCTGGCGGACGATGTCGTCCACGCTCCTGTCAAATTTCATCCGCAGTCCGAAGCGGAAGGCCTGACGATAGGCATCCAGACGCGGAGCACCGCGGGTGCCCCGCAACCGGAACAACATCGCCTTCAAGAACCGCTCCGAATCGTGGAACAGGACCTCCTCTCCCTGGGCACGCTGCAACAGCATCTGCCGGAAGCTTGCCCAGGGGCGAGGCTGAGCTACGCCGTTGGCGTGTTCGAGATGATCGTAGAATGCAATCTCGGCTGGAAGAACATAGCGACCCAGAACATCGGGCTTCTCGCGATCAGCGCTGGCGTAGATGCACACTCCGGTGGAAACGATCTCCTGAGTCTGCGTGTCCTGCCAAACCAGGGTGATATAGGTATTGGCACTGTTGCGGACGCGCGCGTCCGGCGAATCACCATACTGGCCAAGACAGTAGCTGCGGATGTTGCGGCTGTTGTGATTGGATTCATCTGCCTGCGCATTGAATGCGACGCCGGCGTTGCCACGACTTTCATTGGCACCCAGCATAACAATCTGGACGGCATCCAACAGCGAGGACTTTCCGCTACCGTTGGCACCAAAGATTCCGCAGGTCAGACCGACCTCAACGTCGCGCATCTCGTACAGGAAGAACTGCACCACACGGATCCGGATCAACTTCTTCATGCGGCACCGCCTTCTTCCATGGCGGTGGTGGTCGGGTCGGTCTCTACCAGCTCGGCATCCGGATTGCTGAACAGCGCGATGCGCGCCAGTGCCGCTTCGCCGAGGACTTCAGCGATGCCCGGGCGGATAATGACCACGTAAGGTTGATCGGCCACATGTCCGAACCGGTCCACCTCTTCCTCTGACACCCGGGCGATCCCCCAGCGCCGCATCCATTGCATTAGCGAGACGAGTTTGCTGCCGGCGGGCAGCTCGCGTCCGCCCGTGGTCTGCTTGTACTTCATCTCCAGCGTGACCAGATCGCAGGCCACCTCACCGTTTTCGTCGTGGTGCCCCGAGCGCGTCTCCTCATCGAAGATCTTGCGTAGCACCAGAGCGAGTAGCGTCTGTTCGACCGTGACCGGCGAGGTCTTCACGTGCTTGGGGATTGCACAGGCGTAGCGCAGCTGGCTGTTGACCCGTACCGTGTAGCCCAATGGGTCCAAGGCGCGCTTGAATTCACGCTCAAAATCGCGGATGAGCCCATAGGCCACCTTGCTTCCGCGATCGGCGGCGTAGAGCACCTGCTCGGTGATCAGTCGGTTTGCGGCCGCCTCAAACTCATCTTCCGTGACCGCCTGCCGGGTGGCTTCTACCGCATTTGCCCAGAAACTCACGCATCTCCTCCCTTCGCCGGTTTGGTCGTCCTTGCGATCACGAAGCGCAGGTGAGAGATGCCCTGATGCTCATCCTGCTCACCCTCCAGCCGGATCGTGGTAAATCCGCTACTCATGGCACGGGCGTTTGCCCGCAGCAGCTTGCTGGTTGACGCATTGGCAGTGGAGATCGTGCACAGCGTTTGCAATGCACGGACCGCCTCAATGCTGTCGATCCGAAGCGTGGCGCTGGCCACCGTATCGGCCTCGCCCAACTGGAGACGGACGAAGGCCGCCAGCTTGGGCAATGACATGGTTCGGCGGTCTCGGGCCATCAGGGCCAGACGCGCGCGCGCTGCCTGCTCCGGGGACATGACCTGCTGGCGCAATCCGCTGGGCGGGGGGCGCTTGGTCTCCAGCCGGGGCGAGGCCAGGCGCTCGCCCGCCAGGCAGTCGCCGGGTGCAAATGGGGTCAGCGCAGTGGCCTGGCTGCCGTGCTTGATGACGGCATCGATGGCTTGATGGATCAGCTCGTCCAGGGGCCGGGTGGCCCGCAGCCGGTAGTCCAGATAGGCCAGCGCCAGCTTGTTGGCGCGGCGAATCTCATCGTCAAGCCGGTCCAGATACTCATCAATGCGACGAAGGTCCTCCACCTTCTCGATGTCTCGCTCGAAGAGCGCCTCGGCGCGGGTCGGATCGCGGCCCGCCTGCTTCTCCAGGTACCACTGCAGCAGTCGGGCACGCATGGCCGGTATCTGCTGGACATGGGCCACCAGGCGCAGGATCTCCTGGCGCCGCGCCAATGGGTGCTCGCGTGTGCGCAGCTCCTTGTAGTCACCGATGAACATGCGTTCGACATAGTCGTCAAAGAAGCGGCGCACGAACTCCCCGGTAGCGTCGACGCGGCCAAGCTCCAGCATCAGGTCGCGGACATTGGTGCCGGCAATACGCACATGCTCGAGGAGGGCACGGGATTGCCGCGCCGCCTCCTGCAGGGAGGAGCCATCGGTCGCGTCGTCAAAGAGCAGCTTCAGGTTTGCTTCGATGCTGCGGATCTTGCCGGAGACGAACTCGGGACCGGTATGCGCGAATTCGACCAGACGGCTCATGAAGTGGGCGACGGCGGGGGCCATCGTCACCATCTCCCGTACACCGACCCGGTCTACCCGAAGCCAACCTGCGTCGCGCAGACGATTGAAGACCATGATGGCCCGAATAGCCAGCGGCGTGGCCGGTGTTACATCGTCGCCCTCTGGAGTCCAATCTTGGTACTGGAGCTCTTCGGCGATGTCGGCCGTGATCTCGCGCGTCAGAAAGCCGCTGCTGGGCGGCAGCGGGGCTTCGGGTCCGAAGCGCTTGGCGTGTAGTACGCACAGCAGTGACCAGTACTGCTGGCGATTGGCAGAGGCCAGCGGTGTGAACAATCGATCGGGCAGGCGCTTGAAGAGGGGCGGATAGCGCTCGGCGATCTTCTCCAGGAAGATCTGATCGGTCAGGTCATAGATCGCCATAGGGGTCCCTCCGCGCGGTCCTCAACGGTCCGATGCAGGCCGGGGTGGCAGCAGGGGTCGCGTTAGGGCGGCGAGCGCCTGCGGGTCGATCAGATCGCGATGGTCGGAAGATCGACCGCCAAAGGATCTCGGCATACGCGGCCCCTAGCGGTCGGTGATTGACCGGGGCTTCCCACAAGAAAGGGCCCGCCATGGCATTCCTTGTCCGGCGACCATCGAGAGACATGAAGACGTCGACTCGTATTGATTGAGATTAACGGTATGTATAAACCAGCGCTATGTAAATACAGAAGAGGTGGGTAAAGAGGTCGCAATGGCAGCCGCATGGGACAGCCATGGCGGCTCGTGTTGAAAGAGTCGATGCCAGTCACGGCCGCGTGGGGGTGATCTTGCATGGAACCTCATTAATCCAATAGCTAAGAATTCAGTATTCTTGATCTACTAAAAGAGCCCCGCCGGGGATGGCGCAGGGTGGGAGTGGCTGCCGCGGGCGCCGGGACGGGGCAAGGTCGGCGAACACAGTCCTTCCACACGCAGGGTGTACGTGATGGACGATTTAGGAAGTGCCCGGACCGGTGTCCGCGTTCGAGATGGGCCGTCAGTCGGGGATCCTTGAAGTCCTTGGCCGCGGCTAAAACTCCCTTGGATCTGAAGCACCAGGGACCCGACAGCGCGTTAGCGAAGCAAACTGATGAAGTTTGCGATGCCGCCACTGGCCACGGACAGTGCGGCCAGGACGGCGGCCACCTTGTTGATCCTGGCAGCCTTCAAGCCAGCGTCCAACAGAGCCCCCGTCCAGCCGGCCTGTGAGACCGGAGCGTTCCCCGGCTCCACGGCCCATCCGGGATCGACCTTGACCTGGCTGGATTGGAGCCAGTAACGAGCGCTGGCTAAGCCCGTGACGAGTGACAGCAGACCAAGGCTGAGGCAGATGTACTCCATATGTTCCCCTGGCAGGCAATGAAGGTTGGGAGGCGACCCAAACGAGCGATGGCGTACTGAAGGTGCGGACAAGCGGCGCCGGAACCTGGCCCGCCGCCTTCATGGTAGCGGCCGGGAGCGGCACGGCTTTCACATGGACTGGCTGGCCGCGCAAGGGTTTTCCCCGAGGGATGCGCCGTTTCCTTGCCCTGGCGGACCTTCTAAGATGGCTGCGGCCTTCCTTTACAAACCCCGAGGGAAGCGCCTTGTCCGGCGACGGAAACTCCTGTCGCCGGACGCCTGGGGTAAGGCGAGCGCCGGCGCTCGCCTGGAGGCTGCTCCAGCCCAGCCTCCCGCAACGGTCCGGGAGCACCAGGCCGCTCGCGCGGAGCACGCCGGCGGCGCATGCCGGTCGTCCATGGCAGTCTCCATGTTTCTGCGAATGCGGGAACTGCCAATCTGTGTGCAGCCCCGTCGGCGAGGGGACGACTGAAAGTGCAGTGGCGCCTTGGGGGGCAGTGTTTGCCGACGAAGGGCATGTCCATCAGTCAGAACACTAACGGTGCGATAGCTGCTATCGCAATTCCAGTTGTCGCGAAATGGAACACATCTGGTTCTATGCAAGCAGGTGGAAGAAGACGCATGGGAAGTGCATAGCCCCTGCGTTGTTGCGGAAGGGGCGGTACTACCGAAGCAGGCGCATGGGGTCTTCTTTGGCCCGCTAGGCTTGTACCAACGGGGGCGGCGTTAAACACGTACAGAAGAGTCGACGGGTTTTTGTATACTTTTTTTCACTCTATCGGGGGAATGGGATCCAATGCGTATTGAAACGATCCGGCTCGCGGGCTTCCGCTGTTTCGGCCCGGAACTCATGGATGTTTCGCTAGCACCGGATGTGACGGCCATCGTGGGTGCCAATGCCTCGGGAAAGACTGCTCTTTTGCAGGCGCTGTCCAGGCTTTTCGGTGTGAGCCGCGCGCAGCGGACGGTTCTGCGTTCGGACTTCCACGTCAGCGCTGAGGCCAATCCGGATGATCGGCAGCCGAAACAGTTGTTCATCGAGGTGCTGTTGGGCTTTCCCGAACTGGCGAAGGACCAAGCCACTGCCGAGACGATTGCCCCGTGCTTCCGGCGAATGTTGATCGCGCGAGAAGGGGCCGGCCCGGTATGCAGGATTCGGCTAGAGGCGACCTGGGAAGATGATGGCACTGCCGAGGGGGAAGTCTCCCAGGAAATGTTCTGGCTGGATTCGCTGGAGGCTGAACCCGGTGTCGATGCCCGGTATCCCGTCTCCGCGTCGGATCGCGGATTGATCCAGTTGTACTACACGCCTGCCAGCCGTGACCCTGCGGCGCAGGTCAAAGCCACCGCCGGTGCATTGGCGGCTCGGCTGCTGCGGGCCATCGAGTGGTCCGAGGGCACCGAGGGGGCCGTGGAGAAGGCCGCCCAGGACCTCTCAGCGGCGTTTGGGGGAGAGCCTGCAATCGTCGCCATTGGAGAGGTTCTTCGGAAGCGGTGGGCGGATCTGCACGATGATCTCGTGGATACGCGACCGCGGCTGAGCCTGGTCAGCCGACGCTTTGAAGAGGTGATCCACAAGATCACGGTCATTTTCGAGCAGGGGGCAGATGGGAAGGAGCGTAGTCTGGATGTCCTGAGCGATGGCCAGAAGTCGCTGTTCTACTTCGCCCTGGCCGCCGCTGTATTTGACTTGGAGCGACAGGTCGCGGGCGGAAAACTCAAGGGCTTCGGGGATGATCGGCTTCGTATCCCTGCCCTGAGCATCTTTGCGCTGGAAGAGCCTGAGAATCATCTGTCGCCCTACTTCTTGGCGCGGATCATTGAGCAGGTGCGTTCTCTGACGCAGGGGGAGGGTGGCCAGGCACTCATTACCAGTCATTCCCCGGCTGTGCTCAGTCGTGTCGAACCCAATGAGGTCAGATACTGCCGGCAAGGTCTGAAAACCCGAATCTCCACAGTCAGAGCCATTCGACTGCCGGCAGCCGCAGACGAAGCATCCAAGTTTGTTCGGGGCGCACTGCTTGCCTATCCAGAACTGTACTTTGCCCGGTTTGTCCTCCTTGTGGAGGGGGACTCCGAGCGCATCGTCCTGCCCGTGTTGGCCAAGGCCCTGAACCTCTTCATCGACCCTGCCTTTGTGGCGATTGTTCCGCTAGGGGGACGGCATGTGCAGCATTTCTGGTTGCTGCTCAAGCAACTGGAGATTCCCCATGCGACGCTGTTGGATCTGGACCTTGGCCGGGAGGGAGGGGGCTTTGGTCGGATCAAAACGGCTATCGAAAGACTCATCGATTACGGTGTATCCAAACCGGACCTTCTGGGGACCGGCCAAAATGCGCTGACGGATGAGCAGTTCTCGCAGATGCACAGCTTTCAGACGAAGGAGGCCGTGAAGCATCTGGCCGGCTGGATGACCCATCTTGAGAAGCACGATGTGTACTTCTCTGCACCACTGGATCTTGATCTGGCCATGCTGACCGCGTTTCCCGAAGCCTACGCCGCCATCATTCCTGCGGGCGGAGGTCCACGCACGACCGTAGAGGTGGCGGCCAAGGTCGTTTTGGGGGAGGCTGGACCAGGAATGGCGCTCTTTGAAGAGCGCTACCCTGACGCTCCGCCCTTGTTCCCAGCCTATCGGTACCATTTCCTGACCCACAGCAAGCCGGTGACGCATCTGGCTGCGATGGCCAAACTCAAGAGCGAGGAGATCGCGCAGGCAATGCCCGAGGTATTGAGGCGGCTGCTCAATCACATCCAGGCCTCTCTCAAGCAGGGGCGGTAAAGATGATTTCCTCCAGGCGAGTACGACCGGAAAACTGGTCGCCGATCGGGGTGAAGGGGCTGGAGGACAATGCACTGGAAGTGGTGCACTCTCTGGAGAACCGGTCTGTCATCGCCGGTCCAGGCGCCGGCAAGACCGAGCTGCTGGCTCAACGGGCCGCTTACCTGCTCCAGACCGGCTTGGCGCCGGCGCCGAGACGGATACTGGCGATCAGCTTCAAGCGTGATGCCGCTGAGAATCTGGCTTCTCGCGTTCGCCGGCGAAGCCATCCCAGCCACGCTGAGCGCTTGGATTCGATGACCTTTGACGCGTTCGCCAAGGGATTGGTGGATCGCTTTGGCCAGTCGCTACCTGCTCGGTGGAGGCCCAGTGCCGACTATGAACTTCTGAACACCAACGATCGGCTCTATCGGGAGTTCTTGGCCGGACTAGAGGGCATTCCATCGACCGTTGGTACCGACGGGGATGTGCGGGCGATCTTGCCTCGTACTTTTGAGCGAAGTTTTCTACTCGGAGCGCCCTTGCCCATTGACGGCTGGCAGGTGCCCACCGTCGGGCAATGGGCAGCGGCGCAGTTCTGGCAGCAGTCGCTGTTTGCGGGCAATCGTAGCTACCTCTCGTTTCCGATGCTGGGGCGCTTGGCCGAGTTGATCCTTCGGGTCAATCCCACGGTGAAGAAGGCCTTGCAATTGACCTATTCCCATTTGTTCATGGATGAGTTTCAGGACACCACGCCGGTTCAGTACGGCTTGGTTCGGGAGATCTTCCTGGGTACCGATTCAGTGGTCACTGCGGTCGGCGACAACAAGCAGCAGATCATGCGATGGGCCATGGCAATGTCAGATCCGTTCGGCGTCTTTGAGGCGGACTTCAAGGCCCAAAGAACGCCGTTGTACAACAACTATCGTTCCTCCCCGGAGCTGGTCAGGATTCAGCATGTGCTGGCCAAGGCGCTGGATACGAAGGCGGTCGAGCCTGTCTCGAAGGCGACGGAAAACGTCGATGGCCAAAGCTGTGAGATATGGAATTTCAGCACACCTGAAATGGAAGCGCGCGCGCTGGCCCACTATGTGGTGGATCAGATGCAGCGTCGCAACCTCACTCCACGCGACTTCGTTCTCTTGGTTCGGCAGAGGGCTGACGACTATGCCGACGTGCTTGCACCGATCTTTGAGCAGGCGGGGCTCTCCTTGCGCAACGAAGCGGGCAAGGTAGGGGAGGTGAGCCTGCAGGAGCTTCTGGCCGAAGAGGCCTCTCAGTGGGTGGTTGATCTGCTGCGGCTAGCGATGACGGAGCGTTCGGGTCGCTATTGGTCGGCCTGCCAGGAGACATTGGCTTGGTTGCGGGGAGCGTCCGGCGAGGACGAGCTCGTCCAGAGTAAGCTTGCTCGGGAGTTGGACGCCTTTGCGCTCGCGCTCCAGGCTCAGCACCCCGCGCCCCCCGGGTTCTTGGCGGATGCCGAGGCAGTGGTTGACGCGATAATCCAATTCCTGGGTGGCATGCGCCTGACCGCCATCGTCCCGTCCTATCGCCAAGGCGATTGGTTTCTCACCGTACTTGAAGCGGTGTCGGCGCATTTGCTTTCGTCCTCCAGAGGGAAAGCGACGTGGGAGGAGGCGCTGGATGTGTATGAAGGCCGACATGCCGTTCCGCTGATGACGATACACAAGAGCAAAGGGCTCGAGTACAACACGGTCATCTTTGTCGGGCTGGACGATGGAGCCTGGTGGAGTTTTGCGAACGACAAAATCGAAGCCACGGCGGGCTTCTTCGTGGCATTCACGCGCGCAAAGCAGCAGGTCATCTTCACCTACTGTCGTCAGCGTGGGGCAAAGGACAAGATCGCTGAGCTCTATGCGCTACTTCAGTCGGCAGGGGTAGGCAGCAGAAACATCGCCTAGTGAATGAGGGGGCGACCACGACGAATGGGCCCTCAATGAGGCTCGTTCGTGGCGGGATCGACGAGGGTTCGGGGAGGATGGCGGCAGAATGTGGCGGAATGGGCTATAAGGGAAGCCCCTGTCCCCACGAGGAGTACGCCTTTGGCTCTGACGACCGTCCAATCCATTGAAGCGGAAATCAAATCGCTGATCGCCCAGAAACGTTTGGTGGAGGAGCGCGACAAGGAGGTGCCCAAGGCCATTGCGGTATTGCAGACGTATGCCGCCGTGCTGACCGCTGTTCAGCGCCGGAAGATCGCCTCGCTTGTCGATCCGGAGGTCGAGGCTATGGCGGCGCGTACGCCGCGCAAGGTCGCCCGCCCCCTCAAGGGTCGGAAGTTGGGCAAGGTGTTGCCGAAGTATCGGCTCCCTTCCGGGGAAGAGTGGTCCGGCCGCGGGTTGACGCCGAAGGCCTTCGTGGCGTGGTCTAAGAGCGTAGAGGGACGGTCTTGGATCAAGGCCAACCCTGGCGTGAAGTTCCCGCTCGCTAATGCCAAGGGCTCTGCGGCGGTGAAGACGAAAGCGCCGAAGAAGGCTGCCAGGAAGCGTAGCGCGACGAAGACTCTCAAGAAGACCACGACCAAAGCACGCACAAGGCGCGCTGCTGCGACGAGCTAAGTTGCCTGAAGGCCGCTTGTACACGGCGAGCGGCGAGGCAGGGTGCCGCGGGCAGGGAGCGCAGCTGGCACCCTTCGAGCGAGTCTGGAGCGGCGCGAAAGGAGGGGGAAGGCTTTGTGGTGGTTGCGGCCGTGATGCCAAGGCGAATGGGTCGGGCCTTAGGATCCTCGATACCGGCATCGCGATGGTGATGGCTGTGCTGTCTGTCGATGTCGCATGGCAGACATTTTCTTATGCTTCGCGTGGCAGATGCTGCGCGGCACGCCAGAGCACGCCGCTCGGATCGAACAGCGTGAAGTCACGCATCGCCCAAGGCTGATGTTGTACATCATCTCAAAGTGCGGCGTGGAAACGTCGGATCCTTCCGCGCGAAGTTCTCTTCTAGCGAACGTTGATGTCAGTCACCCAAACGTTGATGTTGGGGCGCTGTCGCCTTTCCGTGTGAAGAGCGAGGGTCTTAGAAGGCAGCGTGGATGCCTGCTTGGTGAGCGGCAGAACCCTTTCCCTACACCGGATCGCGCAGCGCATAGGAAGATGCCGCCTATCGCAACCTGGATTGAACGTATGTGCGCATCGTTGCGAGGGCAATGGAATGGCCTCGATTCAGGAGTGCGCAGGCTTTGCATGGCACGTCGTTTCGCTGTTCGATCAACTGCCCGGATCCCTCGCAGCCCAACCATCACATTCGCCAATCGCTGAGACGAGCTATCTCGAAAAGCGATTGGAAAGGCATTTTGCGACCGAGTTTCGTCTGCTAGTGATGTTCCTAGGAGTTTCAACCTCAACCAAGGAAATGGATGCACATGTTGAAACCTGCACTTCTTGGTATCTTGGGTTTGGCCAGCCTGGGCTTCATGGCGGCCGATGCGAATGCCACCGCTGTACGCTGTGAAACGTGTCGAATCGATGGCGACTATCGCGCGGAGGCGGTTCGGCTCGGCCCCGGCACCCACCTGGTCTACAACGTGGGCGCCAATGAGATTCAACAGTACTACGTGGATACCGTCTCGGGCGGCGGAGGTGACGTAGGCATCATTCCTGCCGTCGCGCCTGTCGTGATGCGCCAGACCCCACCGCCCGGCGCGGTCGAAGAGGTGCGCCGTGCCAATCGCGTCGAAGTGGAGGGCGGTGGCACCCTCCGCCCGACGTACGTCGTTCCCATCGACATCCTCGGCCTCAATCCCAGCGCCAGTCAGAAGACGGCCTATGACTACGTCCAGGACTACAACCTGCGCGCCATGGTGGAGTCGGCCGCCGGCAGCACATCGCTCGATCATCGTCGGCGCGCCTACGCGGTTCGGTCGCATTCCGTCACAAGAACGCAGCGAGCTGATTCAAGACAGTCTCGTAGGCGTCTGTCTCGCCAGTACGCGCTCGATGCAGGGCCATCATTGCGCGCATCTCTGCAAGGGAGGCGCGGTTGCGATCATCGATCTGCGTATCGCGGCCCACCAACTGTTCGAGCGATTCCATCACACGCTCTACGTTCCCCCAATGCGCCAGGTGCATCGCATGGACATAGGCCTCATGGAAAACCTTCTCCTGGCGTGCTCCCGGAAGCATACGAATCAGGTCGTCTAGGAGTTTGGGGTCGAATTTTCCGGCTAGGCGCTGCTTGGTCGCAACGATCGCGTGCGGCAGTGCCCAATTGGGGTACAACTCGCGGGCACGCGCAGCCTCCGGCACCACAGCCTCCGCGTAGGTACCGATCACTTGGAAGAACGCGTTGAAGGCAAACATTGGGGGGCGCTCTGGCGCGAGCGCTGCGGTGAGCAGCGCCTCGACTCGCGCCCGACGTGCGGCCACGCGTTGCGCCACGTCGGTATTTCCGAGTCCCCCGCGTATCCGCTGCCCAGAAGAGCCGCCCAAGACCCAGGCCAGCATGGCCAGGGCCTCTGGATGCGTTCCGACGTTGGCCTCGCTCAACAACGCTTCGGCGCCGGCATCGTCGTCCTGCATGCCGAGACAGAAGCCATGCTTGGCGCGCTCAGTCGGACTGGAATCGGCCAGGGCCGCATAGCTTGAAGCTGCCGCGGCATAGTCCTTCGAAAACAGGGCGCGATCGGCTTCGCTCCAATGCGCGGGTGGCGCGGCATTGGCTGATCGTGCAGAGAGCACCTCTCCCAACGTGGGAGAAGCACTTGACGGTGGCGGGCGTTGGGGCATCGGCGGCTCGTCTGTCCTATTGGTCGATTGCTTGAGCCAGAGGGCAGAGACCCCCGACTCATGCAGCAACCACAATACAGGCCGAGTGAGGCCGTCGCGACCGCCTGGCTAGAGTGCGCTTCTTCCTTTGAAAGCGGGAACGCTGGCCCCTGCGGCTTCAAGGACACCAGATCCTGGGTCCTTCGGGCGAGTCTCGACTGATCGGCGAGCCGACCCGGGTGAAATCCCTATCAACGGCTACCCTGTACTGGCCGACGGACCCATCGGCTCGGGTGGGGGTGTATCGAGTACGCGGGTTTGTTCGAGGGACGCAGCGATCAAGTGTCCTAGGAGGGATGCCCAAGTCCCAAAGAGCTCGCCCGGCGAGGTACATGAAACCTCGCCGGGCGATTGCACCCTGTCGGAACCAAGGTGCGTCGCCACTATAGAGCCAGGGTGATTCGCTGCGGACGCATCCCGTGAGATAAGTGCTATCGGATGATCAGATGGATTCGCCTGCTGCCATCCTAGCGTTCGTAGGGCAGGGGAGGACGCGTCTATCGAGTGCTGCCATGTTCGTTGGGGCGGTGCCGCAGGTGATGTTCATAGTGGTCCGCAGTGAACTCCCACATCCGGACTCCGTTCAGGACGTAGACACGACCGAACACGGCAAAGATGGCGGGCAGCCGTGAATCCGTTAGGAAGTATCGGGCGGCGGTATCGGGGACGACGTGAGGAACAGGCCAGTTGTCGTAGATCAGGAGCCAGGTTTCATCACCTCTGTCATAACCGGGAAGGGTGACCGATCCGGCCTTGCCAAGGGCGAAGTAGGCCATCGCGTCGGCCCACTCTCGCTCGGGGCTGTCACCGACCCATCCATCGCCAGGTTCGTCAGCTTCGATCTCCTTCAAGAGGCGCTTGGTCGATCTTTTCCCTTCGCCCAGGGTGGCGTGCGAAACAAAATGTCCGCGGCTGTCATCGCCCTGCTCGCGAAGCGCCGACTTCTTCGCCTCATTGGTCGTTATGGCTTCGACATGTTCGATGGCGATGCGTTCTTGGCCATCAGTGATGAGGAAGTCCGGACGGTCGCCGTGATCGACTAAGAGAGGAAACTGAAAGCGTGACGCAGGGATCGAGAGCAGCAAATGGACGATGGCGTAGCGTTCCACATGCTCGGACCGTCGTCCCTCTGTGCGTAGGGGTACTTCGATGTCCAGTTGCGAGATGAGCCGCCGAAGCTCATGAATGTCGCTGGCACGAGCCAGCGGCAGCCGTTGTTGCGTCCGCATTGTCAATTCCTTTCGTGCGCGGTGTACCCAATTGCGATCATTCGAGTCCAGCCTGCCATTGTTGCAAGAGGTGTCAGCGTCGCGGTAAGAATGCCGTGGAAGATTGGCTCCGGCCAGAGGTGCGTCTCGCAGGCGTTTGATGTCCAGCGCTGCAGGGCCACGAACCGGTGGCGGGCAGGTCGCGTCGAACTGGCGCGAGATGACTTGGCCGACGGCACCGGCTCTAGGAGGGTAGTCATGTTGCCACGCATTCCCTCCAGGGCATACCGCGGCACAGAAGGCAGATGCGAGGAGGTCTGCCGAGCAAGCCGACGCGCTCGCAGCGCGGCCGACTGCGCTATCCTAGGCCCTGATTGATGGTAGGCCGATGCTCCGCAAGCCCGCGTCAGCAAAGGTCTTGCGCTTCTGACGGTAATAGCGACGGTAAGGGCCTCTGTCGATCAAAGCCAAACCCTTTAGCCACGCGGACTTGCGTGGTCTGTTGATGATCGAGTGGGAATGAGTTGAGAGAACGAGGGCGCCGAGAGGCGCCCTTTTCTGTGAAAGCGCGATCCCCTCACCGTTGGGGAGATGATAATTCGAGATGCGCGGGCGCGCTTTGCGAAGAAGCTATGGGTCAGTGCGTTGGCATTTTCGAAAAATGCTCTCGCTCAGAATGCCTGCCTGTTTTACAGTGGGTGCCTCTCGAAGCAATCCTAGCTCAGTGAGCCGAAGTCGAACCGCCGCTTTCGAAACTTTGAAGTGATGCGATATGGCGGAGCAAATGACTAGGAATGAGTCTATGTTGCATTTCTGGTCATCGAGATAGAGAAGGCCGAATCCTCTATCTTTTATTTGACGCTTGCTCGTTTGTTTCCTTACCTCTGCGATAAATGCGCGCTTAGGTAAAAGTAGGCAAGTGGCGAAGTAGTTTGCTTGCCACTCAAGACGGGCTATGGCGGAGATGGTAATGCCGCTGGGCTGGTCGATGGCAGTATCTGAGGCTCTTAGCTTCTCGCGCTTCATAAATCTCCCATGGTCTAAGTAAATGTGACCAAGTTCATGGGCGAGCGTAAATCGCCTCCTTTCGTCGGTTCCAGATTGGAAGTCATCAATTTCAATCTTCAACGGGTCAAACGAAAGTTCTGCCAAGACGCCTTGAGGAAGGGTGGTGGAGTGTACGATGAGTCCTCGTTCGTCCTGAAGACTGAGGCAAAGATCCTCTAGAAGGGAAGCAGGGTGGCTGCGCGCCGCCTTCAATATGCAAGATCGGGCAGTGGCCTCGATTAATTCGGATGACAAGAATGGAATCCACTCCCTGCTTCTTTCCTGTTGGTATGAGCCTGGGTCTATATTTAGTTCCGCTACCAATTCCGGGGAGTCAAGAATCATTTCATAAGTTAGATCGAACAATGAATTTGTTCGATCTTCTCTGAATGCGCAATGATAATCAAAGTAGCGGCTCACATATGTGTCGGAGGTGAGTGCTTCCCAGTCGACGGTTGAATGGAAGAAAGACTTTTGAGCCCGAAGCTCTGAAGGCGCCCTGCGGAGTATCCATTCTAGATCTCTGTCCGGAAAATATCTCGCCACTCCCATTCGCTTTGACCGAGCAAAGGTGAGCGCGCCTTCTTGGAAAGAGTTTGAACTTACAATGACAGCCTTTGTGCCTGCAGCTCCAACTTGTTCAACCTTTTGAAAAAACTCTTCTAGGTCGCTGACCGGAACCTTGTGCGAGTAATTCTTGCATTCATAAACTAAAAGAATTGACCATTCCGATGCTCCTGGCATCCAGAATTCTAATGAAACATCAAAGATAATATCCGATCCGCGATCCTTTGAGTAATAGCCCTTCTTCTGGAAGACTCGGCAGCAGGATTGGTCGATTCCAAATTTACCAGTGGCAATATCTTGGGTCAGTTGACGGTAAACCGCATCCTCCAGTGCATTTCCTTTCTGGACGGAGGTCTGCGCTGATGGCGATATCTCGATCATGGTAGCGGGCAGGTTGCTGGCGGTCACTGATGCTGTGGATCGTCTCATGTATTGGTCGCCAATCCAACATCCGGGCTTGCGGTGCTATAGTCGCCAGAACTACACTAGAATTGTCCAGCTAGTCTCTGGGTATGCGAATGATCCGTCGTAAACAGATGACCGAGATTGCTGTTTCCCTCCCATCGCAGGGTACATTGCTTGTACATCCAAAAGATTTGGTGATGATCGACGGACTGCCCGATGATCTCCGGGAGTTGGCGGAGGAGTGCCATGTCTACATTATTGGGAAGCGACCTCGGCTGCGCTTCGTTCCTGGTTCAATCAGGGTTGGAGAAGGGCGTACTGAAGGCGTTATGGAGTATAGCGAAGGAGGTTTCTGGCTCCCAATAAAGTTCGCCATGGAGGGCGAGTTGTCGCTGGAGCTTGCCTACTCACCATTTCCGCATCGTACGATTGATTTGATTCGAGATGAAAAGGTGGTGCATACCCTCGCGGCATATCTCATGCCAAGTCTCTTCGCGTGGACTGATACGCCTGCGGTTAGGAATTTGGAAGTCGTATATGTTGGAATGGCGTATGGAGATGGCAGTCGCTCTGCGAAGGATCGTCTCAAGGGACATGCTACTTTGCAGCAGGTCCTGGCGGACATCAGTGCTGATGATCCAGAGTCGGAAGCCATGATCGTTATGGTTCAATATGATGATCCGATTGCTATTTTTCAGTTCGATAGCGATGGCGGCAGCTTGGATGATGCTCCAGATCGAGACCCTGTGGCTGATTTGGAAGCGATTGGGTCAGGTTTGGGTCGGCGGGTAGAGATCTGCTTGGCTGAGGCTGGGTTGATCCGATATTTTCAGCCAAAGTACAATGAAAAATATAAGAGCCACTTTCCGAGTTCTGCTCATTCAATCACTAAGCGGCTTTACGATATAGATATAGCTGGGTTATCCGTGGAAATAAATACAGAGGATCTGGATATCAGGCTCTATAGCCACGTCCGTCCTCATGGCTACCATCACATAGCCACTTATGATCTGCATGATCCTAGTGAGAGGCGTAGCTTCTACGCCTTTTTAGAATCATCTTCCAGTTATAGGGCAGAGAATTTTTCAGGCCCTGTGTTCTAATGCGAAGGTTTGCGCGCTTCTAACCGAGCGATGAAAGGGTATGGGGGCGGCCTGACAGGAATCTGTGTCGCTGAGCTTGGCCGAGTGTGTTGCCTCGAAGAGCAAATTGGGAAAAATCCTAATTTACTCCGGCCTAACCTCCCGACAAGCCCACTCAACCAACCCGCGGCAAGCCAGAAACAGCCCATCCACAACCCCCTCATCCAAATGCCGCTCCGGCTCCGCGGCCACCCGGCAGCGGTCTGCCGCGTGCAGCAGCTCCAGCACCGTCAGTGCGCCAACCATCGCGCGCTCACTTCTAGCCAGGCTCACGCGGCGGCCGGGTGAGACATCGGTTTCCGGCCAAGGATGCCCATCTGCACCCTCGCAGCCGCGCATGCGCTTGAGAATGCCGAGCAGGGAGTTCAGGTCGGGCAGGGGAGTGTCGTCGTTGATGGGTTCAACAACGGTGTACGAGGAGAAGGTGTCGGATTCGTTCATGGCGTCGGCTTCCGTGGCTGTGCTTAACAGCGCCACCGTGAAGAGGTGGCGGACGATGCGTGGCTGCAAACCGGAAGAAGCGATGTCATAAACCGGTGGGCCCGAAAGCCCCCACGCACCGCCCGCCAGAAAGGCCGACGGATTGCCCGCCGGCACCGGTTAAGGACGGTGCCGACGGGCAAGCGCAAACTACAGACATCGCTTTCTTCGGGTTTGCAGACCCGAGCCACCCGTTGTCGGTGGCGCGCCATGGTGTTTACGCCGCCGCTCCGAATGCCAATAGAAATTCGCGAAGGAATCGTCGAATCCGAGAGCGAAGAACTATTGTGGCACGCACCATTCGTGCAGCACGCGACGCCAGCAGACGCATTCGCGCAGCTGCTCCGCTGATGGCGAATCAAAGTGGCGCAATCGCCCATGCCACAAGCGAATAGCGCGACAGCCTTCTTTGCAACAGTTCTTAGTCCGCCTCGCCAAGCAACGGCACGCGATCAGCCGCACATCCCGAAAAGCGGTTCAAACCCGACACCACCAACGAGCCTCCTAACTTCAACCAACGCTATCCTCAGCCGCGCTCCCCACCAGCAACTCAATCATCGCCCGCGCCGCCGCCGACTGCCGCCGGTGCGGCGCATAGATCACCGAGAACGGCCGCGACCGTCCTCGCAACTGCGGCAACACCTCCACCAGCTGCCCACGCTGCAGCCGCTCGCGCACGATGAACGCATAGCTCTGGCAGATGCCGATGCCCTGTTCGGCCAGCGACACCACGCCCAGCACATCGTCGGAGGTCTCGATGGACGAACGCGGCAGCCAGTCCACATCGCGCCCGTTGTCGCGGAAGATCCACGGGGCCAGCCGCCCGGTGCGCGGCATCACAAACGGCAGGCACAGGTGCTGCTGCAGGTCGTCCAGCGTCTGCGGCGTGCCGCGGCGCTGCAGGTACTCCGGTGAAGCCACCAGCAGCAACGGCGCATCCTCCAGCTTTCGCCCTACCAGCCCGCTGTCCGGCAGCTGGCCCAGGCGGATGGCCAGGTCGAAGCCTTCGGCCACCAGGTCCACGTTGCGGTTGGTGATGTTCAGTTCCACCTGCACCTGCGGGTACTGCTGCGCAAAGCGCGCCAGCACGGGCGGCAGCCGGTAGTGGCCATAGGTGGTGGGCACGCTCAGGCGCACGCGGCCGGCCAGCGCACCGTCCTGGGCCAGTACGTCGCGCTCGGCGTCGTCCAGCAGGCCGAAGGCGGTGCGCACCTGTTCCAGATAGAGCCGCCCGGCGTCGGTCAGGCCCACGCGGCGGGTGGTCCGCTGCAGCAGCTGCCGGCCCAGCCGCGCTTCCAGGCGGGTGACCGCGCGGCTCAGCACCGAGGGCGTGGTGGACAGCGCGACCGCCCCGGCGGTGAACGAGCCGTGCTCGACCACCGCCAGGAACACCTCCACATCGCCCAGGTAGTCGAACTTGCGGCTCATTTGGCTCTCCGGGGAACAGATGTTTTGCGATGGGGCCAATTTATCGCCGCTGGGGCGATGAATAAAGTGGGCGCCATTCCCCGATAGGAGTTCCCCCATGAACCTGATGACCCGGCTGGCCGCAGCGCTGGCCCTGACCCTGGCCGCCAGCGGCGCGCAGGCCGCCAACGTGCTGGTGGTGCTGTCCGACGAGAACCACCTGGACCTGAAGGACGGCAAGGTGCTGTCCACCGGCTTCTATCTCAACGAGCTGATGCAGCCGGTCAAGCTGCTGCTGGACGCGGGCCACGAGGTGACCTTCGCCACGCCGCAGGGAAGGGCGCCGACGGTCGATGCGTCCTCGGTGACGCCGGCGTACTTCGGCAACGACGCTGCGCAGCTGACGCTGCACAAGGACCTGCTGGAGAAACTGGCGCTGACCTCGCCGACGGCCTCGCCGGTGGTCAGCCTGGCGCGCGTGGAGCAGCAGGGCTACGCGCGTTTCGATGCGGTCTACATTCCCGGTGGCCACGCGCCGATGCAGGACCTGCTGAAGAGCCCGGCGCTGGGCCGGCTGCTGGCCGACTTCCACCAGCGCAACAAGACCACCGCGCTGGTCTGCCACGGGCCGATCGCGCTGCTGTCCACGCTGCCGGATGCGGCGGGTTTCGTGGCGAAGCTGGAGGCGGGTGCGATGCCGGCCACGCCTAAGTGGATCTACAGCGGCTACCGGATGACGGTGATCAGCAACCAGGAGGAAGAGCAGGCCAAACCGCTGCTGGGTGGCGGTGAGATGAAGTTCTACCCGCAGACGGCGTTGCAGCGGGCGGGTGCGACGATCAGCAGTAACGCCACGCCGTGGACGGGGCATGTGGTGGTGGACCGCGAGCTGATTACCGGGCAGAACCCGGCTTCGGCGCTGGAGGTGGGGCAGCGGTTGGTGGAGCGGTTGAAGTAGGGCGGATTCAGCATCGCATGCGGTGCCGTGGCACCATGGTGGGCTCGCCTCGTTCTTCCGGGCGGGGCCGTTTTCCCAGGGAAGCCCTCGAACACGACATGCGAACGTCCATTCACTTCATTCTCTCCGCCCTGTGCCTTGGCTTGCTGTCCGGCTGTGCCAGTGGCCCGGAGGAGCACGCCTCAAGCCGCGAGATCACCAGTGCGTTCGTGGCCGACGACGGCCAGCTGTACCTGTTGCCGCGCTATGACGAGCCGATGCGCTTCAATGCCGCGCCGTTCCGCGAGTACCGGGCGCTGATGGACAGCCCGCTGCGCGAGGCGGTGGCCTGCGCGCAGATGTACTTCCATGAGGACTGGCGCGACCCGGCCAACAAGGCCAAGGTGCACGGCAGCTATGCGCTGCTGCTGCGGCCGGAGCAGGTGACGCCGGAACAGGCCGCGCAGTTCAAGCTGGAGCGGATTGAGGTCCCCCCGCGCGAGGCCAAGGCCGTGGAGGAGCGGGCGCGCTACTACCTGCCGATGGACCGGACCCGTTACGCGCTGGCGTTTGACCGGGCCTGCAATCTTTCAAGAAAGGGCGGCAGCTATTACAGCGCGCTGTTCGAGGGCGACGGCGAGCGGGTGAAGTTGCCGGATGCTACGGCGCTGGCAGAGAAGGGGAAGCTGGTACAGCCGATCAATGCACGGGCGCAGCGGATCCTGCCGGAGAGGGAGGACAAGCCGGGTGTGGGTTCGGCGGCCGGCAAGGTGCTCGGCGCGGCGCTGATCCCTGTGGCGGTTCCGGTGTTTGTGTTGAGCCTGCCGTTCCTGGGGCCGGATCATTGGAAGTGATGGGGCGCTGAGGGAGAGCATCCACGCATGGCGTGGATCTACTTGGGTATCGCCTGAAAATTCATCCTGGAGATCTGTGTGCC
Source organism: Stenotrophomonas sp. YJH_SMC_58 (assembly GCF_059369635.1). Classification (NCBI taxonomy): domain Bacteria; kingdom Pseudomonadati; phylum Pseudomonadota; class Gammaproteobacteria; order Lysobacterales; family Lysobacteraceae; genus Stenotrophomonas; species Stenotrophomonas sp. YJH_SMC_58. The sequence goes on from NZ_JCAFSW010000004.1 coordinate 345,887, forward strand.
CAGCACGCTGGAAACTGTTTTGAAGACCGTAGGTTTCATTGTCCTTGCGGCACTTCCGTTGGTGATCCTCTGGTTTACCCTTCGGCGAATGTCGGCAACTGCTCGCTCGTCCGTAGAGACGGGGCTGCGTTTGCATGCTCCGCGCCGGATTTCCGGCAGGTCCATGACCTTGGTGATGGTGGATGGGAAAGAGGATCGGGAGCACTACTTCTTTGATGCGGCGTCCTTTTACCTGCGGCGTGGGCCAGTGCCCACGGCGGTTCCGCTTTCGCAGATCACCTCAGTCACACGAACGTCCGACAAGATCTACGGGCGCTATGTCTGGCAGGTGTGCTTCAGCAAAGCATCGGGCAGAAAGTGCGTGACGTTCACCAGCAACCTGACGCTGTTCAACCGCGATTTCCTGCTGTTCCTGGAGGCGGTGCGGAAGGCCAATCCGCTGGCGTCCGTTGATCGGGCGGGCATCCGCTTCTAGCTGTGGGCCGACTTGAGGGTGTCAGTTAAAGCGGCGAGCCGGTGACGCTACACTGGCCGCCTGTGCCCGACGGAAGCTCGCTCATGTTCTCTGGAAAGGTTGCAGTGGTCACCGGCTCCACCAGCGGTATCGGTCTTGGCATCGCCACCGCGCTGGCACGGCAAGGCGCGGACATCGTGCTGAATGGCTTCGGCGATGCGGCGGAAATCGAGCGCATCCGTTCCCAATTGGAAGCCGAGTTCGGCGTGCGCGTGGCGCATGACGGTGCCGACCTGTCCCGTGGTGAGGCGGTGCGCGGAATGATCGAAAACGCCGTCGCGACGATGGGGCGCATCGATATCCTGGTGAACAACGCGGGCATCCAGCACACCGCGTCGATCGAGGAATTCCCGGTCGAGAAATGGGACGCGATCCTGGCGCTGAACCTGTCGGCGGTGTTCCATGCCACGGCGGCGTCGTTGCCGCACATGAAGCAGCAGGGCGCCGGCCGCATCATCAACATCGCGTCGGTGCACGGGCTGGTTGGCTCGGTGAACAAGTCGGCCTATGTGGCGGCCAAGCATGGCGTGGTGGGGTTCACCAAGGTGACCGCGCTGGAGAATGCGGGCACCGGCATCACCGCCAATGCCATCTGCCCGGGCTGGGTGCGAACGGCGCTGGTCGAGCAGCAGATCACCGCATTGGCCGAGCGCGAAGGCACGGATCAGGAGACCGCTGCGCGTGCGCTGCTGGCTGAGAAGCAGCCCTCGTTGCAGTTCGTGACGCCCGAGCAGCTGGGCGAGATGGTGGTGTTCCTGGCCTCGGACGCGGCAGCGCAGATTACCGGCACGGCGCTGCCGGTGGATGGGGGCTGGACGGCGCGCTAGTTGGCCGGCTGCGCTTTGCGCTGCAACATCGGCAGCGCCACCAGCGTAGCGAGAATGGTGAACAGCACCAGCGACGAGCCGACCGTGCCGAAGCCCAGGCCGCCCTTTTCCAGCGGCTTGGTGAGCAGGTCGCCGAAGGTGGCGCCGAACGGGCGGGTGAGCACGAAGGCGATCCAGAACAGGATGACCCGGTTGATGCCCTTGATGCGGCTGGCCAGTGCGGTGAGCGCGATGAGGCTGCCGATCAGCAGTGCGCCGCCGGTGAAGCCCAACCCGGAATCGTCGGCGAGGAAATCCCCCAGCGCGGTGCCGAGCGTGTTGGAGAACAGCACGGCAGTCCAGTAGAAGCCTTCGGCGCGGCGCGATGCGATGTTGCTGACCGAGATCGACTTCTCTGACATGCGCCAGGCCAGCAGCACCAGCGCCAGGCAACCGGCCAGCAGGCTGGCGCCGGTGGCGTAGCCCAGGCCGAGCGTGCGGTCGATCAGGTCCGACAGGGTGGTGCCTGCGGTGCTGGTGGCCAGCACCACCGACCAGAACAGCACCGGGTGGAAGCGCCGTGCCGACAATTGCAGGGTAAGCAGGCCGGCGAAGACCGTCAGCAGGATGGCCGAGCTGGCCATATAGCCCAGGTTGAGCGTCATCGACAGCAGGTCGCCGGCGGTCTCGCCGAGGGTGGTGGCGGCGATCTTCATCACCCAGAAGCCGAGGGTGACCGCCGCCACCTTGCTGTGCAGGGAATCTGCGTCTGAAGCACGCATCGAACGTCGCCTGGGGAGCCTGCCGGTGATGCTGTGACGGGCGCCGTCGGAGCGCGGTCGGAACCGGGTTTGGCGAGGGCGAGCGTGGGGGCGGCGTTCAGCCGGTGCTGGCGGGGGCCGGCAGGCGTGCCAGCAGGGCGTCCCAGTCGGCCACGAAGCAGCCGTTGTGCCCACGGTTGCACTCGGTGATCCACGCGTCCAGCGATTCGCTCTGTGCGCGGTAGCCGCTGACATCGCCCAGGACGGCGAAGTGCAGGCGGTAGTTCACCAGCATCTGCAGCCATTGCCCGGCCATGCCGGAGCGCAGCTCGAAGAAGTCTGCCGATAGGCGCTGCACCGGCACGGCGATCCACTCGGCCTGGTGCCCAAGGGCATCGCCGACCAGGTCGCGCAGGGCGTTGCCATCCAGAAGCGGGCCTGTATCGGCGCTGCGCAGGACGCGGGTGCTGCCGATCTGTTCGACATGTGTGTGCATCGTGCGCTCTGAAGTTCGTATCGTACGCCCAGTATGGCCATGGGAGAGGCCAACAGTAAGCAGATACAGCATGAATCTCGCGAACGAACGCGCTAGGCTGCGCCGGGCGCCCGCACGAGGCGGGTTCACGATACCGGGAAAGGGCATGGCAGGGTGGAAAGGACGTTCGTTGTTGATGGCGGTGCTGGTGTGTTCGGGTCTGCCGGCCGCGGCCGCCGAGCTGTGCACGGCCAGCGCCTACGGTGACGAGCAGGGCAACATCGTGGTGCTCGGCGCACCCGCTGCGGCACCGGCCACGGGCCAGCGCTATCTGATGCTGGACGGGCGACGTGGCGCCACCGGTGATGCCAACGCGCCGGTGAGCTGCAGCGGCGATGTGGTCAGCTTCAGGACGCCTGCGGGAGCCACGCAGCGCTGGCAGCGACTGCCGACCCGCGATACCGATGCAACGTTCATCAGTGCCGGAACAAAACTGGTCGGGCAGCTGATCGAACCAGCTGGTCCGGCCGACTCCAAACGGCCGTTGGTGGTGCTGGTGCACGGCTCGGAACGCACGATGGCGGTGGCGGCCATCTACCAGCGCATGCTGGTGGCCCAGGGCATTTCGGTGTTCGCCTACCAGAAGCGTGGCACCGGCGATTCGGAAGGCGAGTACACCCAGAACTTCGAGCTGCTGGCTGACGATGCAGCGGCGGCGCTTGCCAAGGCACGTGAGCTGGCGGCGGGGCGATTCGGTCAGGCCGGCTACTTCGGTGGCAGCCAGGGCGGGTGGATCGCGCCGCTGGCGGCGACGCGCTCGCAGGCCGATTTCGTGGCGATCGGTTTCGGCCTGGTGGTGTCGCCGATCGAGGAGGACCGCGAGCAGCTGTTCGACGAGGCACGCCGCATGCAGCTGGATGCAACGGCGATGAAGCAGGTCGGCCAGCTTTCAGACGCGACCGCGCAGTTGATGCGCACGCATTTCAACGAAGGGTTCGAGGCACTGGCCAGGGTGCGTGCGCAGATCGGTGCCGCGCCGTGGGCGAAGACGATCAACGGCGAATACAGCGGCGATATGCTGCGCATGAGTGACGCTGACCTGCGCCGGATCGGTCGCGCGCGATTCGACAACCTGGAGCTGATCTGGGACTACGACGCCGAGGCCGCGCTGCGCCGCCTGAAGGTGCCGTTGCTGTGGGTGCTGGCCGAGCAGGACCGCGCCGCGCCGATTGCCGCCACGCGTTCGATCCTGTCGCGACTGCGCGCGTCGGGGCAACCGATCGACACCTACCTGTTCCCGGATACCGACCACGGCATGGTCGAGTTCCGCACCGATGCCGAGGGCAACCGGGTGTCGACGCGGATCACCGACGGCTACCTGCGCCTGCTGGCAGATTGGATCAAGCAGGATGTGCATGGCAGTTATGGACGTTCGCGCAGATTGAGCGATTGACCGGATGGGGAGCGCTGGCGGCGGATGGCGCGCCGCCGCCGATTGCGGCACGACTCAGTTCGGCTTCGCAAATACGTCCAATCCCTTGCCGGTTTCCAGCAGCGACTTCAGGCTCGACAGCACGATCGGCCAGCCCTGGCGGATGCCGGTATCCATGCCGCTGCCCGGTTCCAGCTCCTCATGGGTAACCGTCAGCCGCACCATGTCCTGGTAGGGCACGATGTCGAAGGTGACGCGGCTGTAGGCATCCGGGTTGTCGGCCTGCGAGGCGGCGGCCCAGGTGATGACCAGGCGCGAGGGCGGGGTGCTTTCCACCACTTCACCGACCAGCTCGACCGAGCGCGTTTCGTTGGCACGCACGTGCTGCCAGCGCGAGCCGGGCTTCCAGTCCGAGACGTTCTCGTGGCCCCAGTAGCGGCTGGCGATCTCGGGGCGTGTGATGGCCTCGAACACCTTCTGTGGCGTGGACGCGATGTAGATCACGTGGATGAAGCGGGTTGACTCTGCAGACATCGTCATTCTCCTTCCAGTTCGCGTTTCAGGTCATGCAGCAGGCTCAGGCGCTGCTGCTCGAACTTGCGTACCCAGCGTTCATAGACTTCATGCAGCGGCACCGGGTTGATGAAGTGCAGCTTCTCGCGGCCACGGCGCACAGTGCTGATCAGGTTGGCGTCTTCCAGAAGACCCAGGTGCTGGGTGACCGATTGCCGGGCCATGTCCAGGTGCTCGCACAGCTGGCCCAAGGTCTGGCCGTTGTCTTCGCAGAGCAGGTCCAGCAGCGTGCGGCGCGTGGGATCGGCCAGCGCCTTGAATACCTTGTCTGCATTCATGCGGGACGTCTTCAGTTCCAGTTGTCGATCCTGACGTCGTGGGGGTTGGGTTGGCCGTTGCCGGTTTCCAGCAGTGCCTTCAGGCTCATCAGGAACACCGCCCACTTGGTGCTGCAGTGGGAGGTGAACTCGACGCGCTCTTTCCAGCCTTCATGGGTGAACAGGACGATGCAGTAGTCGCCTTCCTGTTTCAGCGCGAAACGCGCACGCGTGCCGATCCATTCGGCAGGGCCGGCCAGGAACTTCCAGAGCACCAGCTCGCCGGGAATGAGCTGTTCCAGCTGCATTTCCATGGCACCGATTTCCTGGCCGTTGTTCGTGAAACGCGCCTTGACCGTGCCGCCGACGTTGCGGTCGCCGTGGGCGTCTTCTGCCCACCAGGCGGCCACGCCTTCGGGGGTGGCCAGCGCCTGGTACACCTGGCTTGCGGGGGCCTTGATGCCGACCCTGTGTGCGATATCCACCATTGCAGCTTCCTCGCATGGGCAGGCAGGTGCCGCCCTTGGGATGGACTATATGCAGGTAAATGCCTGCATGTCAAATCCAGCCCAGGGACTTCCGACCCTGGTAGTGCCGGCCGCTGGCCGGCATCCTCGTGACAGCTGATTGACGCGTTGACAGGAGTACGTGCATGACTGAAACAGGAGAGGACACCTTGACCATCCGCCGCGCCAGTGCGGCAGATGCCCCTGCGGTGCTGGCGCTGTTCGATGAGGTGATTGAATGGTTCGTGTCCATTGGCAATCTGCAGCAATGGGGCAGCGAGCCGTGGTCCACGGTGCCGCGCCGGGTCACCCAGGTGACCGATGCGTGCGCGCTGCCTGGCGCATGGGTGGCCCAGAACGAGCAGGGTGAGGTGCGTGCGTTCCTGGCGCTGGGCGAGTCGATGCCCTATGTGCCGGCGCCCGATGGGCCGGAGCTGTACGTGCGGGTATTGGTGGCCTCGCGTGATGCGCGCGTGCGCGGCATTGGCCGTCGCCTGATGGCGTTTGCCGATGAGCAGGCGCGCGCTGCCGGCCTCGACCATCTGCGCGTGGACTGCTATGGCGGAGGCAGCGGTGATCTGGTGGGCTTCTACGAGTCCTGCGGCTACACGCGAATTGCGCCGTTCAACGTGGACGGCTGGCCAGGCATGCTGCTGGGCCGCCAGCTCTGACGCCGCTGCGTCATTCGGTCGCAGCATGCATGCAGGAATCGGTACATCGGTTCGGCGCTAGAGTGGGGTCACCCCCTCCAGGAAGGAGCAGCGCATGTACTACAGCAGTGGCAACTACGAAGCCTTCGCGCGCCCGCGCAAGCCAGCCGGTGTCGATGGCAAGCGCGCCTGGTTTGTGGGGTCGGGGCTGGCCTCGCTGGCCGGCGCCGCGTTCCTGGTGCGCGATGGGCGCATGGCCGGTGAACGCATCACCATTCTTGAACAGCAGCAGATTCCTGGCGGTGCGCTGGATGGCCTGAAGGTGCCGGAAAAGGGTTTCGTGATCCGTGGTGGCCGCGAGATGGAAGATCATTTCGAGTGCCTGTGGGACCTGTTCCGCTCGATACCGTCGCTGGAGATCGAAGATGCCAGCGTGCTGGACGAGTTCTACTGGTTGAACAAGGACGACCCGAACTATTCGCTGCAGCGCGCCACCATCAATCGCGGCGAGGATGCACACACCGATGGCCTGTTCACGCTGACCGAGCAGGCACAGAGGGACATCGTCGCGCTGTTCCTGGCCACCCGTCAGGAGATGGAGAACAAGCGCATCAACGAAGTACTGGGCCGTGATTTCCTGGACAGCAACTTCTGGCTGTACTGGCGAACTATGTTCGCGTTCGAAGAGTGGCATTCGGCGCTGGAGATGAAGCTGTACCTGCATCGCTTCATCCACCATATCGGCGGCCTGCCGGATTTCTCGGCGCTGAAGTTCACGAAGTACAACCAGTACGAATCGCTGGTGCTGCCGCTGGTGAAGTGGTTGCAGGACCAGGGCGTGGTGTTCCAGTACGGTACCGAGGTGACCGACGTCGACTTTGATCTGCAGCCGGACCGCAAGCAGGCCACGCGCATCCATTGGATGCATGACGGTGTAGCCGGTGGCGTGGATCTCGGCGCGGATGATCTGCTGTTCATGACCATCGGTTCGCTGACCGAGAACTCGGATAATGGCGACCACCACACTGCGGCACGCCTGAACGAAGGCCCGGCGCCTGCCTGGGACCTGTGGCGCCGCATTGCCGCGAAGGATGACGCGTTCGGGCATCCGGATGTGTTCGGCGCGCACATTCCAGAAACCAAGTGGGAATCGGCAACGGTGACCACGCTGGATGCGCGCATTCCGGCCTACATCCAGAAGATCGCCAAGCGCGATCCCTTCAGCGGCAAAGTGGTGACCGGCGGCATCGTCAGCGTGCGCGACTCGCGCTGGCTGATGAGCTGGACGGTGAATCGCCAGCCACATTTCAAGAACCAGCCCAAGGACCAGATCGTGGTCTGGGTGTATTCGTTGTTCGTGGATACGCCCGGCGACTACGTGAAGAAGCCGATGCAGGACTGCACCGGCGAGGAGATCACCCGCGAGTGGCTGTACCACCTGGGCGTGCCGGTGGAGGAGATCGACGAGCTGGCGGCGACCGGCGCGAAGACAGTGCCGGTGATGATGCCGTACATCACGGCGTTCTTCATGCCACGCCAGGCAGGTGACCGCCCGGACGTGGTGCCGGAAGGTGCGGTGAACTTCGCTTTCATCGGCCAGTTCGCCGAATCGAAGCAGCGCGACTGCATCTTCACCACCGAGTACTCGGTGCGCACGCCGATGGAGGCGGTGTACACCTTGCTGGGGATCGAGCGTGGCGTGCCGGAGGTGTTCAATTCCACGTATGACGTGCGCTCGCTGCTGGCCGCGACCGGGCGCCTGCGTGATGGCAAGGAACTGGACATTCCCGGGCCAGCGTTCCTGCGCAACCTGCTGATGAACAAGCTGGACAAGACCCAGATCGGTGGTCTGCTGCGCGAGTTCAAGCTGGTGCAGGAGGACTGAGCGGGGCGTGGGTAGCGCCGGGCCATGCCCGGCGAGCCCGGCAGCGGGTAGTTGACAGCGTTTCAACCTACTAGTAGATTGGCGAAATGAAAGAGTCGCTCTCGCCCAAGGCCCAGGAGATCCTGACCCATGCCCGTTCGCTGCTGGAGGCCGGTGGCTACAACGGTTTCAGCTACGCCGACGTGTCCGCGCGGGTGAACATCAGCAAGGCCAGCATCCATCACCACTTCCCCAGCAAGGCGGACCTGGTGCGCACGGTGGTTGAACTGTACCGGGCCGAGGCGCGCGAAGGCCTGGCGCTGCTGGACCGGCAGCTGGACGACCCGCTGCAGGAGCTCAACGCCTATGTGGAGTACTGGTCCAGCTGCATTGCAGGGGGGACGTCGTCGTTCTGCATCTGCGCGATGCTGGCAGCGGAGGCGCCGATGATCCCTGCGGAGATTGCCGATGAAGTGCGCGGGCATTTCGAGGATCTAAGCGGGTGGCTGACGGTGACGCTGGAGAAGGGCGCGGCGCTGGGCCAGTTGCGCCTGCAGGGTTCCCCTGCGGACGAGGCCAGGGCGTTCATGTCCTCGGTGCACGGCGCGATGCTGGCCGCGCGCGGTTTTGGTGACGCGGCGACCTTCGCGGCACTGGCACAGTTGGCGATCGCGCGGGTGAGTGCGGCGCTCTGAGAGATGTGTGGTGGGCCTGCGGCGACGCGGGCCTTCTTTTTGAGTCCAATGCCTACCTACTAGTAGGTTCATTCTATCCCTGGAGATGTCCCATGTCCCACCCTCTGTCCACGCTTGGCGTGATCCATACCGCTGTCAGCCTGATCCCGGTGTTGAGTGGCCTGTATGCCTTCATTCGCCATCGCGCAATCGATCCCGCCACGCGCGCGGGCAAGCTGTACCTGGTGGGGCTGGTGCTGTCGGTGGCCACCTCGTTCACCGTGTCCAGCACGGGCGGGATCAACCCCGGCCACGCATTCGGGGTGATCGTGCTGCTGGTGGCATTCGGCGGCGTGCTGGCCGCGCGGCTGCGCTGGCTGGGGCGCGCAGCACCTTATGCATCGACGTTTGCGCTGTCTTTCAGCTTCCTGCTGTCGTTGGTGCCCGGCGTCAACGAAACGCTGACCCGCGTGCCGGCAGCGCATCCGATTGCTGCCGCGCCGATGGCCCCGGTGGTGCTGCACACGCTGCTGGGATTGGCTGCGGTGTTTGTGCTGGGCTTTGCCGCGCAGTGCTGGCGCATGCGGTCTCAACCGGTTCGCAGGCGCCCTTGAGCAGAGGCACCTCAGTCCCGCACGGCCATTTCAGCCAGCAACGACTGCGGTTCGATCAGCGCAGCCGAACGTGTGGCATCCACCCGAACATGCCGGCTGCAGAAGTTGAACACCCGACCCTCGGCAGGCGCGGATACGTCTGGCGTTGCGTCCGGCGTCTCGATCTCCAGCACTTCATCCACCGCCAGCGCCAGGGTTGCGCTACCGGCGTTGATCAAGAGCACGGCAGGGCTGCCGCCACCGAATGCCGGTTGACCGCTGAGCCTGCGCAGGTCGGCTACCGGCAACGGCTGCCCCCGTACCTCCAGGGTCCGCCGGCCCTGATGATCTGCGGGGCCGAAGGTCTCGGGGCCGCGTATTTCCACGGCAGCCTGGACGTCGATCGCGAACAGGGCCGTGCCTGCACGCAGGACGACGACCTCGAACAACTCGGCGGGCGAGGCACGTGTTTGCGTTGAAGGTTGAGCGGGTACAGGCATGCTGTGGATCTGGCAGGAACGATGGGTAACGCGGCTTGAATGATGACGTGTGCAGGGAGCACGCGGCCGCGTGGGACTACGCGCGCAAGGCGGCGGTTCAGCTGGATCCGACGGGCGCATGGTGCGCACTGAGCGGGCCGATGCGCGGAAAGTGCGGACGCAGCAGGCCGACGAGCTGATCCATGCCCGGAACGGAATGGCCGAATTCGTCCCATCGCGCATTGACCAGGCCGGACACCACGACCTGCCCGGTCTCGATGCGGGTCATGGCCCAATAGGGAACAGCACGCGTGCTGATCGCCATGTCCAGTACCGGCACGATGGCAGCATGCGATCGGCTGTCATGGATGCGGCGCTTGACCGCCTCCAGCCCGTCGGGAGGGCCTTCGACGTACTGGAAAAACCGGTGCCCATCGACGAGCAATGCACCGGTCACGTCCATCCGGCGATTGAACGCGGCGGATCGGGAAACGATCTGCCGGAGGATTTCATCGGAAAGCCCAGCCGACATGTGGCTGGAGTAAGCAAATGCGTGGAGCATGGAAGGGGCTTCGTGTGACGCCCATCACTATACGTGGGTCTCCACCGTCCGCCGTGAGCCTTTTCTCACGTGGCGCTGGAGAGCGCTGAGCTGGATCAGCAACCCACCAGCCGATCCGCGCCAACACCGCCGCGATGCTGGCTGCGGTACTCGGTAGGGCTCGCATCGACCTGGCCACGGAAGTGACGACGGAACGATTCCTGCGAACCAAAGCCAGCCTGTTCTGCGATCCACTGCAGCGGCCGGTCGGTGGTTTCCAGCAGCTCACGGGCGTAGGCCACGCGCTCGCGGATCAGCCAGTCGATGGGCGACAGGCCGGTGGCCTCCAGGAACTGCCGCTGCAGGGTGCGTTGGCTGAGTGCGGCCTGCTCGGCGAGGCTGCCCAGCGAGTGCGGCTCGCGCAGGTTGCGGCGCATCCATTCCATCAGCCTTGCCAGGCGCGTGGGCTCGCCATGGGGAATGGCGCGGCTGACACGCTGGCTGCGTTCGGCATCACGCCACGGCGCCAGTACCAGCCGTTCGGCCACCAGGTTGGCCACGCGCGCACCGTAATCCTTGCGCACCATGTGCAACATCATGTCCATGCCGGTGGCCGAGCCGGCCGAGGTGATGATGCTGCCGGTGTCTACATACAGTGCATCTTCGCGCACATCGATGCGCGGGAACTCGCGTGCCAGCGCTTCGGTGAGGCGCCAGTGGGTGGTGGCCTGGCGGCCATCGAGCAGCCCGGCCCACGCCAGCACGAAGGCACCGGAGCAGATCGAAGCGATGCGCGCGCCACGGCCGTGGGCACGGATGAGTGCATCAAGCAGCGCCTGTGGCGGGCGCTCGCTGGGCTCGCGCCAACCGGGAATGACGATGATGTCGGCGTCATCAACTGTGCTGAGGTCGTAGGGAAGCTGCACCTGCGTTCCGCCAAGCATGCGCAGCGCACCCGGTTCACCCGCGCACAGCTGGGTGCGGTACCAGGCCACGCCGAGTTCCGGCCGCACCGGCGCGAACAGGCCAACCGCACAGCCGAACTCGAACAGGCCTTGGCCGTGGCAGGCAACGATGGCGACGAGCGGTGCGCTGGGATCGGCGGGTGGGCTGGGCATGGCTTGATGCTACGGGTGCAGATGCGGGGCGCTGCGTGGTGCGAGGGCATGAGGTGATGCCTGTGGAGCATGTGCACGGGGGCATTCGTCTGGCCTGGGGCACCCGACGGGGTAGAGTCGACTGTTAGTCGACTGCTGTTGGCGATACCGCCTGGAAGCCCGCGCTGCGCGCGATAGTCGACTGACAGTCGACTCTACCCCCGTAGGTTGTCGCCCGCCGCCCGCCGCCCGCCGCCCG